>JAQGNU010000128.1 GCA_028291645.1 Nevskia sp.
AGATCGCCGGGCCGGTGATCTACGCCTCGCAGCCGCCGCCGCTGCCGACCGGTACCGGCGGCGTCAACACGCCGGTGGCGTTCGTGATCGGCACCACCGAACCGTTCACCAATCTGGATGAAGTGACGCAGGCCGTCCTGGCGGCTGCGCAGAAGAGCGGCAAGTTCTACTACATCGATTCCGACCTGAAGCTGGACAAGCCGCAGATCACCGTAAAAGTCGATCGCGACAAGGTCGCCGCACTCGGCATGAACATGCAGAGCGTCGGCTCCGCGCTGGGGGCGATGCTCGGTGGCGGCTACGTCAACTACTTCAGTATTTCCGGGCGTTCGTACAAGGTCATCCCGCAGGTGCAGCAATCCGACCGCATCAACGCCGAGCAGCTGCGCGACTACTACATTCGCACCGGCAGCGGCAATCTGGTGCCGGCGTCGACCGTGGTTTCGCTGAAGACCGAAACCATCCCGACCCGCATCAGCCATTTCCAGCAGCTCAACGCGTCGACGCTCGCCGCGGTGCCGAGCGGCACGCTGGGCGAGGCGCTCGACTATCTGCGCAAGCTGTCGAAAGACGTGCTGCCGCCGGGCTACACCATCGATTACGCCGGCCAGTCGCGCCAGTACGTGCAGGAGTCCAGCTCGTTCGCGCTGACCTTCATGTTCGCGATCATCATCATCTTCCTGGTGCTGTCCGCACAGTTCGAAAGCTTCCGCGATCCCTTGATCGTGATGATGTCGGTGCCGATGGCGATCTTCGGCGCGATGATCTTCATCTTCTTAGGCTTCCAGAAAGCCACGCTCAACATCTACACCGAAGTCGGCCTGGTGACGCTGGTCGGACTGATCGCCAAGCACGGCATCCTGATCGTGCAGTTCGCCAACGACGAGCAAAAACAAGGCAAGTCGAAGCGCGACGCGATCCTATCCGCCGCCGGCGTGCGTCTGCGACCGATCCTGATGACCACCGCGTCGATGGTACTGGGCGTGATGCCGCTGGTGATCGCCAGCGGTGCAGGTGCGGTCGGCCGCAATCATATGGGCCTGGTGATCGCCACCGGTGTATCGATCGGCACGCTGTTCACCTTGTTCGTGGTGCCGGCGATGTATCTGATGCTGGCGCAGGATCACTCGCACGATCGCGAGCGTGCAGGCACGATCGCGACGCACTGACGCGCGGCAGTCGGTACGGCAGGCTCAGCGACTTGGTTCCGGGCTAACGATAAGCCCGCACGGCAATGCCGCGGCCGTCGCCGTCACGTCCGTAGTCCTGCCATGCCAGCACGATGTTGCCGGCGGCATCGAATGCCAAGGCCGGCGACAAGGCGCCTGAATTGCCCAGGCTGCTGTCATCGACCCGGGTGGACATCATCGGCGCCGCATTGGCGCCGTAGGTTTGCAGATAAATGCCGTCGCTGTGCGCGGCGATCGCAAAGTTGCCGGCCGCGCCCATCGCGATGGCCGGATTGCGCTGCAGCTTGCTGACATCGCCGACCGCGAATTCGGCCGCGATGGCACTGCCGTTGGCGGCGTAGCGACGCGCATGCACGCCGTGCGGACTCAGGTCGGTGCCAAGCGTTTCCCAAGCGATCACGAAGTTGCTGCCGGCGTCGAGCGCCACCACCGGCCGATCCACCACCACGGACGCGCTGACGGCGTTGACGTCAATCGTCAGGCCTTGCTGCGTGCCATCGGCTTTCAGCCGCTGGGCGCGGATGCCGACGCCAAGACCCGCGGGACCCGCCAGCAGATGGCCGCGGCCGGCGGCATTCCAGGTCACCACGATGTTGCTGCTGTTCATCGCCACGGCCGGCACCCGCAGGTTGTCCGTGAGCGAGGTTGCGATCGTGATCGGATTGCCGCGCGCGCTGCCGTCCGCGCCATACAGGCGCAGATCGATCAGCGACGTCTTCGCAGTCGACACACCCAACGGCGTGAAGTGCTCGGGCCACGCCACTGCGAAATTGCCGCTGGCATCGATCGCGATGCCGATCTGCGTCGACATGTCGTTGGTCGAGGTGTTGAGCTTGAACTCGCCGCCGAGCGGCGCGCCGTTGGCCGCGTAGCGCTGACCATAGACGCCGAGCCCGTTGCCATTCTGGCCGACGCTGTCCCAGACGATGACGAACGCGCCCGCCGCGTTCATCGCCACCGCCGGCAGAATCTGCATGTTGGTGGTGTAGCTGTTGACGCGGAACTCGCCGCCAAGGCGCGTGCCGTTGGCGGCGTAGCGCTGCGCATAGATGCCGGCGAGGCTACCGTCCTCGCCATCGCTCTGCCAGACCACAAGGTAATTGCCGGCGCCGTCGCTGGCGATCGCCGGCGCCTGCTGATCGCCAGTGGCATAGGTGTTGACGCGCAGCACCGGACCGGGCGCTTGCGCCGCAGCGACCGCACAGCTCAGCAGCAGCGCCGCGGCGCCCAACCGGCTGCACTCGGTAGCGTTGATTCGATGCATCTTCATCGTCGCGCTCCTGAGTGCCGCTTAGTGCCGCGAGAACCGCTGGAAGAAACTCCACAACAAGCTGGTCGCGTCGAAATCCTCGCTGGTGATGCCGAGCCCAGGCGAGAAGCCGATGCTGCCAGGCCAGGTGTGGCCGCCGCCGTTGACCGTGTAGAAATCCACTTCATCCAGCGCAGTGCAGCCGCTGAAGGTATCGAGATGCACCGTGGTGCCGTCGGCGATGGCGTCCGCCAGTGTCGAACCGACGGGCGTCGCCGCGCAGCCGTCGAGCTTCGCCCAGAACGCCGCGGTGGCCGGCGCCGATAGCGTGGCGGTGACGCCAAGCAGCTTGGTGCCGTCGTAGGTCGACACCGGATCGGCAGTGCCATTGACCAGCAGCATCGGCGTCGGCAGCTTCGGCTTGCAGGCTTTCGAATCGGACGACTTCATCGTCACGCGTGCAACGTTGCCGCCGGCCGCGATCTGCTCTGGATGATCGCAGGCGAAGCGCATCGTCATCAGGCCACCGTTGGAATAGCCGGCCATGTAAATGCGCGTCGCATCGAGCGAATAATCGTTGACGGACTTGGTGATCAGCGCGCTGAGAAAACCGACATCGTCGATCAGCGGCGTGGTGAGGCCGATGATGGAACCGCTGCCGTAATTCCATTCGCCGTTGACCGCCTCCGGCAGAATCACGACGACGCCGTGATCGCGCACCAGCTTGCCAGCCTGGATCAGATCGGCCATGTCGTCGGCGCGGCCACGCAGGTAATGCAGCATGACCACCGCGGGCAGCTTGCCGGCCGCGGGCACGGTCGGCCGCAGCACCAGCACTTCGCGCTGCAGGCCACCGAACGGAAATGTTCCGCTGGATGCCGTGACGTTCTCGAACGGAATGACGTCGTGTGCACGCGCGTAATCGGCAGCCATTGTCGCAAGCGCCAACACCAGCACGCGTCCCCACCGCTGCAAGCCCTGAGCATGCGTCATCTGACTACTCCCCTGAGCGTGATGACTTGTTGCGAGTGCGCTTTTATAGGCGCAGCCGCAGCGCGGCGTCAATCTGGCGGCGCAGCAGACCTCAGTAAAACCACAGCTTCAGTGCGGCGACCAGCGTTTGTTCAGCGCGCTCAACACCAGATACGGATAATCCGGCTTGCCGCTGCTGCCGTTGTAGCGCGCCAGTGCGCGCACGTAGTTATCGTGCTCTTTATCCAGATAGAACCGCAGGATGGTGCAGCCCATGCGCAGATTGGTCTGGGTCTGGAACAGGTTATCGCCGCTGTGACCGATTTCTTCCAGCCAGAACGGCATGATCTGCATGTAGCCCATCGCGCCGCTGGTGGAAATCGCCAGGCGGTCGAAGCCGCTCTCGATGTTGATCACCGCTAGCGCCAGTTCCGGCGAGACCTTCGCACGCGCCGCCTCGGCGTGAACCCGGCGCAGGAAGTCGATCCGCTGCTTCGAATCCGGTAGCGCCTTCGGTGCATAGCGCCGCATGCGCGTCGACAGATCGGTGAGCCAGACCTCGGCATCGTAGCGATCGTCGAAGCTGCTGTTTTCGGCCAGCGCCTGCGCCATGCGATGACGCAATTCCGGTTCCGGTTCACCGGTTGGACCGGCATGCGCGATCGACGTGGTCAAGGCCAGCAGCCACGTCACCATGCAGGTGCGTGCAACTGCAGCCGGCACGCGACACGCGCGGCCCATCTGACTTAGCGCTGCAACCGCTCGAGCACGGCGTCGACCGTCGCCGGAATCATCTCTACGGCAGCTGCATCGCGCCGCTTGTACTCGAACTGGTTCTGCGCGAGGCCCTTCTCGCCGATGACGATGCGATGCGGAATGCCGATCAGGTCGGCATCGGCGAACATCGGGCCGGGACGTAAGCCGCGATCGTCGAGCAGCACTTCGACGCCGGCCGCGAGCAGGTCTTCGTAGAGTTTCTCCGCAGCCGCTTTCGCCGCCGCCGATTTGTCGGTGCCGATCGGACACAGCAGCACGCGAAACGGCGCGATCGCATCCGGCCAGAGGATGCCCTTGTCGTCGTTGCGCTGTTCGATCACCGCGGCGACGATGCGGGTGACGCCGATGCCGTAGCAGCCCATCTCCGGCGTGACTTCGCGGCCATCGGCGTCGAGCACCGTCATCTTCAAGGCATTCGTATATAGCTGGCCGAGTTGGAAGATGTGGCCGACTTCGATGCCGCGCACCAGCTTCAGGCTGCCCTGCCCGTCCGGTGACGGATCGCCGGCGATGGCGTTGCGCAGATCGGCGGTTTCCGGTTCCGCTGCATCGCGCCCCCAGTTGGCGCCGACTAGGTGGTAGCCAGTGCGATTCGCTCCACAGATAAAATCAGTTAAATGTGCGGCAGCGTGATCCGCAATCACACGCGGGATCGATCTATTCGTCGGACCCAAAAAGCCAGGCTCGCACTGAAAAACCTGTTTAATGTCCTCGTCTGAGGCCCGAACCGCCGGAGCAGAGCTACCGAGAAACTTGTCGAGCTTGACTTCGTTTAGCGTGTGATCGCCGCGCAACGCCACTGCAAAAACGAAACCTCGCCTGTCTTTGTAGATCAACAATTTCAAAACATTTTTTAAAGGTACGCCCAGAAATGAGGCTACTTCCTCGCACGACTTTTGGTCTGGAGTAACGATTTCTCTCATTTCACTTGATGCGGCAGCGCGCGTGCCCAGCGAACGCGTCTCTGCAGCCTCAATGTTGGCCGCGTAGTTCGACTGATCCGATACCGCCAGCAGGTCTTCGCCGGAATTGGCCAGCACATGAAACTCTTCACTGCGATCGCCGCCGATCGCACCGGAGTCGGCTTTGACCGCGCGGAACTCGACGCCGACGCGGGTGAAGATGCGCGTATAGGTCGCGCGCATGTTCTGGTACTCGCGCACCAGATCGGCTTCGTCGATGTGGAAGCTGTAGGCGTCCTTCATCAGGAATTCGCGGCCGCGCATGACGCCGAAGCGCGGGCGGATTTCGTCGCGGAACTTGGTCTGGATCTGGTAGTAGTTCAAGGGCAGCTGCTTTTAGCTGCGCACGTCGCGCCGCACCAGG
>JAQGNU010000228.1 GCA_028291645.1 Nevskia sp.
TCCGCGATCGCGGCATGGCCGATCAGTCCGGCCATCAGACTGAGACCGAGACTGGCGCCAGCCAGCAATGCGGCGCGTGCATCGCGCGTGAACAGCAGCGTGAAGCCATAGACCAGCAGCAGCCAGCACGTTGCGCAGATCGCGGACGGCAGCCGGAAGGCGAATTCGCGCACGCCGAACTGCTTCACCGCGGCGACCTGCAGCCAGTAGATCAGGATCGGTTTGTCGTAACGCGGCTCGCCGTTCAGCGTCGGCGACAGATAGTCGCCGCTGTGGATCATCTCGACCGTGGCCTCGCTGAAGGCGCCTTCGTCGAGATCGAACAGCGGCAAGGCGCCGAGCTGACTCCAGAAGCCCAGCGCGATGGCGGCAATCAGTACCAGAAAGTGCGACGCGTTCGGTCGCGTAACTTCAGCGGTGATCCTGCACCGCCTCGCGCAGCGGCGCGGATTCAGGTGCGGGCGTCGCCGTGCCGGTGAGCGCGGCTGGCTGTTGCCAGCCGCCTTCGACAGCGCGCGGCGTACTGCCGGCCAGGCGCAGCGGTCCCTTGCGACCCTGGTAGTAGATGCGCGAGATCATCTCGGCGAGCACGCCGGTGGTGATGAACTGGATCGAGAACACCAGCAGCAGGATCGCGGTCAGGAACAGCGGACGGCCGCCGATGTTTTCGTGCAGCACGAATTTCACGATCGTCAGGTACGTCATCGCAACGGTGCCGATCGCACCGAGGAACAGGCCGATGCTGCCGAAGAAATGCCCCGGCCGGCGACGGTAATGCAGGAAGAAGAACACCGTCAGCAGATCGAGGATCACGCGAAAAGTGCGCGAGATGCCGTATTTGCTTTCGCCGAACTGGCGCGCGCTGTGGTTGACCGGCGTTTCGCCGATGCGCGCAGGGCTCGTCACCATTGCCGCCCACACCGGAATGAAGCGGTGCATTTCGCCGAACAGGCGCACTTCCTTGATCACGCGCGCGCGTGAGATTTTCAAACTGCAGCCGTAGTCGCGGATGGTGACGCCGGTGACTTTGCCGATCAGCCAGTTGGCCAACTTCGACGGCAGCTTGCGCGACAGCCAGGCGTCCTTGCGATTGGCGCGATAGCCGGCGAGCAGATCGAGATCGCGCGCGTCAAGTTCCGCGACCATGCGCGGAATATCGCCCGGGTCGTTTTGCAGATCGCCGTCGAGCGTGGCGATGATCTCGCCGCGCGCGGCATCGATGCCGGTCTGCATCGCCATGGTCTGGCCATGATTGCGCGCGAAGCGGATCACGCGCACATGCGGGCCGTACTTGGCGCCTTCGGCCAGCAGCCGGCGGCCGGTGTCGTCCGGGCTGCCGTCGTCGACGCAGATCAGCTCCCAGGGGCCGCCATAAGTGGCCAGCGCTTCGTGCACGCGCGCCAGCATCGGCACGACGTTGTCTTGCTCGCGGTACATCGGGATGACGATCGACAGCGAAGGCGCGGTCGCAAGCGGTGGAGTCGTCACAGCGGAGCCGGTGGTTCGAATGGGTCGCAGTTTAACATCGGGGTTGCGGCGTCGGACTGCGGCGGCCGAGGCCGGTGAGCCAGGCCGCGGCACCGGCCAGCAGCGCGGTCGTCAGCAGCAATAGATGCAGATTCACCGCAGCGGCGAGCAGCGCGCCAGACGGCGCTGTGGCCGGTGCGAGTACCGCGATCACGCCGGCTTCATAGGTGCCGAAACCGCCCGGTGCATGCACCGGCAGCACCGTCGACAGGTCGCCGCCGATCGCGCCGAGCACGCCCACCAGCGGCGGCAGCTGCGCCAGCTGCGACAGCACCCAGCCGAGTGCGCTCAGCTTCACCGCCCAACTCGACCAGGTCAGCAGCAGATCGCGCAGCACGCCGCCTGCGTGTGCGGGAATGCCGCTGAGCCCGCGCTGTGCCAGCGTGACCAGCTTGCCGCCGCGACCGGCGAGTGCGCGGCTGAGTCGGCCATGCAGCGCGAACAGCAGCAGCGGCGCCGCTGCTGCCAGCGCGGCGACTAGCCATATCAGGCGCGACACGCCGTGTGCCTGCAATTGCCAACCGGCAGCCGCGCAGGCCGCACCGACGCTGGCGAGCACATGCAGATCGAGCAGTCGCAGCCACAGCAAGGTGCCGGTGCCGCGGGCGAGGTCGATGCCGAACCAGCGCTTCAGCAGAATCGGAAAGCTGGCTTCGCCGGAACGCGCCGGCAGCAACAGGTTGAGGCTGTTGTTCAGCAGGATCAAACGCAGGCATTGCCAGTAGGCGCCGCGCGGAATCTCGGCTTCGGCAATGTAGATGCGCAGCGCGCGGATCGCATAGCTGCCGAGCATGCCGCACAGCGCCAGCAGCAGCGTTGCCAGCGGCATCTGCTGCCACGGCGCGAGCAGACGTGCCCAGCCCCAGTAGTGCTGCACGGCCCAGGCGAAGAACGCGACGACTGCCAGATTGAGCAGTGTCGCAAGGGTGCGTCCCGGGCTCATTCGAGATTCAGCCGCGGCTCATGCCGCCGTGCTGGCCTCGATCTGTAGCTGCTGTTTGATCCAAGTTGCGAAGCGGCTCAGTCCGGTATCGAAATCGGTTGCCGGCGAGAAGCCGAGCAGACGCTGGGCTTTATCGATGTTGGCCCAGGTGCGGCGCATTTCGCCCGGCTGCCAATCCTGCCAGTCGATCTGCGCTTTGACGCCGAGCACGTCTTCGAGTTTGTGGATCGTATCGAGCAGGCTGATGGTGCGGTGGTTGCCGAGATTGAAGGTTTCGTAGTTGCTGGCGCTGTATTCCATCGATGCGCGAATGCCGGCGACGATGTCGCCCCAATAGGTGAAATCGCGTTCGGAGCTGCCGTCGCCGTAGACCGGAATCTTCTTGCCGGCCAGCATCAGCCGCGCGAATTTGTGGATCGCCAGATCGGGCCGCTGACGTTCGCCGAACACGGTGAAGAAACGCAAGCCGACGAAGCGCAGACCGAAGGTGCGGCTGTAGACGTAGCCGAGATGTTCGCCGGCGAGCTTGGTCGACGCGTACGGATTCAACGGTAGCAAGTCGAGATCGGATTCGCTCCACGGCAGCCGCGGGCAGTCGCCGTAGACGCTGCTGCTGGAACCGAACACGAACTGTTTGATCTTGCGCGTATGCGCGAATGTCAGCAGGTTCTGCAGGCCGATGACGTTGCTCATCTGATAGCCGAGCGGATCGATCAGCGAGTTGCGCACGCCGGCTTTGGCGGCAAGATGCACGATGACGTCGAACTCGCCTTGAACGGCATTGACCGCGGCGGCGTCGCGTATATCGACTTCCAACAGCCGGTAGTGCGCGTGCTGCAGATGGGGTGCGATATGGCGGCGCTTGACGCTTTCCGCATAGTAGGGGTCGAAATTGTCGATCACGCAGACCTGCCAGCCGTCGGCCAGCAGGCCATCGACCAGATGACTGCCTATGAAGCCGGCGCCGCCGGTGATCAGCGCGGATTTTCGGTTCGCCACTCTGCACTCCAGTCGATAAAGGGGGATCGCAACGCGCGATTCTAACGTGCGGCGGCCGTAGCGCGGCGATCCGGCGCGGGCGACTGGCGCGCGCGGGCGGCATCCGCGAAAATGCCGGGGTGACGTCCTGCCCCGAGATTCGATGAGTTACCTGGCACTTGCCCGCAAGTGGCGGCCGCGCCGCTTTGAAGACGTGCGCGGCCAGGCTCATGTGGTGCGTGCGCTGAGCCACGCACTGGACCGTGACCAGTTGCATCCGGCGATCCTGCTGACCGGCACCCGCGGTGTCGGCAAGACCACGCTGGCGCGCCTGATCGCCAAGGGCCTCAACTGCGAAACCGGCGTCAGCTCGAAACCCTGCGGCGAATGCAGCGCCTGCCGCGAACTCGGCGAAGGCCGCTTCGTCGATCTGCTCGAAATCGATGCCGCCAGCAATACCGGCGTCGACAATGTGCGCGAGCTGATCGACAACGCGCAGTATTCGCCGGCGCGCGGCCGCTACAAGGTTTATCTGATCGACGAAGTCCACATGCTGTCGAAGCCGGCGTTCAATGCGCTGCTGAAGACGCTGGAAGAGCCGCCGCCGCACGTCAAATTCATTCTCGCGACGACCGATCCGCAGAAGCTGCTGCCGACAGTGCTGTCGCGCTGCCTGCAGTTCAATCTGAAGCGGCTGTCGCAGAGCCTGCTGCGCGAAACCTTCGCCGAAGTGCTGGGGCAGGAGCAGGTCAAGTTCGAACCCGGTGCGCTGGCCGAGATCGCGCGTGCCGCCGATGGTTCGATGCGCGATGGTCTTTCTCTGCTGGATCAGGCGATCGCCTTCGCCGGTGGCGCTGAGCTGACGCGCACGCTGGTCGAAGACATGCTCGGCACGGTCGGTCGCCGCACGCTGATGGAAATCATCGACGCACTCGCGCGCGGCGATGGTGCCCTGCTGCTGGCGGGCTTGCGCAAACTCGATGAGTCCGGCCCCGATTACGCTGCGCTGCTGAGCGCGCTGGCCGGACTGTTGCAGCGCATTGCGGTGCTGCAAGTGTTGCCGCAGGCGCTGGATGCCGACGACGATGCGCAGCTGCCGACGTTTGCGCAGACGATGTCGGCCGAAGACGTGCAGCTGGCGTATCAGATTGCCGTACTCGGCCGGCGCGATCTGCCGTTCGCACCGGATCCGCGACTCGGTTTCGAAATGACGGTGCTGCGCATGTTCGCGTTCCGGCCGGAATCGGATAACGCGGCACCGGCCGCTTCCGGCGCGGGCAGTGCCGTGCCGCCGAAGGCCGCACCACCGGCGCAGGCCGCTTCGACGACCGCTGCCGCCGCCGCAAGCGCTGCGCCGCGCGCGCAAAGCCTCACTGCGCCGATTGTTGCGGCCAAGCCCTTGCCCGCGTTGCCGGCCGCGAAAGTACCAACGCCCGTGGTACGCAATGCGTCCAATCAAAATGCGAATTCCAGCAGCAGCGCTGCGGACCCCTGGGCGCAACGCATCGAAGCGCTCGGTCTCGACGGCATGAGCCGCCAGCTGGCGCGGCACTGCGCCTGCATCGGCGAAGCCGATGGCGTGATCCGCCTGGCCCTCGATACGCGCGCGCGCCATCTGCTCAACGACGAACGCCGCGCCGCGCTGGAAACCTCGCTCGGCGCGCTGTCCGGCCAGACCGTACAGCTGGTGATTGAAATCGGCGGCGACGACGGCAACTTGAGTCCGGCGGCGCGCGAAGAGCTGCGCGCAATCGAGCGTCAGCGCGCAGCCGAACGTGCGATTGCGAGCGATCCCGCCGTGCGCGCGATGCAGGAAGCCTTCGGCGCGACCATCCGCCCGGGCTCGGTGCAGCCGCTCGATTGAGCGCTGGCCCTTTGACGAATTCAGGAGACTCACGATGAAAGGTCCACTCGGACAATTGATGCGTCAGGCCCAGGCCGCGCAGGAAGCGATGAAGAAGCTGCAGACGGAACTGGCGCAGACCGAAATCACCGGCGAATCCGGTGCCGGTCTGGTCAAGGTCACGCTCAACGGCAAGCACGAGGCGCGTCGCGTCGAGATCGCGACCGATGCGCTCGCCGAAGGCAAGGAATTTCTCGAAGACCTGATCGCCGCGGCGATCAACGATGCCGCGCAGAAGCTCGATCGCTACAGCGCGGAAAAAATGGCCAAGGCCACCGGCGGCCTCAATCTGCCGCCGGGTCTCGGGTTCTGAACCGACGTCGATATGCCGACGTTCGGTAGTCGCTACAGCCCGCGCCTGAATCAGCTGATCGAAGCCCTGCGCCAATTGCCCGGCGTCGGGCCGAAGTCGGCACAGCGCATGGCCTTCCATTTGCTGGAACGCAATCGCGACGGCGCACGCCAGATCGCCGAGTCGCTGATCGGCGCACTCGACGGCATCCAGCGCTGCTCGACCTGCCGCATGTATTGCGAGGAGGCACGCTGCCAATACTGCACGCCATCGCGTGCGGTCAGCGGCCAGCTGTGCGTGGTCGAAGGGCCGGCCGATCTGCTGGCGATCGAAACCGGCGCTGGTTTCCGCGGACGCTATTTCGTGCTGCTCGGCCGGCTGTCGCCGCTCGACGGCGTCGGACCGGATGAACTCGGTCTGCCGTCGCTGCAGCGGCAACTCGCCGAGGGCTGGATCAAGGAAGTCATCATCGCCACCAATCCGACCGTCGAAGGCGAAGCGACGGCCTACTATCTCGCCGAGATGTCGAAAGCGGCCGGTGTGAAGGTCAGCCGCATCGCGCACGGCGTGCCGATGGGCGGCGAACTCGAATACGTCGATGGCGGCACGCTGACGCATGCGCTGAGCGGGCGCCGCTTGGTCTGACAAAGTCGTTCGCCGTCTGCTTCGCGCACACGCTGCAGCGCGGCCGATTTCGCTGTGCTGCGATCAACGCAGAATCTGCACGCCCAGATAAGCACTGAAGTTGAGCCGATCGTCGGTCTGCGGCCCGACTTCGCGCGCGAACGCGGCCAGCAACACAAAGGTCTTGCTCAGCTCGCGCCGCATGCCGAGGCTCAGCAGCGTCTGCGGATCGCTGCGCGACCAGCGCTGGTGCACTTCCAGCAGGCATTCGATGCCGGCCGGGCAGGCGTGCGCCAGCACGCCGCCGCCGATCCATTGATCGCCGCCGTGCGCGCTGATATCGCGGCCGGCTTCGGCCGCCAATCCGAAGCCGTCGAATTCGGTCGAAATTTCCAGCGGCAAGAACCAGGATTTGCCCGGTTCGGTCAGTCCGCGTCGCGGCGAGGACTGCATCAGGTTGATGCTGAGCTGCGGATAGATCGATGCTGAAAACCCGGCTTGCTCGCGGTCGACGAAGCGCCACTTGACGCCGAGCTCGGTGGTGCCGAGCCCGCTATGGACACCTGCGCCATCGTTTGCTTGCAGCGCCCAGGGCGTGTCGATCTTCAACTGGAGATGTTCGCCGAGACCGTAGTTGATGTCGGCGTCCGGCAGATCGTAATTCCAGACGCCGCGCGTGCGCTGCGCTTCGGCCGCGAGGTTAATCTCCCAGTGATTGTCGCCCGGAGTATCCGGATCGTCGGTGACCATCGGCGGTCCGCCTTGTGCGCAGAGCTTGCCGGTCGGCAGCGACAGCGCAAGCAGCATGCAGGCAACTGCCCAATGCCTAGACCCAGGATTCATGCGTGCACCAAGCGCCGGAACCAGCAGCTGCGCGAGTTCGGTTTGCCCGACTGCACGTTTGCGCAGTGCGCTAATTCAGCAGCGCATCGAGCTTCGCCGCGCAGATGAAATCGTTCTCCGACAATCCGCCGATCGCATGCGTCGAGAATTCGAATTTGGCGGTCTTGTAGCCGAACGTGATTTCGGGGTGATGATCTTCACTGATCGCGATATACGCCGCGGCATTGACGAAGGCCAGCGTGCGGAAATAGTTCTTGAACTCGAAATCGGCTTCGAGCTTGCGGCCTTCATCGGCCAGCCGCCAGCGCGGGTCGAGCTGTTTTTGCAGCGCCAGTGCTGCAGGCGCGGCAAGTGGCTTGGTGCCGCCTTCGCACGGGATGCAGCGCTTCGCGCTGAGTGCGTTCGTCGTGGTCATTCTGTCTTCCTTGATAACGAGTGATGGGCCTGCGGCGCTCAGGCCGCGAGCGCCTGAGCAAGATCCTGCTGCAAATCTTCGACGTCTTCCACGCCGACCGACAAGCGACACAGCGAATCGGAAATGCCGAGTGCGGCGCGCGTTGCCGCGGGCACGCTGGCATGCGTCATGATCGCCGGGTGCTCGATCAGGCTTTCGACGCCGCCGAGCGATTCGGCCAGCGCGAAGATCTGGCAGCGCTCGAGAAAGCGGCGCGCAGCGTCGAGGCCGCCCTTCAGTTCGATCGAGATCATGCCGCCGAACGCTGGCGTGCCGTTCGCGCCGGGCGCACGCATCTGTCTGCGTGCGAGCGCATGTTGCGGGTGCGAGGCCAGCCCCGGGTAGTGCACGCGCTCGACGCGCGGATGCGCTTCCAGCCAGCTCGCCAGCGCCAGCGCGTTTTCGCAGTGACGCTGCATGCGCAGCGCCAGCGTCTTCACGCCGCGCAGCGCCAGGAACGAATCGAACGGACCCGCCACCGCGCCGACCGCATTCTGCAGGAACACCAGCTGCTCCGACAGCTCGGCATTGTCGCCGACGATCAGCAGGCCGTTGACCACATCGGAATGGCCGTTGATGTACTTGGTCGCCGAATGCATCACCAGATCGAAGCCCTGTTCCAGCGGACGCTGCAGATACGGACTGGCGAAGGTGTTGTCGGCCGCGGCAAGCACGCGATGCTTGCGCGCGATCGCGGCGATCGCCGACAGATCGGCCAGCTTCAACATTGGATTGGTCGGCGTCTCGACCCAGATCAGGCGCGTCTCGGGACGGATCGCGGCCTCGATGTTTTTGGCGTCGCGCATGTCGACGTAGCTGAACTTCAGACCGGCGGATTTCTCGCGCACGCGTGCGAACAGCCGATAGCTGCCGCCGTACAGATCGTCGCTGGCGATGACGTGTGCGCCGGGTTGCAGCGTGTCGAGCAGTGTTGCGGTCGCGGCGAGGCCGGAGGCGAACGCGAAGCCGCGCGTGCCGCTTTCGAGATCGGCCACGCAACGCTCGTAAGCGAAACGCGTTGGATTCTGCGTGCGCGAGTACTCGTAGCCCTTGTGCACGCCCGGCGAGGCTTGCGCGTAGGTCGAGGTCGCGTAGATCGGCTGCATCACCGCACCGGTGGTCGGGTCGGGCGATTGGCCGGCATGGATTGCGCGGGTGGCGAAGCGCTGCGATGGCGGCTGTACGGGGGTGCTCATAAGAATCGTTGTGGCTGCTTTACTGGATGGAAACGATCATACCGGCCGTCGGCCTTACAGGTGCAGATCGATCGCCGTGCTAGACCAATTGCTGGCGCAGATAATTCAGCAGGTCGATCTTGGTGATCAGTCCGACGAAGCGGCCGTCGGCGCCGCCTTCGGCGACGATGGCAACGTGGTCGCGCTGAAAGATCGGCAGCAGATCGGCAATCGGTGCATCGGCTGCGATGATGTCGACATTGGTGACCATCGCGGTTTCGACCGGGTCCTTGAAGCGTTCCGGCGCGCTGTAGACGTGCAGCAGCAGATCGGATTCGTCGAGAATGCCGACCACGCGTTCGCCGACCATCACCGGAATCTGCGACACGTCGAACAGCTTCATGCGGCGATAGGCGAGCAGCAGATTGTCGCCCGGCGCCAGCGTTACCGCGCTGCCTTCCTGGTAGCGCCGCACGATCAGGTCGACCAGGCTGCCATGCTTCGATCTTGGTAGCAGGCCCTGTTCGAACATCCAGAAGTCGTTGTACATCTTGGTCAGATATTTGTTGCCGCTGTCGCAGACGAAGGTGACGACGCGTTTCGGCGTGGTCTGCTCGCGGCAATAGCGCAATGCCGCCGCGATCAGCGTGCCGGTCGACGAGCCGCCGAGGAAGCCTTCCTTGGCCAGCACTTCGCGCGCGGTCAGGAAACTCTCGGCATCGCTGATTTCGTAGGCGTGGCGCACGCGCGCCAGATCGCAGTTCGGCGGAATGAAATCTTCGCCGATGCCTTCGACCAGCCACGAGCCGGCTTCCTTCTGGATCTTGCCGGTGTGCACGACATCGACCAGCACCGAGCCGAGCGGATCGGCCAGCACCATCTCGGTGTCCGGCGCGACGCGCGCGAAGTAGCGCGACAAGCCGGTCAGGGTGCCGCCGCTGCCGACGCCGCAGACCACCGCATCGACCTGTTGCTGCATCTGCGCCCAGATTTCAGGACCGGTCGTGGTTTCGTGCGCCAGCGGGTTGGCCGGGTTGGCGAACTGGTTGACGTAAAAGCTATTCGGAATCTCGCTGGCGAGGCGCTGCGCGATGTCCTGGTAATACTCCGGATGCCCTTTGCCGACGTCGCTGCGCGTCAGCCGCGTTTCGGCGCCGAGTGCGCGCAGGTGCAGGATTTTCTCCTGCGCCATCTTGTCGGGAATCACCAGGATCAGCTTGTAGCCTTTCTGCGCGGCGACCAGCGCGAGGCCGAGACCGGTGTTGCCGGCGGTGGCCTCGATCAAGGTGCCGCCGGGCTTGATGTGGCCGTCGCGCTCGGCCGCCTCGATCATCGACAGGCCGATGCGATCCTTGATCGAACCGGTCGGGTTCTGATTTTCCAGCTTGACGAACAGACGGCAATGACCGCTGTCCAAGTTGCGCAATTCAACCAGCGGCGTATTGCCGATGGTGTTCAACACACTGCCGTCGCGCGGCATTCCATCCTCCGGCGCCGATCCGAAGTCGGCATTTCAATTTCCGCCGAGGTTAGCATGCCCAAGGCTGCTAACCTTGCATCCATGAACCCACATCCAACCAATCTGATCTGGATCGACTGTGAGATGACCGGCTTGGTGCCGGAACGTCATCGCCTGATCGAAATTGCCACCATCGTCACCGATGCGCACCTCAACGTGATCGCCGAAAGCCCCGCGATCGCGCTCCATCAGTCCGATGCCGAACTGGAGGCGATGGACGAATGGAACACCACCCAGCATGGTCGCTCCGGTCTTATCCGCCGCGTGCGCGAAAGTGGTGTCGACGAAGCGGCGGCGACGACCCAGATGCTCGCCTTCCTGGCCAAGTGGTCACAGCCGGGGCGCTCGCCGATGTGTGGCAACTCGATCTGCCAGGACCGCCGCTTCCTCGCGCGCCACATGCCCGAACTGGAACGCTATTTTCACTACCGCAACCTCGATGTCAGCACCTTGAAGGAGCTGTGCCATCGCTGGGCGCCGATGGTGGCACGTGGTTTCAACAAGGAATCGAAACACCTGGCGCTCGACGATATCCGCGATTCGATCGCCGAGCTGCGCTATTACCGCGAGCACTTCCTGCGCGTGCCGACGGCACCGGGCCCGATGTAGGCTGCCGACGGCTTGTCGAACGCCGGCAAAACTTTTAGCTTAAATGTGTTCCTGCGCCGCGCTGTCGGCGTGCGACTTCCACACTCCATAGAGCCCCTGCATGGCCAAGTCCAACATCCAGAATAAGTTCGAAGCCGCCGTCGAGAAAGTGCGCACGGCGCCGGCGGACGGACCGATCAAGCCGTCCAACGAAATCAAGCTGCGAATGTACGCACTCTACCGGCAGGCGACCGATGGCGATGTCAGCGGCAAGCGGCCCGGCTTGCTCGATCCGGTCGGCCGCTTCAAGTACGACGCCTGGGCCAAACTCGCCGGCACGTCGAAGGATGCGGCGATGCAGGACTATGTCGCCGAAGTTGCTGCGCTGGAACGCAAATACGGCTAAGGAACCTCTGAATAAGCTGCTGCGCTCGGCATCTCGCGCGAATCCGGCCCATTCAATGGATGGGGGAATCCTCACATACTTCCTTGTATGCTGCGGCTCCTCCGCTCCGGGTTCGCGCGACCTGCCTTCGCTCGCGACGCTTCTTCAGAGGTTCCCTAAGCGCTAACGCGCGCCAAGGCGTTTGCGGCAGACTCGCACTATGCCGCTACACGACGAGCCGATTCCTTTTTTCACGCTGCCGAACTGGGCGAACGCGGCGACGCAGTGCGGCTTCAATATCGAGCCGGTGTTCCGTGAAGCCGGCATCGAAATGGATTTGCTGCAGCTGGATCAATCCACTGTGCGCCCGTCGCAGCTGATGCGTGCGATGGAAGCCTGCGTTGCGCGTGCCGGCGCCCAGCATTTTCCGTTCGTGCTCGGTGAGACGTTTGCGTTCGACTATCTGCCCGAGATCACTACTTTTCTGAACACCAGTTCGACGCTGCGCGAAGCGTTTCGCGTGTTCGCCTGGGTGCGCGATTTGATCAATCCGACGCTCAGCGTGCAGCTCGAGGAACGCGCCGGCAAAGCCTGGCTGCTGATCGAGTTGATCGGCGCGCCGAAGCCGCCGAGCCCTTACTTTCTCGAGAGCACCTTCGCCGCCATTCTCAAGTTCGGTCGCTCCCTGCTGAGCACCGACGCCAATTTCGAGCGCTTGTATCTGGCGTATCCGGAACCGCAGTATGCGGCGCGCTACTATAAATTTTTCGGCACGCCGGTGGCGTTCGACCAGCCCGAGCATGCGCTGGTGTTCGATCCGGCCTTGCTCGATCGTCCGCTCGGCGGTGCCTTCCCGGCACTGCATCAACAATCCGAAGCGCTGGTCGAGCGACGGCTGACGCGGTTGCTGAAAAAGGCCGGTGTCGTCGCCAATATCGAGCGCGCGTTCAGTGCCGATCCGACGCTGTTCGGGCAAGGTCTGGAAGGCATGGCGGCAGTGCTGGGCCTGCATCCGCGCGCACTGCAACGACGGCTGCAGGACGTCGGCCAGAACTACGCCGACGTGCAGAGCCAAGCACGCTTCCGGCTCGCTGGCGAATGGCTGCAACAAGGCAGCCTGGATCTAGAAAGCATCAGCGAGCGCCTCGGCTTCTCCGACCGCCGCAGCTTCACACGCGCATTCACGCGCTGGTCCGGCCAGTCGCCCAGCAGCTTTCGTAAAAAGAAATAACCGCTTGTGTGAATAGTCGGCGCCAGGACGCTGCCGTCTTGTATAGGGATGACACTTCTGTCGCGAATAGTTCCCTTGGCGTCGCCAGCGGTCATAGTCGCTGCCTGCGCGCATCACTACATTAAGGCTCAGCCTTTGTGGCGAGGAGCAGGCGATGACCGACAACCAAGCGATGCGCTACCCGATCGTGCCGCGCCAGAATCTGGATTTCGGCCTGGACGGCGACATCCCGCGCTTCTGGTTCGACGGCGATCCGTTCAAGAGTCGTTTCTTCGACGCGATGTCGACCTTGTTTCCGGAAGGCGAGAAATTCTTCATCGCCTGCGTGCGCGATTTCCGGGATCACATCACCGACCCGGTGCTGGCCCAGCAGGTCGCGGACTTTACCCGCCAGGAAGGCCAGCACGGCATGGTGCATACGCGTTTCAACGATCGGCTGCAGCAGCAAGGCGTGCGCGTCGACCTGATTCTGGAAAAACAGAAAGCGATCATGTTCGGCTTCTTCCGCGGGCGCTTCTCGCGCAAGTACACGCTGGCGCAGACCGCGGCCGCGGAGCATCTGACTGCGATCATGGCGCACGGCTTCTTCGAAGATCCGCAGCTGCAGACGGCCGATCCGCGTGTGCGCGCGATGTACGCCTGGCATGCGGTGGAAGAAATCGAGCACAAGGCGGTCGCGTTTGACGTCATGCAGCGTATCGCCAAGGTCGGTTATTTCACGCGCGTACTGGCGATGCTGCAGGTGTCGATGAGTTTTCCGCTGCACGTGTTCATGATCATGCGGCGCATGTTCAAGGTCGATGGCTTCAGCGGCCGCCAGCGCGCCGGCATCTGGCTGCGCGGTTTGTGGTGGCTGTACAAGCCGGGCGGCCTGTACGCGCCGGTGATGGGTCACTACCTGGCCTACTTCAAACCCGGTTTCCATCCCTGGCAGCACGGCCAGATGGAAACCAACGGCCGCTGGCTCGAAGCCTACGCACGCACCGGCGACCCGATCGCCGCGGGCGACGCGGTCTACGCCGCCGCTTGAGCAGCGTTCGAAAGCGGCAGCACGCAGCCGCGGAGCGCTCGGCAAGGTTCGGGTCGCCGACGGGTTCCGCCGGCATCTTGCAAACATAGTTCGTTGCGGTATAACGGTCGCACGGGGCTTCCGGTACCATCCGCGTCGCCCGATTGGTGGCGGTATCTGCTCGCGTGACTGTGTTCCGTTCGCTATTCGTTCCCCTGGTTCAGTCGTCCTGCGCCGCGCGTCGCCCGGCATGGCGCCGCTGCGCGGTGCTGCTACCGCTACCGCTGGTGTTCGGCCTGCTGACAGGCGGCTGCGACCGCTCGAAGCCAGCGCCCGCCACCGACGAGAATCAGGCGCGGCGCGACGATGCCGTGGTGATCCTGGCCAGCGACGACTTGAAAAATCTGGCCTATCTGCAGCCCGACCTCGAACGCGTCGTCGGCCGCAAGGTGCAGATCGAATACTCGCGCGTCACCGATATGGCAGATCGGGTCAATCAGGCCGACGCGGCGCAGACGATCGATATTGTCAGGCCGACCAGCCACCACTA
>JAQGNU010000012.1 GCA_028291645.1 Nevskia sp.
CCACCCCGTCCGAATTGACGTTTACCGGATGGCGCTGGTCGGCGGAAGAAATCGCCGGCGATGTCGGCAATTTCAACCTGGCGTGGGAGCCCAGAATGGTGTTCCTCAACGCCTGTCGTACGGCCGCTGCGCCCGGCATCAACAGCTCGCTGGCCGATACCTTTCTGCCCTGCGCGCAGGCGGTAGTTGCGATGCAGGGCGATATCCGCGGCAGTGCCGCAGGCGCCCTCGCAGGCGAATTTTACAAATGGCTGGCAGACAGCTTGCCGATCAATGAGGCGCTGTCGCGCGCCCGCGGCATCATTGCCGGCGCGGGCGAATATCGCCAGGCCGCCTTCGCCAGGCTGACCATGCGCTGCGCACCCGCTGCCGCACTGCCGTCATTCAAGCCCCTGCCTGCCAACTATGCCGCCCGCGCCGGCCAGTGCAAGCTGCTGCCAAGCTTACGGACGTTCGTGAATCAGGTCGAGCCGCGACGGCGGCTGTGCGGTGGATTCTGGCCAGTTCGCGAGGAAGATCCGCTGCGCCGATTTGTCGTCCTGCACGGCGACCCCGGGAATGGAAAATCGCTGCTGAGCGCATGGCTGCTTGACCTCGGACTACGTCATGGCCATCAGGTGCGCTATGTGAAATTAGAGGACGAATCGGGCGGCGTTAGCTGTGTGAAGGCGCTCGATCTGATCTGGAACGCGGGTTCACCCACCGCTTCTCCGTTGACCGACCCGTTGCCTGCGTTGCCGCAAGCGCTCGCGCAGGCACTGCGCAGCTCCAACGATATCGCCCTGTTCGCGCCTTTTCGCCAGGCCTTGTGCCAGGTCTCGACGAACCGGCCCGTGACCATCGTATTCGATCAGTTGCAACAGAAAATGGATCCCGGTGGTTTCTGGGCGCTATGGGAGCATTTGTTGATCCCGGTGGCAAGCGGTGAGCTGCCGAACGTCCATTTCGTGCTGGCACTGAGCAAGGAAGACTGGATCCACTATCGGGTGGAGGAGCAACTCAAAAATCAGCCGGAGTTCAATGTCCAAAGAAACCAGATTCAGCTGCAAGGCCTTAGCAGTGCCGAGTTCGTCGCCCGGTTCCGCGAGTACGCCAACTATCGCTCGACGATTTTTAGCGAACCGGCCGGTTTGTCCATGCTCGATCCGATGCTGAAACTGATGGCGGACAACTTGCCGACGTCCAGTCCAATCTCGTCGATGGAGGAAAAGCTGGTGCAGGTTACCAAATTCTTCAACATTCCGCTTGAGCCGGTACGTCTGACATGAGCGCCATCCCATCGCCGGACGATCGCATTGCGGCCCTCGAAAAACTGATTCATTCTGGTAGTTCGTTCGACGAGGCGATTGAGAAGCTGGTACCCGATCGAGCAGCGCCTGCCGCATTGATGCGCCCTGCCGCCGCAATTGGCCTGTTTAACAAAGAGCTTTTCGATGCCGTCATTGGTCCCGCAGCGGCGGACGTCCGGTTCGATGCGTTCATCGCTACGTCCGGTGTCGAGCGTGCCGGCCCGGACAACGGCAGTTACCGGCTTGCCGACCATGTCGCGCTAGAGCAACTGCGCGCTTGGACCGCCACCTCGCGCGGGCGCAAAGCCCTGGCTAGCTTTTTCTCAACGGTGCACAGGTATGTCGAAGCGCATCCGGACGCCTGCACCGACACGTTCCAGCGGCTGCGGTTTCAACTGGTGGCTAGTCCGGCGCAAGGGCTTGAAGAGTTCCAACGGCGCTTCGACGAAGCCGACCGCGCGTTCGACCTGGCGGAGTGCCACGCCTTGATCCAGGTGTTGCGCAACCTCGATACCTTCAGTTGCGGCGGTGCGGCTGCCGAACTGAAACTGTTGACGCCGGAACAGCGCGAACGGGCCGAACAACTCGGCCCGTATGTCGCAGCGCGCGGCCGCTTCATGGAGGACTACACCAAGTCCGCTAACTACCTGAAACGCGCCGAACTCGAGCTGCGCCTCGATGCGTTCCTGGACATCCCCGATCAGTGGCTGTTCCCTGTGCATGGCCCGGGAGGACGCGGCAAAACCATGTTCCAGCGCTGGCTGGTGGCGCGTCGCTGCCTGCCGGACCGGATCGCCGTAGCCAAGGCGGATTTCGACCAGCTCAACACTGCAAAGCTGGCGAAATTTCCTTGGCTGGTCTTGCTGACCCTCGCTGAGCAGTTAAACCGTCAGATTGCCGGCGCGCCTTTCAGCGAATTCCTGTCGCGCTATGCGGACTACGCCGCCATCTTATTACCACCGGGGAAGGTACCCGCTGGGATCGATGTCGAGGGATTGGAAAGCGATCTGGGGGTGAACCCGTGGGTCGCGTCGGCGATCCAGGATTTCGCGCTGAAACTGAGCACGGAGCAGGCCGTAATCCTGCTCGACACGCTGGAAGAGCCGGTGCTGCACTTTCCCGGCACATTGCAGGCGGTCATCGCCATGTTTCGAAGCATGCACGAAATCCTTGCTGAGCGTGGCCAGCTCAAGCTGGTCCTGTGCGGACGCTACGACCTGGCCGAGCGCGGATATCTGACCAGCGACGATCCGGCCTCGATCGAACTGACGCTGTTCACGATGACCGAGGCGCGCGGCTACCTGCGCAACGTGCGCAAAGTCGATCCACAGTTGGTCGACGCAATTGCCGATAAGGCGCAAGGCAATCCGTTCATCCTGTCGTTGATTGCCGACCTGGTGGCGTCTGAGGAGATCTGCGATGTTGCCGCGATCACCGTCTTGCGCCCCGAATACGCCTATCTGATCGAACGCGTCATCAAGCGCATTCCGGAAGCGCAGTGGGCGGTGCGCTGGGTGATCCGGTATGGCGTGGTGCCGCGCAGGCTGACGCCCGACTTTCTCGAGCAAGTCATGCAGCCGCACCTGCGACGCGAAACCGACCGGCGCGGCGACTACAAGGATGCGGTGTTGGCCTATTCGGAGGAGTTTCCCCGCAAAGGCAGCATCCAGATGGGGGCGCTGTGGTCGGCGCTGCGCAGTTACGCCGATTCGATCGGGTGGCTGCAGGCAAACGAAAGCGAAGTGCGGTTCCAGCCGGAAGTAATCCATCCCATGCGCGAATTGTTGCAATGCGAATCGATCTACCGGGAATTGCACGAGGAATCGGCGCGCTGGTTCAAGCAGCGCGCGCGAAACGAGCAGGCCTACGGGGTCGCTTGGGGGGCATGCCAGGCCGAAGTGTTCTACCATCGCTTGCAACTCGGCCGCGCCGACTTGGAAAACTGGTTTCACCGTTGCCTGTTGAAGCCGCAGGCCAGCGATCCCAAGGCGCGTATCGCGCTTCTCGAGGCCGCCGCCACCCTGCTGCCGACACCGGACGCCATCCCCTGCAATGCCGACGGCACGGCGCTGCTGGCGCCGAGCTTTGTACCATGGGTGCATTTCGAGCTGGCGCGCGCGGAAGTCGGACTGGGGTGGGGGATGTGTCCGCCAGTCCAGCAGCCGCACGTGGTACGCAAGCTGCTCGACTCGGTGCGCCGCTTCGGTGCACCCGCGCAGGCCCCGACCATCGCCTTGATCGAAATGGCCCTCAGCGTCACGGACCATGACTACGACACGGCATTGGCACAAGGCCGCAGCATCGGCGTCGACCTGCTCGGAACGCTGCCCGATTCGGAGCAATACGCTTACCACTTGCTCACAGCGAGGTCGCTGGCCGGGCTGAGAGATGCCGCCACCGGGTCGGCCTACCGCGCCGCGCTCTCACTGGCCGACGAGAACGGTCGGCCGCTGTGGGAACTGATGTCCGAATTTAGCCGGGAACTTATGCGCTGTGGCAACGTTGCCGAAGCGGTCAGAACTTTGCGCAGGACTTTGCTGCGCAGCAAAGCGCCGCCACCGGAATTCGTCTTGCACAGCGCGGAACTGTTGCTCGATGCAGGGGAAGTGCGGCACGCCGAAAACGCGGCGCGGGCCGCGTCGGCAGAATTTTCCCGGGTGTCCTGGCGCGGCAGCGCCGAACAGTTCCGCATCGGCGCCGTGCTAATGGCGTGCGCGCTCGAACGCGGTCAGGTGGGCGCGGCGCGCCAGGAGTTCAGCGCCATCGCCGGATGGCACGATGCCGATGCGCGCCAGGCGGCCCAATTGGCCGAGTTGGAAGGGTTGCTGAACGCGGCAAGCTACGACATCGGCAACGCTTGTTCGCTGCTGGCGCACGC
>JAQGNU010000028.1 GCA_028291645.1 Nevskia sp.
CCGGTCTTGCCGGCGAACGACTGCCCGGCAGGCAACACGCTGGCGGCCCAGCGCGCGGTGCCAAGCTCGATCACGCGCTGCATTGCCCAGGTGGTCAGATAGACCGGTCCTTCCGGCAGGGCTTGCTTCACTTTGAAGCTGTAGCGGCTCAGCGGCTGGCCGCTGCTGGTCAACACTTCGCGGATCGCCAGCAGCGGCGTCTGATAGCCGCCCGCGGCGATGGTCGAATAAATCTGCGCGACATCGAGCGGCGACATACCGATCGCGCCGAGGAAAATCGACGGCACTTCCGGCACGTTATCGAAACCGGCGGCAGCGAAGGTCTTGCGCACCGGATTGATGCCGACCTTCAGGCCCAGTGCGACGGTCGGCAGGTTATAGCTTTTCGCCAGCGCCATATAGAGTGGCGTCGGACCATGCAACTGATGATCGTAATTTCGCGGCGACCACACCTGGCCGGTCGGCAGTTTCAGGTCGATCGGCTCATCGTCGAGCATCGTTTGCAGATTGAAGCGCTCGGGATCTTCCAGCGCAGTCAGATATAGGAAGGGTTTCGCCAATGAACCGATCGGACGCTGGGCGTCGATCGCACGATTGAAACCTTCGTAGCGCGTATCGCGACCACCGACCGCCGCCAGTACCTCGCCGCCTTCGACCGAGGTGACGACACCGGCCGCTTCGAGCGTGTCGGCCGGCAGCTTGCGGCTCTTTTCCAGCTCCGGCAGATCTTGCACGACGCGCGCTTCCAGCGCCTCCTGCACACGCGGATCGAGCGTGGTGAACACGCGCAGACCTTCGTTGGTCAGGTCTTCCTCTTTATAAAGTCCGTTGAGCTGGCGCCGTACCAGATCGACAAAACCCGGAAAGCGCGCAGCACCGCCGCTGCCGGCGCGCGCGACGCCGAGCGGACTCGCCACCGCGGCCTCGTATTCGTCCGGCCGGATGTAGCTGGCATCGCTCATCAGCTTCAGGATCAGATTGCGCCGCGCCAGCACCACATCCGGATTGCGCCGCGGGTTGTACAGGCTCGGCCCTTTGACGATCGCCACCAGCAGCGCCACTTCCTGCGGCTGCAGCTCATTCAGCGGCTTGTTGAAATAGAACTGGCTGGCGAGTCCGAAGCCGTGCACCGCGCGCGGTCCATCCTGCCCGAGCGCGACTTCGTTCAGATACGCCTCGAGGATGTCGTCCTTGCTGACGTGCCGCTCCAGCAGCAGCGACATGAAGGCTTCGGTGATCTTGCGCCTGAACGTTTGCGCCTTGGTCAGGAACAGATTGCGCACCAGCTGCTGGGTCAGCGTACTGGCACCTTCCTTGGTGCGGCCGGCACGCAGGTTCGCGAAGGCAGCGCGCAGGATGCCGCGGATGCTGATGCCGGAGTGTTCGTAGAAGCTATGGTCCTCGACCAGCACCAGCGTCTGCGGCAGCAGCTTCGGCACTTCTGCGAGCTTCACCAATACGCGATCTTCACCACTGCGGGTGGGATAGATGCTGCCGATCAACAGTGGATCGAGACGCACCAGATCGAGTTTCTGGTCGGTGCCGAGCACGCGCACCACACCGAGTCCCTTGGCATCGCCGGCAACACCGATGCGCTGCTCCTCGCGCGGCCCATCCCAATAATTGAACGCGCGCAGATCGATGCGCAGTTCGTTCTTGGCCGAGACATAGCTGCCGGGTCCGTAGAGCTCGTCGGCGGCGCGATAGCCGAGCCGGTCCAACTCGGTTTTCAACGCAGGCAAGGACAGTGCAGCACCCGGATAGATTTCGACCGGCGCGGCATAAATCTGTGCCGGCAGCACCCAGCGCACCGCGGCGAAACGCGAGCGCACATCCTGGTCGAGCCGCACCAGCGAAAATGCAAAAGCGAGCAGCGCGAGGCTGACGATGACCAAGCCGCCGACCAGCAGCCGGTTCAACCAGATCTTGGAATTTGCGCTCGACGCGCGGCGGGAAGGAGATTTTTGCGCCATTGAGGGCGCAATGATAAAGCCTTGAGGGCGGTGCCGCGCTGGCGCTTAGTAATTCTCGCCCTTGACTTCGCGCTCCATCGCTTCCAGCCCGATATGGCGCACATCCTTGCCCTTCACCAGATAGATCACGTACTCGGCGATATTGCGCGCGTGATCGCCGATACGCTCGAGCGAACGCACCGACCAGATGATGTCCATCACGCGACGGATCGTGCGCGGGTCTTCCATCATGAAGGTGATGCACTGGCGCATCAGACCTTCGTACTCGCGATCGACCGACAGATCTTCGCGTGCGACCGCAAGCGCAGCCTCGGCATCGACGCGTGCGAACGCGTCGAGCGCATCGCGCACCATCTGGCTGACGTGCTTCGACAGATAGCCGACTTCGACCAGCGGACCGCTGCGTTCCTGCGAGGCCAGATCGGTCGCCATGCGTGCAATCTTTTCGGCTTCGTCGCCGATGCGCTCGAGATCGGTGATGGTCTTGATCACCGCATAGACCAGACGCAGATCGCCGGCGGTCGGCTGACGCCGCGCCAGAATGCCGCTGCATTCCTCGTCGATCAGCACTTCCATGCGATTGACCTTGAGGTCGTTCTGCACCACTTCCTCGCCGAGCAGGCCGTCCGACTCCATCAAGGCGCGGGTCGCATCGACAATCTGCTGCTCGACCAGACCGCCCATCGCCAGCACGCGCTGACGGACGTCTTCGAGTTCGGCGTTGAACTGACTGGAGATATGGGATTTGTAGGAAGGCGTGATCATGTCGAGAGTCCGTGGGGCGCTAGCGTTAAAGCGTCTACCGCTCTTAAGCCTATCCTGAAATCGGGGCGGCGTAACCAACGATTGCACCAATCAAGTGACAACTACGTGACGCCTGCTTTTTGAAATCGCCGCCAATGCTGGATGCAGCGATTTGAAAAAGCAGCCGGTGCGATTGCCGCACCGGCTGCTTAAGACTGCTTAGAACACCAGCTGCGCGCGTAGACCGAACGCGTCCGGGCTGTCCTTGCCCGCAGAGCCGAGCTTGGCTTCGCCGTGGGTGTAATCAAGCACGAACCGCACCGACGAATTCACGTAGTAGTTGATACCCGCAGTGATCATCGACACGGAGTCCGCGGTGACGGGATCGCCCGAAGCATTCGCACCCGCCGTGATGCCGGCTTCCGACAGACCGTGGTAAGAACCACCATGCTTGTCGTTACGGCCATGGTCGTAACGGACCGCCACTTCGACCGCACCGTAGCTATTCGTCGGCTTGATGCCGCCGTAGGTGGCGCTCTTCTTGTCGTACGGACGGGTCTCACCCGTGATCGTATAGGCACCGGTCACCGAGTAGGCATCGACCGAGTTATCGACTACGCCATTCTGGTGGTAGCCGACGTCGACGAACTCACCTTGCAGGTAAATCGGTCCCCAGGCACCGGCCAGCTCAGCGGCAAGGCTGTCCGCATGCGGGTTGCCGGTGGCCGCGGTGGCATAGGTCGCCAACGTCAGCTTGGCGCCCGAACGGCCGCCGTAAGTGTAGGCCGGCGCAAAACCGGTAAACACGCCCGAGGTCGAAGTCAGGCCGCCACCGACCACGGCACTGCCGGCGCCGTCGGCGTTTTCATTGCTGTAAGAAATACCGACATGCGCCCATGAGGTCTTCGTCACGAACGGCGCGTAGGCCAGACGTGCGTTGTAACCGGTGCCCTGGGTACGAACCTGCTGACCACCGCCCTGCTTGTGCAGCGAGTAGACCGAAGCACCGCCCCAGATGTTGTCGTCGGCGAGGAAGACGTGCTTGTTGATGGCGTAGTAGACGCCCTGGGTGTAATCGATGCCGCCGTAAATGCCGGTCGCCGAAGTGATGCTGCGCTCCAGGAAGACGGTGTTGTTGTTGCTGGCGATTTCATCGAGGCTGCGCCACGGCTTGTGCTGACCGCCGTAGACGGTGCCGCCGATCGGATCGGCATACGCGATCCAGACGTCTTGGAAGTTGGAGCTCGCGATGTCGTAGTCGATGTGATATTCGAAATCTTTGTACACATGACCGGCCAAGGAAATGAACACGCGACGGAATTCGAAGTCGCTATTGAGATCGCTGGCTCCGGCTGCGCCGCTGCCGATCTTCTCGCTATTCTTGTCCGGCAGGTTCAGCAGCGCGTCGAAATGCACGCGGCCACCCAGGCTGGCATCGAAATTGCCATCGCTGGACTTGATCTTGAATCCGCCCGTGGTCGTCGCTTCGTCAGCATGAGCAACGGCGCCCGCGCCCACACCCACAAACACGGCCAATGCACCGTACTTAAGAACCTTATTCACTCGTATCTCCCAGTTGTTGAAAATTATCCGCTGTCCGGCGACGGTTACATGGGGTACTCCCGCACCGAGCCTGCGTATTGAAAACCATCGAAGAACTCCCTTCGCCGGTCGCCTCGAAGCCTAACTTGCCAGTACCGCCTTTAGTGCATTGACAGACGTTTTAGCTATTAAAATCTTAGCTAATAGCGTTAGTTGTCCATAACCACTCGTTCTACCCGGCGCAGTCTAAGTGGCACTCGCGACAATTTTGTGACAGAAACAAATATTTCAGACTATCAACAGCTTAAGACTATAGAACCGGTAATCCGAAGAGATACCAGACACGGCCTTCCGAATCCCACGAAACCCATTCCCGGGCAACCAGACTTCATTTCACACCTGATTTGTTGTCTCCTCCGCCGGCCTTCTGCAGGCTCATGTCGCGTTATTCAACTTCAAACGCTTTTGTTTGCTTTGCTGCTCCCGCAGGACTGCCGGGGAATTCTCACACACAACTCGCGATTTTGAGAACCGTCGTTGCTGTCACTCATACCCAGTAGCGGCAACATCGTTCCCGAACGATTCTATCCAGACGCCGCAGGCAGGAGCCTTGACCACGGTCAAGAATCGAGAAACCTCGAATGGAGGCGCCGCGCAAGCCACTGCACGGTTCTTTTTTGAGCGATGCGCGCCGGGAAGGTCCCGCACGTCACTTCGAACTTAAGCCTGTGAGGTCGGCGAAGCAGCGTCGCTGGGTGAGCTGTGGCCGTGCACGCGATGCGGCGGAAAGAAGCAGGTGAAGGTGCTGCCAACGCCGACTTCGCTTTCGATATCGAGCCGGCCCTGATGGCGATCCAGCGCCTGCTTGACGATCGACAAGCCGAGCCCGGTGCCACCGCTGGCGCGCGAGCGGCCGACGTCGACACGATAGAAGCGCTCGGTAACCCGCTGCAGATCCCTTTCGGCGATGCCGATGCCGGTGTCGGCGACCGCGAAATAGGCGCCATGATCGTCGCTCCACCAGCGCACCCGGATGATGCCGCCTACCGGCGTGTACTGCACCGCATTGGCGACTAGGTTGGTGAAGATGCTCTGCACTTCGGCATCGCGTCCGAACAGGCGCAGATCATTTTCGATATCGAATTCGAAGCGATGTTGATTCTTCGACAGCTGCTCCGCCTCTTCGCGCAAACCCGCCAACATGCGCGGCACGTCAAGTTGATCCTGGCGTGCGTAGATCACGTCGGATTCGAGATGTGCCAGCTTCAGCAGATCGCCGATCAGCGCTTCCATTCGGGTGGCCTGGTTGCGCATCTCGTTGAGCGGATCGTGCCAGGCGCGCAGCGCGCCGCTGCCGCGCGACTCCGGCTGCATTACGTCGAGATAGCCGCGCAACACCGTCAGCGGTGTGCGCAGCTCATGCGAAGCATTGGCGACGAAGTCACGCCGCGCGATTTCGAGACGGCGCAGATCGGAAACGTCGCGCACGATCAGCAGACGCTGGCCATTGCCGTAGGGAATCACCCGGAACGAAAGACGCGTTTCGACATTGAACGGCGACGTCGCTTCCACTTCATCGCTGTAATCACCCGCGGAAAAATAAGCGGTGAATGCGGGACTGCGCACCAGATTAGCGATTCGCAATCCCAAATCCTGCGGCAGCCGTAAGCCGAGCAAAGCCTGTGCGGCGGGATTGAACCAGATGATTTCGCCGCTCTGGCCCAGCACGACGGCGCCATCTGGCAAGGCCTCGGTCGAAGCCTGGAATTCGGCCAGAATCGCCGCCAGCTTTTTCTTGCGGCGCCGGTTGCGCTTCTGCAGATCGAGCAGGCCGTCGTAGATCTCGCCCCAGATCCCGCCCGGCAGCGGCAGCACGCGCTGCTTCGGCTGCTGCAGCCACTCGCGCAAGATGGCGAGATGACGCAGGTTGGAAACCAGCAACAGCGCCAGCGCGACCACTGCGCCGATCAGCGGACGTCCCGCCCACCACGCCAGCAAGGTTGCCAACGCCACCCATAGGGAGGCGCCCAAGATCAATCTTAGTAAAGTGCGCCGCGAGTAGGGTT
>JAQGNU010000070.1 GCA_028291645.1 Nevskia sp.
GCGCGCAGCGACGACGATGCGTTTGCCGAACGGCCGACACCGCAGGCGCGTCCGCCGCGCGCCGAGTTGCTGCCGCCGGCTGCGCCGCGCACGCATGCCAATGCCGAAGCGGACCTGCCGCGCCGCCCGCGCACGCCGCGCATGCCGGGCGACGAGGATGTGGCCAAGGAAACCTATCGCATCGAGGTCGGCGAAGAACACGGCGTGAAGCCGGCCAACATCGTTGGCGCGATCGCCAACGAGGCCGGCGTCGATGCCGCCTTCATCGGCCGCATCGATATCCGTAGCGATCACAGCCTGGTCGATCTGCCGGTCGGCATGCCGAAGCAGATCTATCGCGATCTGCAGAAAGTCTGGGTCTGCGGCAAGCAGCTGCAGCTGAGCCGGCCCGATGCCGACGGTGCGACCAGCCGTCCCGCCAAGCCAAAGTACGCCAAGCCGGGCAAGCCCGCCGGCAAATTCAACAAGCCGTTCCACAAGCCGCGACGCGACGCCTGATCGGAGTCCTTCTCTAAATCCCTCTCCGCTGCGCGGGGCGAGGGAATATTTATTGTGATGGGCTCTGCTAGTCGAAGCTGACCAGCATCGCGCTGGCCGGCGATAGCGTCAGATAGGCGGCACCACCGTCGATTGCCAGCTTCTCCGGCTGCGGCTGCCAGCCGGCGCGGCTATCGACCAGACTGCCGCCGAGCGTGATGCCGCTGAGGCTCCACATGCTCGACGCCGACAGACGCAGCGCCGAGGCGCGCCGGAACGCCTGCTCGGCACTGACGCGCAGATCGATCGCCAGCGCCGCGCTTTCGTTGATCAGCACCAGTTTCAGTTTGCCGTCGTCGCCGATCAGTCCATGCGTGCGCAGCAGCGTGTTGCCGGTCTGCGTCGCCGCGTCGATCAGCGTCGCCGGCGTCGCCTGCGCGAACAGCAGCATCGCGTAGTACAGCGGTTGCGGCGTCCACGCGCCGGTCTTCGCATCGCGCGCGATCGGCGTATACGGTCCGCTGTTGCCGCCATGAAAATTGATTCCGGTGATGCCGTCGCGGCACGACTGGAACAGCAGCTGCGCGGCCCATAAGGCGGCGCCGAAGGTATCGCTGACGTTGGGTTTGCCGCCGTTGTAGATCGAGTTGGATTCGGTGATGCGCAAGGGCTTGCCGGCTTGCGCGTTGCGCTGCGCGACCGCGCGCAAACGCTGATAGTGCTCGCGCTCGGACAGGAACAGGGTCGCGATGCCGATATCCGGATCGTTCGCCGGACCGCCGGCGTAGTAGTGATCGGAGACGAACAGCACTTCGTTGCCGCAGGCCTGGGTGAATGCTTCGATCCATTCCGGCCGATAGGCGACGTCCGGTCCGGCCAGCGGCGCCGCCGGCGTCTGTGCGCGGATCGCTTGCGCGTAGCGGCGCCACTCGGCGATGTAGGCGCCGACGTTGTAGTCCTTCGGACGCAGGCCGTTACGGTAGTAGAGATCGGGCTCGTTGCCGATCTGCAGCGCTTCGAGCCGCGCACCGAGCCGCTGCACCAGGTAAGCCGCTTCGTCGGCGGCGCGCTCGGGTTCGCCGTGGCCGAGATTGAGCCCGTAGATCACGCGCCAGCCGCAGGCGTCGACGAATCCTTTGAGGCGATCGATGTCGGCCGGCATCACCGCATGCTCGAACGGCGTCGCCAGCGCGGTTGGTTGCCGCTGCCAGACGCCGAATTCGCTGGAGTTGCCGCCGATGCGCAACACGCCGTCCGGCGTCAGCCGCCGCAGCAGTGCGATCAGCGCCAGGTTGTCGACGCTGAAGACGCTGGCATCGGTCAGCAGCGACGATTCGAAACTTAAGCCCAGAAACGAACTGCGCAGCGCCGGCCCGCGCGGCATCGCATTCAAGCGCACCTCGGCCGAGGTGCGTTGGCCGAGCGTGAGGCGCGGCGGCGCGGCGCAGGCCACCAAGCCGCCGGCGCCGAGACCGAGCACGACGTCGCGACGTCTCATCGGAACGTCCGATGCACGCGCAGGACCGCAGATTGCCCCCAAAGGGGGTGAGGCCACAGCTCGGATTTCATCGGGACGGGGATACTCGAAGAGCCATGATTATCGGACATCCGGCGCGCCTGCTGGCGCGCATTAAGCGCGGCTTTACAAATCGGCGAAATCACCGCCGCGACCGTGGCCGGCGGCGAAGCGTGCGGCGCCGCGCAGCGTCTCGCCGCTGGCCAGCGTCTGCATGCCGAGCAGGGTTTCGTCGACCAGCGCGGATTCCAGCGGCCGGCCGAACTGCGCGTAGGCGCTGCGGCGGTCGTTGCGCAGACAGGTTTGCGGAAAGCGCGTCAGTTCCAGCGCCAGCGCTTCGGCAGCGGCGCGCGCAGCGCCTGTCGGCACCACGCGGTTGGCGAGACCGATCTGCAATGCTTCGCTGGCCGCGACCGCGCGGCCGGTGAGAATCAAATCCAGCGCGCGTGATTCGCCGATCAGGCGCGGCAAGCGGACAGTGCCGCCGTCGATCAGCGGCACACCCCAGCGGCGGCAGAACACGCCGAAGATCGCATCCTCTTCGACCACGCGCAGATCGCACCAGCACGCCAGTTCGAGGCCGCCGGCGACGGCGTAGCCGGACACCGCGGCGATCACCGGCTTCGACAGTTGCAGGCGCGTGCAGCCCATCGCACCATCGCCGTCCGGCGCAACCCGATTGCGCCGCGTGCTGTCGCCCATCGCCTTCAGATCCGCACCGGCGCAGAACGTGCCGCCGGCGCCCCACAGCACGGCGACATCGGCGCTGGCGTCGGCGTCGAACGCGCGGAACGCGGCGGCCAGCGCTTCAGCGGTGGGTCGATCCACCGCATTGCGCGCCTCCGGTCGATGCAGGATCACGGTGGTGACGCGGCCCTGCTGTTCGATGCTGACGCTCACGGCACTCTCCGTTGGATGCTTCGCAGCTGGCTTAGAGTATGGATGCGCAGCCGCTAGCGCCATCTACCGGAGAACATCGATGATTGTCGTCACCAGCGAACAGATTGCAGGACATCGCATCAGCAAGACCATCGGCCAGGTGTTCGGCGTGGTCGTGCGCAGCCGCGGTATCGGCGGCAATATCATGGCCGGCCTGCGCTCGATCATGGGCGGCGAGATTCATGAGTACACGCAGATGCTGGAGGAAGCACGCCGCCATGCGATCGACCGGCTGGTGTCGAACGCCTCGGCGATGGGCGCCAACGCGATCGTGATGATGCGCTTCGATTCCGCCGAGATCGCGCAAACGATGAGCGAGATCGTCGCCTACGGCACCGCGGTGGTGATCGAACCGGTGCCCTGACGAATGCTGCGCAAGCTATTGCTGACGCTCGGACTCGCGCTGCTGCTGACGGCGGCAACGCTGACGCTATTCGGAAACTGGCCCGCGGCGCTGTGGTGCCTGATCAACGGCGCCGTGCTGACCGTCGGTATCGTGTTCGAGCGCTGGCAGTACCGTCGCCCGCAAACGCAGGCGCCGGGTGCGGGCTGGCAGGCGACCGGCGAGCGCTTCGTCGATCCCGGCAGCGGTGAGTTGACCGAACTCTGGTTCGAGCCGCGCACTGGT
>JAQGNU010000071.1 GCA_028291645.1 Nevskia sp.
TCGACGAGCCGATCGCGGAGTTGCCGATGTTGGCGTTGATCTTCACCAGGAAGTTGCGCCCGATGATCGTCGGTTCGAGCTCGAGGTGGTTGACGTTGGCGGGAATCACCGCGCGGCCGCGCGCGACCTCGGAGCGAACGTATTCCGCCGGCAGTCCCTCGCGCAGCGCGACGAACTCCATCTCCGGCGTAACGATGCCCTGGCGTGCGTAGGGCATCTGCGACAGGTTGCGGCCACTGAGCGCGCGGCGCGGCTTGCGCTGCAGCTTGAAGCGCAGCGCCGCCAGCTTGGCGTCGTGCAGGCGTTCGATGCCGAAACGCGAACTCGGACCCGGCAGTTCCTCGGAGTCCTTGCGCTGCAGGATCCACGGCGAACGCAGCGCCGCCAGGCCGGAGCGGATGTCGATGGCGGCGTTCGGATCGGTGTACGGCCCGGACGTGTCGTAGGCATAGACGGCTGCGTTCTTCTCGGCGCCGAACGACGCCGGCGTGTCGGACTGGCTGATCCTGCGCATCGGTACACGGATGTCGGCTTGCGTGCCCGGCACGTAAACCTTGTACGAATTCGGCAGCGGCTGGATCGCGGCTTCGTCCACCTGCGCGGTAGCGGCGACAAATGCGGCCTTGGTGTCCATTACGCTCCTGTTAATCATGCTCGAACGGCAGCCCGACGCTTCACCACGTGCTTGAAACGAATATACGGACCCGCATCCGGCGTCGCCTTGACCGCGGTCAAGGCGAGTTGCGGCGTATTCCTTGCACACTCAGCCGCGCGTTCCTCAGAAGCTGTCATTAAAATGTTGAGCGGTTAATTTCTTTCCCTTCTCCCACCGGGAGAAGGTGGCCCGAAGGGGCGGACGAGGGGCGCGGTCGCTACGAAGCGCATCCATATCGGCAAGATCACCCCTCACCCGCAGATGGCGAACTACATTGGCGCCATTTTTGTGAGTGAATTGGAGTCGGAGGTAGCCATCGCCGGCATCGCCCATCACATTCGCCAAGCAGACTGCGGCGGCGTGATACACCTGTAGCCCCTCGGCCTGAAGCTTTTGGCCGATTCACCCTTTCGCAGTTCCAACTCATCCGCATCCGGGACCGTCATGACGCAGGCGCAACACAAAGATGATCCATTGCGCGAAGACACGCGACTGCTCGGCCGCATCCTCGGCGATACCGTACGCGCCCAGCTCGGCGATGCGGTGTTCGATCTGATCGAGCGCATCCGGCAGACCTCGATCCGCTTCCATCGCGATGCCGACGAGTCGGCACGCGCCGAACTCGAGGCGACGCTGGATGGCTTGTCGCATGACCAGACCATCCAGGTGGTGCGCGCGTTCAGTTACTTCTCGCATCTGGCGAACATCGCCGAGGATCAGCATCACATCCGCCGTTCGCGCGCGCATCTGATCGCGCGCTCGGCGCCGCACGAGGGCAGCATCGCCTACGCCATCGCGCGCGCCTACGATGCCGGCCTGGGTCGTGCCGAACTCGGTGCTTTCTTCGACACTGCGCTGGTGTCGCCGGTGCTGACCGCGCATCCGACCGAGGTGCAGCGCAAGAGCATCCTCAATTGCCAGATGGCGATCGCGCGTCTGCTGAGCGAGCGCGACCGCGTGCAGCTGACGCCGGAAGAACAGGACGCCAATGCCGATGCGCTGCGCCGCGCGGTACTGACCTTGTGGCTGACCCGCATGCGGCGACTGACCAAGCTGTCGGTGATCGACGAAGTCGAGAACGGCCTGACCTATTACGACTACACCTTCCTGCGCGAACTGCCGAAGTTCTACGCCGCGCTGGAAGATCAGCTGAGCAAGCGCGATGCGTCGTGGGATGCGGTCGAACTGCCGTCGTTCCTGCGCATCGGCAGCTGGATCGGCGGCGATCGCGACGGCAATCCGTTCGTCACCGCACCCGTGCTGGAGAAGGCGCTGGCGATGCAGTCCGAAGTCGCGCTGCGCTATTACCTCGACGAACTGCAGGCGCTGGGTTCGCAGCTGTCGTCGGCGCAGCGGCTGTCGCCGGTGTCCGATGCGCTGATCGAACTGGCCGAACGCGCGCCGGACAACTCGCCACACAGCGCCGACGAGCCGTATCGCCGCGCGGTGTCCAACATCCATGCGCGGCTGTGGGCGACGCACACCGCACTGCTCGGTTTCGAGCCGCGTCGTCAGCGTCGCGTCGTCGTCTCTGCGGCGCCCTATGCCAACGTAGTAGAGCTGTCGGAAGAACTCGACATCGTGCATCGCTCGCTGTCGAGCAACGGTGCGCTCGCACTCGCGCGCGGACGCTTGCGGCATCTGCGTCGCGCGGTGCGCGTGTTCGGTTTCTCGCTGGCGTCGATCGATCTGCGGCAGAATTCGGAAGTGCACGCGCGCGTGATCGGCGAGCTGCTGGAAATTGCGCGACCCGGCAGCGCTTACGCGCAGCTCGACGAGGACGCACGCGTCGCGCTGCTGCGCGAGGAGCTGCGTACCGCGCGGCCGCTGGTGTCGCCCTACGTCACCTATTCCGAGGAGACCCGTTCGGAACTGGCGATCTTCCGCGCCGCGCACGCTGCGCATCGGCGCTACGGCCGCGAATCGGTGCCGAACTGCATCATCTCGCAGACCAACAATGTTTCGGATCTGCTGGAGGTCGCGCTGCTGGCGAAGGAGTCGGGCCTGTTGCGTCCGGCCGAACAGGCGCTCGACGTCAACATCATTCCGCTGTTCGAAACCATCGCCGATCTGCGCAACAGCAGCGGCGTGATGGATCGCCTGCTGCAGCTGCCCGAGTATGCACGCCTGCTGGAATCGCGCGGGCGCGCGCAGGAAGTGATGCTGGGTTATTCCGACAGCAACAAGGACGGCGGCTTCCTGACCTCGGGCTGGGAACTGTACAAGGCCGAGATCGGCCTGCTCGAAGTGTTTCGCAAACACGATCTGCGGCTGCGGCTGTTCCACGGCCGCGGCGGTTCGGTGGGACGCGGCGGCGGTCCGAGCTATCAGGCGATTCTGGCGCAGCCGGGCGGCGCAGTGCAGGGCCAGCTGCGCTTGACCGAACAGGGCGAAGTGATCAGCGCCAAGTATGCGAACCCGGAAGTCGGCCGCAGAAATCTAGAGGTGCTTGCCGCCGCAACGCTGGAAGCGACCACGCTGGCGTCGGCGGAGGTCGCGCCGAAGCCGGAATACCTCGCGACGATGGACGAGCTTTCCGAGCACGCGTTCCGCACTTATCGCAGTCTGGTCTACGAAACCGAAGGTTTCGAGCGTTACTTCTGGGAGTCGACGGTGATCTCGGAAATCGCCGATCTCAACATCGGCTCACGTCCAGCCTCGCGCAAGAAAACCAATGCGATCGCCGATCTGCGCGCGATTCCCTGGGTGTTCAGCTGGTCGCAATGCCGCATCATGCTGCCGGGCTGGTACGGCTTCGGCTCCGCGGTGAAAGCCTATCTCGCTAAGCATCCAAGCGACGGCATCGAGCGCCTGCGCGAAATGCATCGCGAGTGGTCGTTCTTCTCGACGCTACTGTCGAACATGGACATGGTGCTGGCGAAGACCGACATCGCCATCGCCTCGCGCTATGCGGCGCTGGTCAAGGACGACAAGCTGCGCGAAGAAATTTTCTCGCGCATCCGTGCCGAGTGGCACGACACTACGCAGACGCTGCTGGACATCCTGCAGGCGCAGGAACTGCTCGACGCCAATGCGCTGCTGAAACGCTCGATCCGCAACCGCTTTCCGTATCTCGATCCGCTGAATCACGTGCAGGTCGAACTGCTGCAGCGCTATCGCGACGGCGATCAGGACGATCGCGTGCGCCGCGGCATCCATCTGTCCATCAATGGCATCGCGGCAGGGCTCAGGAACAGCGGCTAGTCGCCGGTTTTCTTTGCAGCAGTAAAAACCCCCGAGGCAATCCTCGGGGGCGAAGAGCCGCCGCTTGCGATACGAGTGTCGGTTAGACCGCCGTAGCCTTCTCGGCTTTTCCGACGCTGTAGGAATGGGCGCCGACGCCCGCGAGCTTGCCGCCATCGACGATCAGGTATTCGTCGCGGATCGGCCGTCCCTCGAACCAGCATTCCAGGATTTCGCGCGTGCCGGCGGCATAACGCGCCTGCGCCGACAGCGAACTGCCGGAGATGTGCGGCGTCATGCCGTGGTGCGGCATCGTGCGCCAGGGATGATCGGCGGGTGCCGGTTGCGGGAACCAGACGTCGCCGGCATAGCCGGCCAGCTGACCGCTTTCCAGCGCACGCACGATGGCATCGCGATCGCAGATCTTCGCGCGTGCCGTATTCACCAGATAAGCGCCGCGTTTCATCTTTGCCAGCAGTTGGTCGTTGAACAGATGCTCGGTTTCCGGATGCAGCGGCGCGTTGATGGTGACGACATCGCAGACCTTGATCATCGACTCGACCGTGGCGTGATACTTCAGGCCCAGCTCCTGCTCGATGGCTTCCGGCAGACGGTGACGGTCGGTGTAATGCAGCTTGACGTCGAACGGCTTCAGCCGGCGCAGCACGGCGAGGCCGATGCGGCCGGCGGCGACGGTGCCGACTTCCATCGCTTCCAGATCGTAGGAGCGCGCCACGCAGTCGGCGATGTTCCAGCCGCCTTTGACGACCCACTGATAGGACGGAATGTAGTTGCGCACCAGGCCGAGAATCATCATCACGACGTGCTCGGAAACGCTGATGCTGTTGCTGTAGGTGACTTCGGTGACGGTGATGCCGTGCTTGATCGCCGCCTGCAGATCGACATGGTCGGAGCCGATGCCGGCAGTGATCGCGAGCTTCAGCTTCTTCGCCTTGGCGATGCGCTCGGCCGTCAAGTAGGCCGGCCAGAACGGCTGCGAAATGACGATGTCGGTATCCGGCAATTCCCTGTCGAACACCGAGTTCGCACCTTCCTTGTCGGACGTCACGACCAGCTGATGTCCGCCGGCCTCCAGAAATTTTCGCAAGCCCAGCTCGCCGCTGACGCTGCCGAGCAGTGCGCCCGGCTGGAAATCGATTTGCTTCGGTGTCGGCGCGGTCTGGCCGCCGGGATAGCGATCGACTTTCGGCACGTCGTCGCGCGCGTAGGATTGCGGATAGCCGGTGACGGGATCGTCGTACAGCACGCAGAGTATCTTTGCCATTTTGTTCCTCCGTTAGCACCAATGAGCGGCAGGCTTGTCGCGATTGCGACAGTTCTTTGCCTGCCTTCTGAACTGCTCGATCAGTCTTGGAGAGAACGCCTTGTGCATCAAATCAAAGTTATGCATCGGCTGATCGAAATCATCGATCAGCGTGCCGATGCGGCGCTAGCGAAGGGTCATTGCGGAATGGCGCTTGCGATCGATCACCGCCTGCAGGTCGAGCGAGCGGGCTGCGTCGAG
>JAQGNU010000087.1 GCA_028291645.1 Nevskia sp.
CGCGTTCGGTTCGCTGCGCGCTGCCGCGTCGAGGTTGTGCAGCACCGGGATCACCGGCGCGCGCACTTCGACTTGCGCGAGGCGCTCGGCCAATTGATCGGCGGCACCGCGCAGCAGCGAACAATGCGACGGCACCGACATCTGCAGCGCGACCACTTTGCGCGCGCCGAACGTCTTCGCGTTGGCGTGCAGCCATTCGATCGCATTCGCGCTGCCGGCGACCACCACCTGCCCCGGCGCGTTGTAATTGGCCGGCTCCAGCACGCCGGGTCCGGGAAACGCGGCACACATTTTCTCGACCGCGGCATCGTCGATGCCGACCACCGCAGCCATACCGCCGGTGCCGGTCGCGACCGCGGCCTGCATCAGCTTTCCGCGCAGATGCACCACGCGCAGCGCATCGCTGAAATCCATTGCGCCGGCGGCGACCAGCGCGGTGTATTCACCGAGACTGTGGCCGGCGAGGAAGCTCGGGACCTGCGCCTGTTCGGCGCGCCACACGCGCCACACCGCGATACCGGCCGCCAGCAGCGCCGGCTGCGTGTGTTCGGTTTTGTTGAGTTCTTCTGCCGGACCTTCCTTGATCAGGCGAGCGACGTCCCAGTCGAGCGCACGCGAAGCTTCCTTGAAGGTCGCGTCGATGCGCGGATCGCTCGCCGCCAGCGCTGCCAGCATGCCGACCGACTGCGAACCCTGACCCGGAAACAGTAAGGCGTACTGCATCAAATTCCTCCGCGTTGTGGCCCGGCATTTCGGTACCGGGCGAAAACCAACGCCACCGCGCCATAGATCAGCGCACTGATGACGCCATACAAATGTGATTCTCCGACGATGCTGCCGCCGACCAGGCGCTGCTCCGAGGCAGGTGCACCGACGATCAATTCCCAGCCGATGCGCGCCGCCAGAAATACACAGGCGGCCAGCGCAATCTTATCGCGACGCAAAGCCTGACGCCCGAGCCCCAAGGCAAACAGTCCGTAAATCAGACCGGACAAACCGACATAGGTTGCCAGTTGCGGCACGAACCAATACAGACCAAGGCTCATGCCGATGCCGATCACGACCACGCGCCGACACCATTCCAGCGGCGACAGCACTTCCGGACACAGCAACACCAGCAGCACCAGGCTCAGCAGGTTCAGAAACAGGTGCCAGCCGCCGAGGTGCACGAAATTGTCACTGAGCATGCGCCACCATTCGCCTTGGGCGATGGCTGCGCGGTCGAAACGCAGGACATGTTGGACGCCATCGCCGCCCAGCAGTAGTGCCGTGCTGAACACGGCCAGCACCGCCAATGGGGCCCATACCGCGGGTGAACTCGGCGCAGGTTCTGCTGCTATCATCTTTCGATTATCGCTTGACTGAATGACGTTCCGCATATGACTTCAGAAGTACGCAAGCTGCCGACCGCCCGCGCCCAGCGCGGCTTCACGCTGATCGAGATCATGGTGGTCATCGTGATCCTCGGCATCCTCGCCGCATTGGTGGTGCCGAATATCGTCGGCCGCACCGACGATGCGCGTGTCGCCAAGGCCAAACAGGATATCCAGGGCATCACCACTGCGCTGAACCTGTACCGCCTCGACAACTACCAGTACCCGAGCACGCAGCAGGGCCTGGAGGCACTGGTGGCACCGCCGCAAGGCGATCCGCCGGCGCGCAACTGGAAAGCCGGCGGCTACCTGCCGAACGGCCAGGCACCGAAAGACCCCTGGGGTTATCCCTACCAGTACCTGAATCCGGGCACCCACGGCGAAATCGACATCTTCAGCCTCGGCCGCGACGGCAAGCCAGGCGGCGACGGCCCCGACGCCGACATCGGCAACTGGACGCTGTCGAACTGACAGTCTCTGGCACCCCGCTGGCCGCCGTGACGCAGACATCGAAACGGCAGCCGGCTGATGGCTGGCGGCGTGGCCGCGGCTTCACGCTGATCGAGCTGATGGTGGTGATTCTGATCATCGGCGTGATGGCGACGTTCGTGACGCTATCGATCGGCAATCGCGCGATCGACGACCGCATGGACAACGAATCGCATCGCATCGAGCAACTGGCCCGGCTCGGCCTCGATGAAGCCGACCTCAAAGGCATTCCGCTGGGCCTGAGCTTCAGCAACGAGGGCTACCGCTTTCTGGCGATCAACGACAAGAAGGCCTGGAGCGACTACGCCGGCAGCGACGTGTTCCGGCCACGCAAATTGTCGCAGCCGTTCTTTGTTCAGCTCAGCGTCGAGAATCGCGCGGTAGCGCCGGCTGCCGCCGATACGCCGCCGGAGAAAGTGGTGCCGCAGATTCTGTTGCTGCCGGGCGGCGATGTCACCGCGTTCGCACTCGATCTGCGCGCACCCGGCGACCGTCTCTACTATCACATCGAATCCGACGCGCAGGGTCACATCAAGCGCGAACGGCGCCAGGATCGATGATGCGCAAGGCGCCGTCGCGATCGCGCGCGCGCCGCGCGGCCGGCTTCACGCTATTGGAAGTGCTGGTGGCCGTTGCGATTCTCGCCACCGCGCTGACGGCGGTGGTATCCGGCGCCGCCGGCTACGCCGATAGCGCCGGCTATCTGCATGAAAAGACGCTGGCGCTGCTGGTCGCACACAACCGCATGACCGAGATCGAACTGGCGCCGCCGTGGCCGGAGCCCGGCAACAGCAACGACGACGTCCAGATGGGCGGCATCAACTGGACCTGGCGCGCGAAGATCAGCTCGACGCCGGATCCGGGATTGCGCCGCATCGACGTCAGCGTCGAGAAGACCGACGACAAGCGCAAGCCGAAGCGCGCGTACGCCGAGTTGACCGGCTTCATCTCGCGCGCCGGCCGCCAGCAATAAGCCGATGATGCACTCGCGCCCAGCCGGCTTCACGCTGCTCGAACTGATCGTCGTCATCGGCGTGTTTTCAGTGTTCGCGGCGATGGCCTACGGCGGTCTCGACCGCGTCATGCTGGCGCGCACGCGCATCGAGCAATCGCTCAACCGCACCGAGGAATATCAGCGCGCTTACTTGCGCCTGCGCACCGATTTCGAGAACGCCGCGCCGCGCGGCATTCGCGACGGCGATGGTCAGGTCAAGGCGGTGTTCATGTACGACGGTTACTCGCACCGCGTCGAGTTCACCCGCGGCGGCTGGGCCAATCTGCTGAACCTGCCGCGCGCCAGCCTGCAGCGCATCGGCTATTTTCTCGACGACGCCAAACTCGAGAACAAGACGCTGGTGCGGCGCACCTGGCCGGTGCTGGACCGTGCGCCGCAGACCGTGCCGGTCGATACCGTGCTGCTGGAGCACGTCGAAGAATTGAAGTGGCGCTTTCTCGACAAGAACCAGGCCTGGCAGGACGCCTGGCCGCCGCCCGGCAGCAATCTGGCGCCGCCGACGGCACAGGCCGCCGCACTCGCGCAGACCAGCGGCCTGCCGCAGGTTTCCGAAGCACCGCGCGCGGTTGAATTGACGCTGCGCACGCGCGATTGGACCGATCTGCGGCTGCTGTTCAAGGTCGGCCCCGACCAGTTGATACCGGCACTGCCACCGACATGATCCGCCGCCGCATCGAACGTGCGCGTCAACGCGGCGTCGCCCTGATCACCGCGATGTTCGTGGTCGCGCTGGCGGTAATCGCCGGCGTCGCCATGTTCGAAGCCTCCAACCTCGGCGTGCACCGCACCGCCAATCTGGCGCTGACCGAATCGGCCTGGTGGTATGCCGACGGCGTTGAATCCTGGGTCAAGTGGATTCTGATCCAGGACAGCAAGCTCAATCAGACCGACAGCTTCGCCGACATCTGGGCGCAGCCGGTGCCGCTGCTGCCGATCGAGAACGGTGCGATCCGCGGCCGCGTCGAAGATCTGCAAGGGCGCTTCAATCTGACCAATCTGGCGGTGCAGAATCCGACCGCGGCAGCGCCGTATCTGGCGCAATTCCAGCGCTTGATCGACAACCTGCCGAACTTCGATGCGTCGCGCTCGAGCGGCGTCGGCGCGGCGATCCGCGACTGGATGCTCGGCAGTAACACCAGCAGCGGTTCATCCGGCGCCAGCGATGGTGACTATCTCGGCGAACAGCCGCCGTATCGCGCGGCGGCAAGACCGATGGCCAGCATCAGCGAATTGCTGCTGGTGAAGGGCATGACGAAAGAATTGTATGCGGCGCTGAAGCCCTATGTCGCCGCGCTGCCGTCGACCAGCCCGACGGCGGTGAACCTGAATACCGCATTGGCGCCGGTGTTGGCCTCGCTGGGCGCGAATGTCGACAAAGGCAAGCTGGAACGTTTCATCGCACAACGCAACAAGGAGCCGCTGAAGTCGGCCGGCGAACTGAACTCGACGCCCGAGATCAACTTTCTGCCGACGCCGGGGCCGGGGCCGGCCATCCCCCAAAGCGTCAACAGCAGCTACTTCGAACTGCAGGCGGAAATCGCCGTTGGCAGCGGCCGGGTCGCACTGTACAGTGTGTTTTTCCGGCCCTCGGGAGGCGTGCCAGTGGTGATCGCCCACAGTACGGACACCGAATAAAGCCCGAACAAAACGATTCCTGCCCACCCAACTTTATTCTCCAGCGTCTAATTCTTCGTGCGCGAAACCCTGTACCTGCGGCTGCGTGAACTCGCGCCTCCAGCTGCCACCGCTTATGCCATCACCGTCGGCCCCGAGGCCGGCGCCAGCGTGTTCGTGCGCGAAGCGCCGTTGGCGGATGTGGTGGCGCAGGCACAAGGACGACGCGTCGTCGCGTTCGTATCCGGCGCCGACGTCCGCCTGAGCCAGATCCGAGTACCGGCGCGGCAGCCGGCGAAAGTGCTGCAGGCAGCGCCGTTCGTGCTCGAAGACCAGTTCGCCGAAGATGTCGAGACGCTGCACTTCGCGCTCGGCACACGCCAGCCCGACGGCGCGTTCCCGGTGGCGACCGCCTCGCGCGAATCCATGGACAGCTGGCTGGCACCGTTCCGCGATGCCGGCGTCAGCATCGATGCGCTGGTGCCGGAGACGCTGGCACTGCCGTTCGAGCCCGGCGTCTGGTCGGTACTGGCGGAGCCGCGGCACATGACCGTGCGCTCGAGCATTTGCGGCGGCTTCTGCTGTCTGCCGGAAGAGTTCGAAATCTATCTGCAACTGGCCGACGGCAGCCGCGCCGATCCGACCGCCGCACCAGAGCCGATGCGCATTCTGATGACCCACGGCGCCGCCGGCGACTTCACCCGCCTGCCGCGACCGGTGGAACTGATCGCCGGCTTTCAGCATCCGCTGGAAGCATTGGTGCGCAACCTGCGCCTGTCGCAGGCGATCAATCTGCTGCAAGGCAGTTATTCGCAGCGCGAGCAGTTCGATCGTCTGTGGCAGCCGTGGCGTCTGGCGGCCATCGTTGCCGGCATCGCCTTCGTCCTGGGCCTGACGGTCAATGGCGTCGAAGCCTGGCGCCTCAAGCATGCCGCGAATGCACAGGACGCGGCCAATCTCGAGCGTTTCTACCAGCTGTTCCCGAACGAAGGGAGAAACGTTAACTACGGCATCCTGCTGGAGCAGAAAGAGCAGCAGATGCACGGCGCGCCGACCGCCGGCGGCCTGCTCTATCTGGTGCAGCAATGTGCACAGGCGCTGGCGGCCACACCCGGCTTGACGCTGAAGACGCTGCAGTTCCGCGAAGGCGCGCTGTTTCTCGATCTCGGCGGCAGCGATCTGCAGGTGCTGGAAAAACTGCGCGCCTGGTTCACCGCGCACGGCGGCGCCAAGCTCGAAGTGCAGTCGGCCAACGCCGGCGAAGGCGGCGTGCAGATTCGTCTGAAACTGAGCGCGGCTTGAACGGCTCATGACGTCTTATCGCGAACAACTGGAGCAAAGCATTGCGCCGCTGCGTGCACGCTATGAAGCGCTGCAGCCGCGCGAACAGCTGTTCGTCGGCGCGGCCGCGGTGGTGGTGGCGCTGGCGCTGATCTATCTGGCGATCTGGACGCCGGTGGCGAGTGCACGCCGGCATGCCGAACGCGACCTCGCCGCCAATCGTGCGGTCGCGCAGCGTCTCGAAGTGATCGGTGCCGCGCTCGGCCCCGCGCAGAATTCCGGCGCCAGCGGACCGCTGGTGAGCCGCGACGCGAGCCTGTTGTCGGCGGTCGATCTCGCGTCCAAGAACGGCACGCTGAGCAAGCCGCCGTCACGCCTGCAGCCGGATGGCGACAATCAGGTTCGCGTCTGGGTCGATGAAGTGCAGTTCGACTCGCTGGTGCGCTGGATCAACGAACTGCAGACGCGCTACGGCGTACGCGTCGACAGTCTCGACGTCGAGCGCCAGCCGACGCCGGGCGCCGTCAACGCGCGTCTGTCGCTGGTGCGCGCCTCCACCGGGCCTGCGCCTGCGAGGCCTGGCGCGCCATGATCAAGCGTCGCCATCTGATCATCGTCGGCATCGTCGCGTTCGCGTGGACGCTGCTGATGCACGCACCGGCGGCCAATCTGTATGGCTGGTTCGCGCCGAAGAATAGTCCGACGCAACTGGTCGGCATCGAAGGCAGCCTCGGCGAAGGCCGCCTGGCCGGCATTACCAGCGGCGGCCGTCCTTTGCTGCAGGCGCTGCACTGGCGCTTGCAACCCTTGTGGCTGCTGTTGTTGCGCGCATCGTTCCAGGTCGATACCGGCGCGCCGATCGCGCTGCGTGGCCGCATCGGCGTGACGCCGCTGGCAACACATGTTGCCACCGCGCACATCAGCGGCAGCCTGAAAGCCTTGCTCGGCGCGGCCGGCATCGGCTACGTACCGATCGACGGCATCGCCGACGGCGACATCGATCAACTGACGCTGAAGCACGGCATTCCAACGTCGGCGCAAGCGAGCTTGCAGTTGCGCGGACTCAACTGGACGCTGGCGAAACCCGCATTGCAGCTCGGCGATTTCCGCACCGACATCAGCAACGACGGCGACACCATCGTCGCCAAGATTCAAAGCACCGCCGGCCCGATGGATGCGCAAGGCCTGGCGCATCTGAACAGCGACGGCAGCTATGACTCCGACATCCGCATGAAAGCCAAAGCAGACGCCGACGAAATGACGCAGAACCTGCTGCACTCGATCGGCCAGCCGGATGCGCAGGGCTACTATCACGCCAAGACTCGCGGCCAGTTGCCGGGCACGGCACCGATCAATGCGGGCGCGCCGCGTCCGCCGCCGCGCTAGGAACCCATGAGCGGGCCGGCACATGTCGTGGTCGCGACCATCGTGCAGCGCGATGGGCGTTTCCTGTTCGTCGAGGAAAATATCGGCGCGCGCCGCAGCGTGCTGAATCAACCGGCGGGTCACTGGGAAGCCGGAGAGACCCTGCTCGAAGGCGCGATCCGCGAGACGCTCGAAGAAACCGCTTGGGACGTGCGGCCGACTGCGCTGCTCGGCGTCTACGAACACAAGCCGGCGGATCTCGATTACGGCTTCCTGCGCTTCGCATTTCTGGCCGAAGCGCTGCTACATCATCCGCAGCGTGCACTGGACAGCAGCATCGAACGCGCACTATGGATGACGCGCGACGAACTCGCTGCCGAATCCGCACGCCATCGCAGCCCGATGGTCTTGCGCTGTGTCGACGACGCGCTCAAAGGCACGCGCTATCCGCTCAGCCTGATTGCGCATCTGAGCGTCTGAGCGTGGCGGCCGAACATGTCATCGTCGGTCTTTCCGGCGGCGTCGATTCCGCCGTCTCCGCCTGGCTGCTGAAAGAACAGGGCTACCGCGTATCCGGCCTGTTCATGGTCAACTGGGCCGAGGACGAAGAGGGTTATTGCACTTCGGCCGAAGATTTCCAGTCGGCGCGCGCAGTCGCCGACGAACTCAGTATTCCGCTGCATCGCGTCGACTTCTCGGCCGAATACCGCAGCCGTGTGTTCGAACATTTCCTCGCCGGCTACCAGGCCGGCAAGACACCGAATCCGGACGTGCTGTGCAATCGCGAAGTGAAATTCCAGCCGTTCCGCGAACACGCGCTGCGGCTCGGCGCCGACTTCGTCGCCACCGGCCACTACGCGCGTATCGAGCACTCAGCCTCCGGCCCGCGCCTGCTGCGCAGCGCCGACGAGAACAAGGACCAGACCTATTTTCTCGCAGCAGTCGCACGCGCGCATTTCGAGCGCGTGCTGTTTCCGCTCGGGAACCTAACCAAGCCGCAAGTGCGCGAACTCGCCACGCGCGCCGGCCTGCCGAATCATCAGCGCAAAGATTCCACCGGCATCTGCTTCATCGGCGAGCGCGAATTCCGCGCGTTCCTCGCGCAGTACCTGAAACCGAATCCGGGTGCGATCGAAGATGACCAGGGCCGCATCGTCGGCCAGCATCGCGGCCTGATGTTCCACACGCTCGGTCAGCGTCGCGGCCTTGCGATCGGCGGTCAAGCCGGCGCACGCGAAGCGCCCTGGTACGTGATCGGCAAGGACCTCGCGCGCAACGTGCTGATCGTGTCGCAGGACACCGCACATCCGCGTCTGCTATCGCGCCGGCTGAGCGTGCAGAATTTCCACTGGATACGGCGGCCTGAACCGATGCCCGCGCAACTGCAAGCGCGCATCCGGCATCGCCAGATGCTGCAGGACTGCAGCGCGATGATCGATGCGCAAGGTGGCGTTGAAGTGCGCTTTGCGCAGTCGCAGCGCGCGGCGGTCAGCGGTCAGTATGTCGCGCTGTACGACAGCGCCGAATGCCTTGGAAGTGGTGAGATTGATCGAGTCGTGAGTGAGTCGCTGGCCGGATAAAAACCAATTGCGGGACATTCGCGTCGACTGGCTTGCTCGTATTCGAACACCGCGCTTTTGAAGTTGCCCTGCGCAACCAGCGCATCGCCCCAACCTTTCAAAGGATCGGCCCGATGCGAACCGATTGAATGGGTGCGTTCCGCGCATTGACGAACTCACACATTTACCAAGCGCAACGATTTCTATAAGCCGAAATTAAGACGGTACTGATAAAACGGGACAGCGAAACATCTTCCCTTCTTTCCGCAAGGAAAGGACATTCCGTCGCGCGCAACGATTGGTCGAAATGGTGTCGGGACAAATCGTGTGCGACTTATCTGCGAATTGGATCCACTAACTATGCAACGTTCCCCGAAGAGCGCCGTTTCTTGTGCGCTGTCCATGGCGGGCACTTTTCTTGTCCCGACGCTGGCGTTCGCGCTGGATACCACTGCAGCTCCAGCCTCTGAAGTAGGCGATGTTCCATCAGCAACCAAGACCTGGGACGTCACCGCCGGTGGCGGCTTGGTGGTGCGGCCGACTTACGAAGGGAGCGACCGCTATCGCGTTGCTCCGGTGCCCTTCGTCAATGTTATCTACGACGACATGATTTCCCTTGGCGTAAATGGATTGAGTGCCTATTGGCATCACGACGGTTTACGCATTGGCGGTGGATTGACCTTCGACGGCGGGCGCAAGGATCACCAGAGCAATGGAATATTTAACGGAGGTGATGATCGGCTACGGGGCTTGGGCAATATTAATAGCGCGCTAGGACTCAGAGTGTTCGCCTCCTACCGGCTGCGGTTTGCAGTCATCGATGGAACTGTCACTAAGTTAATCGGCGGGAATAATGATGGCCTTTTTGCGAACCTGGGCATCTCGTTACCCTACAAGCTGACGGATCGATTCATCCTGACCCCTCATGTCAGTGCGACCTGGGCGAACCAGAGCTATATGCAGACCTACTTCGGCGTCACGCCGACGCAGGCAAGCAATTCCAGCTTTCCGGAGTTCAGCGCCAATTCCGGTTTCAAGGATGTCGGCGTCGGCATCAATGCCACCTATTTGTTTAATCGGCACTGGTTCATCAGAGCCGACGCCAACGTCAAAGAATTCACCGGTGATGCGAGGAAAAGTCCGCTCAGCATCTCGAATACGAATGCCACATTTATGACCATCGCGGGCTACCATTTCTAGCGCGCGCAGATTCCCGCGGGATCACCGGCGTACCTCTTCAGGTCTCAGGTGGCTGCAAGTAAGGCATTCGGAATCGGGCCAACCATTGCGTGCCAAGCCTGCAATGGCCAGCGTCGCCCGACTCGCCACATGCAGATGTTCGATCGCTTCGACGCAGGCTGGATCGCGAGTGACCGCAATGGGTTTCTGCGATCCGACCGCGAATAAAAGCACCTCGTCACATAGTTCGCTTCATGGCACTGCGGCGAATGCGCCGGCGCCTCTTCCGAGGGCCAGCTTTATGGCTTGATCCAGCCCCAGGCCATCAGCTTCATCTTCAGCATCAGCACGATGAAATGCCAGGCGCTCTTGAGCTGCTCCATCACCGTCGGCTTGTGGCGCGCGCGTTCGCGGATGTAGTGGCGAATCGCGTCGAGATCCTGGTCGCTGAATTCCGCGAACGGCGGCATGCCGCGGCTCTGCAGCGCGCCGCCGCGTACGATCGCGTTGAAGCCCTCGGCCGTCAACGGCACTTGCGAGGCACGCAGGTCGGGCGCGAAGCCGCCGGCCACCGCAGCGATGCCGTGACAAATCACGCAATGCGCGCCGTAAACGATCTTGCCGCGCTCGACCAATGCCGGATCGACCTTGAACGTCGGATCGTCGGTGACGACGGTCTGCGTCGGCGGCGGCGATGGCGGCAGGCTGGCCTGACCGTCCAGCACGTAGGTCAGCAGACGTCGCGGATGATCGCGTCCGATCCAGCCGTGTTGCGCGCTCAAGCTGCCGAGCAACATCTGGCCGCCGGCCCAGCCGGCGAGAATCGATACGTATTGCTTGCCGCCGATCGAATAGGTGATCGGCGGTGCTTGCGTGCCGACACCGAGATCGGTACTCCACAACACCGCGCCGGTAGTCGCATCGTGCGCGACGAATTTGCCGTCGGACTGGCCCTGGAATACCAGGCCGCCGTGCGTGGCGATGACACCACCGTTGGTTGCACCCGGCGTGACCTGCGTCCATACGGCTTTCTGATGGATCGGGTCCCAGGCCAGCAGTGAACTGCTGCCGGCGCTCTTCGGCACATCGTCGAAGAACGGCCGGATACCGAGCGGACCGTCGCGATCCATGTCGTAGGTTTTTGCGTCGAAGCCGTGGTCGTTGTAATAGCCGGCCAGCTCGTGTGCCGGAATGTAGACCAGGCCGGTATCCGGACTGAAGGCCATCGGCTGCCAGTTGTGCGCGCCGCCCGAACCCGGCCAGATCAATGCTTCACCGTCTTCGTAACGCACGCCCGGCAGTTCGACCGGACGGCCGGTGCTCATGTCGACGCGCTCGGCCCAGGTGACCTTGCCGAACTTCTCGGCCGAGATCAGCTTGCCGGTATCGCGATCGATGACGTAGAAAAAGCCGTTCTTCGGCGCGTGCAGAATCACGCGGCGCGGCTTGCCATCGATGGCTAGCGTCGCCAGCACCATGTCCATCGTCGAATTGAAATCCCAGCTCTCGCCCGGCGAAGTCTGGTAGTGCCACAGGTAGGCGCCGGTGTCGGCATCGAGCGCCACCACCGAGCACAGATACAGATTGTCGCCGCCGCCGGGCGAGCGCAGCTTCTGGTTCCAGGGGCCGCCGTTGCCGGTACCGAGATAGATGCGATTCAGCTCGGGGTCGTAGGTCATCGCGTTCCAGACCGTGCCGCCGCCACCGTACTTCCACCACTCGCCTTTCCAAGTTTTCGCCGCAGCTTCCTGCGACTTGTCTTCGAAACCTTTCGACGGATCGCCCGGCACGGCGAACCAGCGCCAGATCTGCTTACCGGTTTCGGCGTCATAGACAGTGACGTAGCCGCGCACGTGGCCGAAGTCCGCACCGCCGTGACCGATGATGATCTTGCCGTTGAACACGCGCGGCGCGCCGGTGATGTAGCGGTTGTCGCCCGGCTCGGTGGTCAGCGTTTCCCACACCAGCTGACCGGTCTTGGCGTCGACCGCGAACAGGCGTCCATCCTGCACGCCGGCGTAAACCTTGCCCTTCCAGAACGCGAGACCGCGGCTGCCCCAGGCCATGCGCATTTTTTCGGCGCTGACTTTGGGATCGTACTTCCACAGCAGCTTGCCGCTGACGGCGTCGACCGCATGGATCACGCTGAAGCCGGCGGCGAAATAGATCACGCCGTCGACTTCGACCGGTGCAGTGGAAACGTTCCAGACATCCGGTAAATCAAGCGTCCACGCCAGGCCGAGCTTAGGCACCGTTTGTGTATTGATCTGGTCGAGCGGACTGAAGCGCTGCTCGCTGAAGGTGCGGCCGAACGCGGCCCAGTTGCCGCCATCGGCTTCGTTCGACAGCGCGGCATTGTCGATCTCGGCAGCCTGCGCGCCGCTCAATACGGCCAGCGCCATGCCGGCGGCAAGCAAGACTGCGCGGATCGATCTGCTGCTGCCTGCACGATTCATCGTTCTCCCCTCTTCAGGCCTACGCTCGTGTGTTGCAGCGCGGCCGCTTTCATTGGATCTTTTGGCTTGCGTAAGCCGCTGAGAAACTACCCAGCGTAATCAAGCTTGCAGCCTGACAGCCGGGCAAACGCACGCGCCTCGTCCGTCAGGAGGAGGTTGCCGGTAAAGGCCGGCCGCTGGCGCCGCCGACGGAAGCGCCGATTACCCGAATCCAGCGCCGCGCTATGCGATGATGCAGGCCTAAAAAATCTGGAGGAACGCATGTCCGCACTGATCAACAAACAGTTCAAACTCGCCGCGCGTCCGGTCGGCATGGCCAAGCGCAGCGACTTCACTTACGCGGAAACGCCGGCGCCGACAGCGGGCCCCGGCCAGCTGCTGATCAAGGTGCTGTACATCTCGCTCGACCCGGCGATGCGCGGCTGGATGAACGCCGGCAAATCGTATATCGCGCCGGTCGAAATCGACGACACCATGCGCGCCGGCACCATCGGCGAAGTCGTCGCCTCGAATCACCCGGGTTTCGCAGTCGGCGATTTCGTTTCCGGCTCGCAAGGCGTGCAGAGCTACGCGCTGTCCGACGGCAAAGGTCTCTACAAGGTCGATCCGAAACTGGCACCGCTGCCGAAGTATCTCAATGCGCTCGGCATGCCCGGTATGACCGGCTATTTCGGTCTGCTCGAGGTGGGCCAGCCGAAGGCCGGCGAAACGGTGCTGGTGTCGGCGGCGAGCGGCGCGGTCGGCCAGACCGTCGGCCAGGTCGCCAAGCTGCAGGGCTGCCATGTCGTCGGCATCGCCGGCGGCGCCGACAAGTGCGAGTACGCAGTGCAGGAACTCGGCTACGACGCCTGCATCGACTACAAGCGCGGACCGATCTTCCCCGGCCTGACCGAGCATTGCCCGAAAGGCGTCGATATCTTTTTCGACAATGTCGGCGGCGAAATCCTCGACGCCGCGCTGACGCGCATCCGCATGCATGCGCGCATCATCATCTGCGGCGCGATCTCGCAGTACAACAACACAGCGCCGATCGCTGGTCCGAAGAACTACCTGTCGCTGCTGGTCAATCGCGCGCGCATGGAAGGCATCGTCGTGTTCGACTGGGCGCCGCGCTACGGCGAAGCCGTGAAGGCATTGGCGGGCTGGATGGCGCAGGGCAAGCTGAAGTCGAAGGAAGATGTCGTCGAGGGCATCGAAACGTTTCCGGAGACGCTGCTGAAGCTGTTCAGCGGCGAGAACTTCGGCAAGCTGGTGTTGAAAGTCTGAGCGACGGCAGGACGCGCACCTGGACTGCGGCGCCGTAATGCAGGCGCGCGTCTGTCATTGCGATCGGACTGAATCCAGCCGCATGCTGGCGGATTCACTTTTCGGAGCGTGAGCATGGCAAATATCGTCGAACTGTATCAGCGGCTCGCCAATAAGCCCTTGGGCAAGCGGCTGTTCTCACGCGCGGTGGTCTGGCGCGCGCCCTACTTCGGCACCATCAAGCCGCAGATTCGCGAGCTGCGTGCGGGCTGCTGCGAAGTGTTCATGCGCAACCGCCATGCGGTCCACAACCATATCGGCACCGTGCATGCGATCGCGATGTGCAACCTCTGCGAGATCGCCGGGGGCTTGCTGATCGATGCAACGCTGAAGCGCGAATTGCGCTGGATTCCGCGCGGCATGACGGTGCGCTATCTGAAAAAAGCCGATACCGACCTGACCGCGGTCGCCGACTGGGTCGACAATCTGGCAAGCGATTTCCAAGGCGACGTCGTCATGCATATTCCGGTGCAGAACACCGCGGGCGAGACGGTGATGACGGCCGACATTTCGATGTACGTTTCGCCACGCAAATAGTCTGCGGACGCAGCGCCCGAGACTGAGGTAAAGCCCATTACCGGCCGATCCGTAGCATCATCGCAGCCACCAACATTTACTCCGTGGAGCTTCGAGCATGAGCGAGCACATCAAAACCGAACTCGACCAGCGCGTGCTGACCCTGCGCCTGAATCGACCGGACAAGAAGAACGCGCTGACGCTGGCGATGTATAGCGCCAGTGCCGCGGCGATCGAAGACGCCGCCAACAATGCGGACGTACGGGTGCTGCTGATCGCGGGAGCGCCCACCGCCTTTTCCGCCGGCAACGATATCGAGGGCTTCCTGAACATGCCGCCGCTGGGCGACGACAATCCGGTGCTGAGGTTCATGCGCGCGCTGGCGCTGTTCCCGAAACCGGCGATCGCCGCGGTGAACGGCGTGGCGATCGGCATCGGCAGCACGATGCTGCTGCATACCGATCTGGCCTACGCCGGCGTCAGCACGCGCTTCCAGTTCCCGTTCGTCAACCTCGGCATCTGCCCGGAATACGCCTCGACTTATCTATTGCCGCGCATCATGGGGCATGCCCGTGCCGCCGAGTTGACCTACTTCGGCGAACCGTTCACCGCCAAGACCGCGCAGGAATACGGTCTGATCAACGCCGTCCTGCCCGATGCGGATGTCGAAGCCCATGCCGTCGAGCGCGCGCGCAAACTCGCGACGCAGCCGCCGAACGCGCTGCGCGTGACCAAGAAACTGCTGAAGCGCTGGGGCCACGCCACCGTGCTGGAAGCGATCGAGCTCGAAGCCGAACACTTCGTCCCCATGCTGAAAGAAGCCGAATCGGCCGAAGCCTTGGGCGCCTTCATGCAGAAGCGCAAGCCGGATTTTTCGAAGTTCAAGTGAAGCGGCGACGGCGATCGGCGACGGCGGTGGGCGGCAACTCGCCGGAACCTCCGACATCTCGTTGTCTCGCTTACGGAACGGCGTAAACTGGATTCATGGGCGACACTGCACAACTTGAGAAAGCTGTTCTCAGCCTCCCGCCAGCTGAGCGGGAACATCTGGCATTGGCGGCATGGGAAAGCCTTGAAGCCGATCCAGCCCTCCTCGCAGACCGCGCCATCGATCCGGACGGCGTTGCTCTGGCCCTGCAGCGCGATGCCGGGATCGAATCGGGCTCGGCCGAGCCGATCTCTCACGCCGAGTTCCTGCGCCGTACGAGCGGCGGCGCTTGAGAGTTGAGTTCCACCCGCTCACTGTTTCGGACCTGAACGACGCCGTCACGCACTACAACGAACGTCAGGCAGACCTTGGAAGCCAGCTTCGCGCGGAAGTCTACTCAGCCGTCGCACGTATCGCCGAGCATCCACTTCGGTACCCCGAAGTGGAACGTAACATTCGCCGTTGCCTGGTGCGCCGGTTCCCGTATTCGATACTGTTCCGCATCATCGATGGCGCAACGGTTCGGGTCCTCGCAGTCCGTCATCATCGACGCAATCCGCAATTCGGAGTGAGTCGGCGATAACGGGCCTCGCCCTGCTCGCCCGACCTGCGCTAACTGCCTTTGTTGCCCCGCTGCAATTGATCGAGCGCCCGATCGATGGCTGCCTTCACGCTGGCGACGGTGCCGCCCTTCTGGTACTCGCGGACGATGATGTCTTCGACACGGCGGATCACCGTGTCCACACCAGGTTCGTTTTTCGTGCCGGTGCTGGTCTGCGTCTGGTCTGCAGCTTCCGGTTCCATCGGCGCAGCGCCGGTCTCGCGATAGCCGCCAATGGTGCCGTAGACATTGATCGCTTCATCCAGCGTGCGACTCAGTTCAAGCACCTTGTAAAAACGTGCGCCGTGGCGCCCGCGCTTGAACAGTAAATCCAGCAGCGCAGCGCCAATCGAGATCGGCACCGTCAGCAGGTTCTGCAGATTGCCGAGAACCAATTTCATCTGAACGATCACGACATCGCGAATGAACTGCCAGCGCTGATCGGCGTCCGGCGTTGAAGAGTCGTCTGGCGGCGGCACTGAGGTCATGGCAACCGATTCTATCCGGGATGCGCTCGTCCGATTGGCGCGGGCAGGCATGTTGCGTGGGGACGATTCGCGTGGCGCACAAATGAAACTCGATCGTCGGGTTACGCTTCGCTAACCCGACCTACGTG
>JAQGNU010000095.1 GCA_028291645.1 Nevskia sp.
TGCGGCACGCTGATGCCGGACGGCAGCGCGCAGACATCGTTGCGGCCGCTGCTCTTGGCCAGGCGGTAGGCGAGCCAGGCGTAGTAGAACGTGCTCAGGCACAGCATCAGGCCGGTGGCCGGCAGGATGTGGCCGAAGATGATGTCGTCCGGTAGCTTCAGTACGTAGCGCAGCAGCGCGGTCAGCGTCAGCATGTTGACCAGAATATTGGTGCCGAAGCCGAAGAAGGCATTCCAGTCGCCAGGTGCCCAGATCTTGGGTTTGAAATTCTCTGCAATCGCGTTCATGTGTTGCCCCCTTGCGTGCGCGTGCCGGTGGGCAACGCGCGGTGTCGTCGATCAGTAGCTACTGATCGCCCCGAGTACCTGTGACGAATGGCCGACCCAGCCGAAGATGCCACCCTGCGCCTGGATCATCTGCAGCCCCATCGTCTGGAATTGCGGAAAGTAGGAGCCGACGCAGTCTTCCGGCACCAGGCAGTCGTAGCCGCGGTCGTTGGCTTCGCGCACCGTGCTGTTGACGCAGACTTCGGTGGTAACGCCGGTGACGATCAGCTGTGTAATGCCATGCTGCTGCAGGATTAGATGCAGATCGGTTGCATAAAAAGCGCCCTTGCCCGGCTTGTCGATCACCGGTTCGGAGGGCAGCGGATACAGCTCCGGAATGATGTCCTGACCCGGTTCGCCGCGAACCAGGATGCGGCCCATCGGACCTAAGTCGCCGATGCAGGTCTGGCTGCGGCCGCGGATTTTTTTTGCCGGCGGCAGATCGCTCAAATCCGGCCGATGGCCTTCGCGCGTATGGATCACCATTAACCCTGCCGCACGCCAGGCCGCGAGCAGTACACGGTTGGGTTCGATCGCGCGCCGCAACTGCGCAACGTCGTTGCCCAGCATCTCGCCGAAGCCGTCGGGTTCGAGGAAATCGCGTTGCATATCGATGATTAGCAGCGCACAGCGCGCCGGGCGCAACTCGAAGGGGTAGGGCTGCGCCGGCACCAGCGCAGTGAAATCGGAATCCCGGATCGGCATGGCAGGTGCGCTCGTGAGTTCTGCGGACGTTGTCTCCGCACCCTGCCTCAACGCGGACGACGGGCGGCACGGCGCCGCCCTCTCCGACGAAGCAAGAGCGCTGCCAGCCGGCGGCACGAGCCGCCGGGATAAGCCTGCGCCGCTGGGCGCGATGCGCGTCATCAAATCATGCACCCCAAGTTGAATACAAGATTGGGTTCATGATCGCAAACCGCATGCCAAGCGCGATTTCGGTGCGGCTGCGCGCAAATTGGTGCGGCTATGCCGGGGATCGTGGGCGCGGCGGAGGCGTGTTCCGGTAGCTTTGGATTGACCACTCCTTACAAGGAGCAACTGCGCGCTCGCGCCGCTTCTTCCTAAACTCCTTAACTTTCAAAAGGTCTTAGAAAGACGCGAGCCTTGCGACTGGCGGATCTTGCTGCACCGGTCGCAGCGCCGCTGCTGAAGCGCTTCAGCGCGTGCGGGTCTTTGCTGCAGGCCGCTGCATCGAGGCGCGCGCTTCGTGCAGCATGTGCAGGGTGATCTTGCGCACTTCGCTCTTGCTCTGCGTGATATGCGAGCGCAGCAGGATCGAGGCTTCGGTGCTCTTGCGCCGCAAAATCAGCCGCAGCAGCTTGCCGTGCTCTTCGTAAGTCGCATCGACGCGCTGTTCCTTCAGAAAATCGAGGCGCCGAATGATGCGGATCTTTTCGGTTAGCTCGACATGCACACGCAATACTTCGCGGTTGCCGGCCGCTTCTACCAGTGCGCAATGGAAAGCCTCATCGAGTTCGGCAATATGGCGCGAATCGGTTTCGCGCTCGGCCGCAGTCACTAACCAAGTCTTCTTCAGCGCGGCCAGCGAAGGTTCCGCATCCAGCTGGCAGAGCCGTTCGATCGCGTTGATCTCGATCAGAATGCGCAAGTCGTACAGCTCGTCGAAGCGGACGAAATCGAACGGACACACGCTCCAGCCGCTGCGAAAGCCGACTTCCAGATAGCCTTCGCGCTTGAGCCGGTACAGTGCATCGCGCACCGGCGTGCGCGAGACGCCATAGCGTTCGGCCAGCGCAGTTTCGGTGAAACGGTCGCTCGGCAACAGATGGAAATCGAAAATTTCATCCTTGACGCGCAGATAAACCTGCTCTGCCAATGCGTTCGCGGTTTGTTGTGCCATTTACATTCAGGGGCGCGCTGGATTCATCCGTGTATGCAACATTGAACGAGTCTAGCAGTAGCGCCGGATGGTTTGCGGATCGACCAGGCTGACGTGCGCGGCGACGATTTTCCAGTTGCCGGCGAAGCGCACCCAGGTTTGCGTCTGCCGGCCGAGCAAGCTGCTGTCGGGCGCGACGAATTCGGTGCAGACACTGGCGCTGTCGGTACCGAAGGTGGTGATCTGTGTATCGCGCAGTTCGCGTTCGGGGTGCACCGGCGTCATCGCGGCGCGCGAGCGGCGTACTGCATCGGCGCCCCGGGCCTGTTCGGCAACGCCATAGCGCAGCACGCGTGCATCGTCCCAAAAGAACCGGTCCAGCGCGGCATCGTCGTGCGCACGCAGCGCCGCTTCGTAGCGCTCGAAGGCTATACGCACCTGCGCCAGCACTTCGGCACGGTTGATCTGATCAGGAGCCATGAAAATCGCAAGGAGAACGGAAAGGCCCAGTTTAGCGAGGCTGCGACCGCGATGGCTTGCGGCAGCCGATCGCGCGACTAAGCAGCGACGAGCTGGGCCGCCGCGATCGTACTCAACACGGTGGAAGAATGAGCCACTGCGCCGAACACGCCGCCCTGCATCTTCACCATCTTCAGCGCGGCCAGATGGTTGCCGGGGTCGGTGGCGCCGCAGCAATCCTCCAACAACAGGCATTCGAAGCCGCGATCGTTGGCTTCGCGCATGGTCGTATGCACGCAGACATCGGTGGTGATGCCGCTCAGCAGAATGTTGTTGATGCCGCGCGTGCGCAGGATCAGTTCCAGATCGGTGGCGCAGAACGAGCCCTTGCCGGGTTTGTCGATGACGATCTCACCGGGCAGCGGTGCGAGTTCCGGAATGATCTGCCAGCCCGGCTCGCCACGCACCAGAATCTTGCCGCAAGGTCCGGCGTCGCCGATGCCGGCGCCGATGCGGCGCGAGCGCCAGCGCTTGTTCGCCGGCAAGTCGGACAGATCGGGACGATGGCCTTCGCGCGTATGGATGATGGTGAAGCCGAGCGGCCGCAGCGTCTTCAGCAGCGCCTGGATCGGCGCGATCGGTGCGCGCGTCAGCGACAGGTCGTAACCCATCGCATCGACATAGCCGCCGACGCCGCAGAAATCGATCTGCATGTCGATCACGATCAGCGCGGTATCGGCCGCGCTAAAGCGGTCGTTGTACGGCCACGGATAGGGATCGGCGGCGACGGTTGAATACGACATGGGCGATCTCGGCGCGAACGTATGCAAGTTTGGGTGCAAAGCTTGCAAGTGATATGCCAGCGGTTGTGAATTTCTGAAGACTGCTGCCGATCACCCTCTTTCATGCTTACCTCTTCCGCGTGCGGGCGAGGTCGGCGCGCAGCGCCGGGAGAGGGCGCGCGGGCGAAGGCCCTCTCCCCCAACTCCTCTCCCGCGAGCGGGAGAGGGCAACGCCTAGCCGGAGATTAGATGATGCCCATCTGCCGCGCCGCATTGATCGCCTGCACGCGGCTCGATACGGCAAGCTTCGAGTAGATGTTCTTCAGATGGAACTTGATGGTGTTCTCCGACAGGAAGATCTGCCGCGCCATCGCCTTGTTCGACACGCCGTTGCTGAGATAGGCGAGGATTTTCTTTTCCTTCTCGGTGAGCGGATCGAGCGGCTGCAGCTCGCCCTGCGCGTGCGAGCGATTGACGTCGATGCCAGCAGCCTCGACCAGCTCTTCGACGAACAGCATCGCGGAACTGGGCACCTCGTCCTCTGCCAGATGCGCGCGGTTCGTCAGCATCTCTTCGCGTAACAGTTCGACGACGCTGTCGCCCTCTTCGATAAAAGGGCGGATGAAGCGGCCCGGTTCGGCCAGTTCGAGCGCGGCGCGCAGACTGCGCCGCGCGCTGCTGCTGGCGCCGTTGCGCAGGTGAGCGAGCGCATTCAGTACCAGCAGCTTGATGCGTCGATGTACGCGGCGCTGGCTCTGTGGCGCGGCCAGCGCCTGGTCGAGCAGGCGCACCGCTTCCTCGCAGTCGCCACGATGTATGCACAGCCGGATTTCGCCGATGACATCGCCTTCGGCATCTTCGGAGAACAGTATCCATTCGGCGGAGTCATCGACCGGCCGGTCTTGCTGCAGCCGTACCGCGATCGACTGCGCGCGATCGGTTTCGCCGCGCATCAGTGCGCGCCGTACGCGTTCCCAGTTGACGATGCGGATCAACCGCGGCCACTTGTTGATGTAGCCGATGTTCTCGGCTTCGTCGAGCAGCTCCAGCGTTTTTTCCGGCCGGTTGCGCGCATCGTGGATGCGCCCCATCGACAGATATGCCACCGCCAGGAAATCCAGCAGCACCGAATCCGAAATCATGTCGTGGTACTGCGCGAACAGCGATTCGGCCTCGTCGAAGTCGTTGGCCTGATACAGCGCCCAGATGTAGCAGGACACCATCGAGGCCGACGCGAAGGATTTGTCGAAGTGGGTTTTCTGCTCGGCCATGCTGGCGCGAAAGCGTTCCAGCGCTTCGCGCAGCAGACCCTGGATCAGCAGATTGGCGCCGATCACGCCGATCGAGTAGCCGCCGCTGAAGGTCGCGTTCATGCGGTCGCTGTAGGCGCGCGCTAGCGCCAGGCATTCGCGCGCATCGTCGAAGTGACCGAGTGCCATTGCCATGTAACCGCTGAGATTGGCCGCGGCGCCGAGCTCGAATGCGTCGAACCCTTCCGGATCCTGATTGCGCACGTTGACGGTGGAGATGATCTGGAACGCCAGGCGGATGTCGTCGTTCATGATCGCCGCCATCGCACGCACCACGTCCGGATTGACCAGGCGCCGTACCCCGGTGAAGGGCGCGCGCTCCAGCATCTCCATGACCGGCTTGAGCTTCTTGTGGCGGCGCAGAAATACCAGCGCGTAGGCCGTCTTCACCAGCAGCGCCGGATGCTGGCGCAGCTGTTCCAGCGGGATGTGATCGGACCAGCGTTCGACCGTCATCAGATAGCCGTCGGCGGTCAGCCGCGACGCCCAGGTGTTGAGCACGTCGGCGGCGAACGCATAGTCATGCACCTCGATGGCATGATAGATCGCCTCCTCGTGGAAGCCGTTGTGGCGGTGCCATTCGGCGGCGCAGCGGTGCACCACCTCGGTCGATTCCTCGGACGCTTCCCGGAACTGTTCCGACAGGAAGGATGAGAACAGGTTGTGGTACTTGAACCACTGACGGCCCGAGTCGAGGCTGCGCAGAAACAGACCCGATCGCTCCAGAAACAGTAGCATCTCCTGCGAGTTGTGCCAGCCGGTGACCGCATCGCACAGCGGCGCGCACAGGCGCGTCAGCAGCGAGGTCTTCAGCAGGAAGTCCTGAATCCGCGGTGGCTGCAGGGTGAGGACGTTGTCGGCCAGATACTCGGCCAGTTCGCGCGGACGATAGCTGCCGAGATCGCCCAGCGACTTGCGCACCGCCGGGCTGATCAGCGACAGCCGGAATAGCTGCAGCGCGGCAGGCCAGCCTTCGGTCTGCTTGTAGATGGCATCGAGTTCGTCGCTGCTGATCCACAGATCGCTGGCGCCGGAAAAGAATTGTTTGACTTCGGCCAGCGTGAAGCGCAGGTCGTCGGCGTGCAGAATCATGGCCTGATGGTTGACGATCAGCCGCGCCAGGCCGACTTCGGGCGTCGAACGCGAACCGATGAACACCATCACCCGTTCCGGAATGCGATCGAGCAGTTCCTTGAAGAATGACAGGATCGATTTGTTCTTCAGCGTCTGGAATTCGTCGAGGAACAGCGCGACCGGACGATCGAGCTGCAGCAGACGGTTGATGAACCAGTCGGAGCGGCGCCGGCGCGCGCTGGTTTCCGCATCCTCGGCCGGCATCGCGTCTTCGTCCAGCGCATCCTCGCTGACGCTGCCGAGCAGCGCCTGCATGTGCATCGAGAAACGCCGCAGATCATTGTCGGCCTCGTCGAAGCTGAGCCAGCCGGTCGCCGCACCGCGCGCCTCGCAGCCCGATTTGGCCTGCTGCAGCAGCGTCGATTTGCCATGTCCGGCCGGTCCTTGCAGGACCACGATGCGTGGCGCGCCATCGGCGAAAATGCGGTTGAGCACGACGTCGCGACGAACGGCGCCGAGATAGTCCGGCGGCGCAAACAGCTTGTGCGCGCCCAGCTCGCTCATTGTTACGGTCTTAGCCGTCCTTGCGCCACTCATGAATCCGTTCTCCTCCGGCTCGCTGTATTTAGTGAGGCGTTACATGCGAGTTAGCATGTCGTTTCCATCGATTGATGATTATCAACCCGAAACGCGGGTCTCGTCGCTAGTCTGGCCGATCTGGCCGAAACCGGGGTCTACCCGTCCGACCCCCCGGAAAACTACCCATTTGTGTAGTGCGGAGTCGAGGGGCCACCCGCTCTAATCGCTGCAACAGCCGGGCATGCCGCACGTTTCTTCCTGCGAAGAAATGTTGCAGTGCGCTACAGGCACATTTGAAAAAAATATAGAGACGAGGAGGAGACAATAGTGCAAGCCCACGCGGCCGCGGCATCCAATCATCCACGAGTTATCGGTCAACGCTAGGTTTCAAACCAGCAAACCCGGCTGTTCGGCGCGTGTCGCAAACAGCCCAGTCCCGGCTGTACGTCAGCCAACGCCGGAGTAGCGCGGCGCGGCAGGGACCACCCTACATCAACTGAGGGTGCGTCCTGATTGAACGGGAGTAGGGCGATTACCCATAGTGCGTTCGTTCGAATTCGCTGTCTGCAGGCTCCGGAAGATCACTTCCACAGGGTGCAAGGAATATTTTGATGCGATACAGAATCGCCAAGTGGGTCATGCAGCACCGGGGGCTTTCCACCGGCTTTTTCGTGATCGTCACCCTGTTTTTTGCCGCGGGCTTGCGCAACGTCGAGTTGAAAACGGTGTTCTCCGATCTGCTGCCGAAGGACGATCCCTTCGTGCAGGTGTTCAAGGATCATCCGAACTTCGGCAATCCGCTCACCGTGACCATCATGGTCAAGCGCAAGGGCGGCGATATCTACAATACCGAGACCCTCGCCAAGGTCTGGAAACTGACCCGCGACATCGATCTGGCACCGGGCGTCGACCACGATCAGATTCTGTCGATCGCGACCGAGAAGGCGCGTTACGCCGAAGCCACGCCGGACGGTATCGACATGCGGCCCTTGATGGGCGATCACATTCCGTCGACGCCGGAAGAAGTGGCAGCGTTCAGAACCAATGTCGAGAAGTCGCCGAACGCGCGCAACTTCCTGGTCTCCGCCGACGGTTCGGCGACGCTGATCAATGCCACCTTCATCGAGCAGCGCCTCGATTACGGTGAAGCTTTCAAGTACGTGCACGACCTGGTGATGAAGAATCAGGACGAGCATCACAAGGTCTATCTGGCCGGCCAGCCCGCGCTGACCGGTTGGGTCTACCAATATGAATCGCAGATGTTCACGATCTTCGCGGTCACGCTCGGCGCGCTGATCCTGGCGCTGGCGCTGTACATGCGCAACGTCGTCGGCGTGGTGACGCCGATCGTCACCAGCCTGACTGCCGCGATCTGGGGCTTCGGCTTCGTCGGCTGGCTGAAGTCGCCGATCGAACCCTTGCTGATGATCGTGCCGTTGCTGCTGGTGGCGCGCTCGTTCTCGCATTGTGTGCAGTTCACCGAGCGCTATTACGAAATCTATTCGCACGTCGGCGACCGCGTGAAGGCCGCCGAGATCACCATGGGCGTGATGATGGCACCGTCGGTGCTCGGCATCTTCACCGACATCGTTGCGATCTTTCTGATTGCGGTCGCGCCGATTCCGGCGATGGAACGCTTCGCACTGTTCTGCGGCTTCTGGGCGATCTGGCTGATCCCGACCGGCGTGCTGCTGATCTCGCTGCTGCTGGCCGCACTGCCGGCACCGAAGAATGTCGACCGCCTGGTCGGCAAGGGGCCGCCGACGCTGTTCATGCGCGGCTTCAAGGCGGTGCTGATGTTCGTCGCCAGCCTGACTTACGGCAAGCGCGCGCGGGTGACCACGGTGGTGACGATTCTGGTCGCAATCTTCGCGCTGTATACCGCACTGCAGATCAAGATCGGCAACCCGACCGAAGGCAGCAACCTGTTGTGGGACGATTCCGAATTCAATACTGCGGTGCGCCAGATCAACCGCAACTTCCCCGGCGTCAATACGCTGGAGATCATTTTCGAGAACAAGGATCCGCGCGATCCGGAACGCCTGGTGCATCAGGCCGACGCCATCCTGACGATGCTGACCCTGCAGAACATGATCGAGCACAACGCCGCGCCGCCGCGCGCAACGCTGTCGTTCGGCGACTATCTGATGGAAGGCAATCGACTGTTCGCCGGCGGCAATCCGAAGTGGATGCCGCTCGATCCGACCAATTCGGGTGTCAACGCCGCTGCACAGGCGGTGATGCTCGGCAGCAGCCCGAAGGCCTTCTCCAACGTGATCGATTTCGAGCAGGAGAACGGCACCGTATCGCTGTGGTTCAAGGACAACAAGCAGGGCACGGTCGATACCGCGCTCGAAGAAGCACGTGCGGCGATCAACAAGGTCGGCGCCGATCACAAGAGTTTCCGCATCCGTCTCGGCACCGGTACGATCGCGCTGCAGCAGGCGATGAACAACGTCGTCGAGCGTTACCACTGGGTCATCATCGGCCTGCTCAACATCGTGATCCTGTGCGGCTGCAGTTTCGCCTATCGCTCGGTGGTTGCCGGATTGATCCTGCTGGCGCCGGTGAACCTGGCGAACTTCATCCTGAATGCGTCGATGCATCTGATCGGCATCGGTCTCGACATCAACTCGCTGATGGTCGCGGCGATCGGTGTCGGCGTCGGCATCGACTACGGTATCTACCTGCTCAGTAGAATCTGCGAGGAATACCACGTCCACGATCGCGACTGGGGCCGCACCATCACTGCGTCGCTGACCACTACCGGCAAGGCGATCCTGTTCACCGCGTCGATCATGTTCATCGGCATCGTGCCCTGGTACTTCCTGTCGGAACTGAAGTTCATGGCCGACATGGGTCTGCTGCTGATGCTGACGATGTTGATCAACATGGTGCTGGCGCTGGTAGTGCTGCCACTGCTGGTCTATCTGGTCAAGCCGCGCTTCGTCGCGCGCAAGGATCTGCTGGTCGGTGAGGGTGTGGACCTGTCGGCGTTCACCACCACCGACGAAGAAATCGCGAGGGCCGCATGATGCGCCAGTCAAGCACCCTGCGCACGGCTGCCGATCGCGTGATGCAAAGCATGCTGATCGCGACGTTGAGTGTGCTGCTGCCACTCGGGGCCAGCGCGGCACCCACCCAGCCACCGGAAGCTTTGCGGGTGTTGATATCGGGCACCGCGCATGAAGCCCTGTTCGCCGTTGCATTCAGCGGCAGCAAGGGAATCGCGGTGGGTTCCGCCGGCGCGATCCTGGCGTCGTCGGATTCAGGCAAGACCTGGAAACACGAGGCCACCGACGCGGCTGCAGTGACTTTGCTGGGCGTCGATATCTCCGGCGAACACGCCATTGCCGTAGGCCAGCAGGGCTTGATCCTGCGGCGTGAAGGCGGCAAATGGATCAAGTCCAATTCGGGCAGCGAGGGCCGCCTGTTCGCGGTCAGCGTCAATTCCAAGGGACAGGCGCTCGCGGTCGGCGCATTCGGTGTCGTGCTGAAGTCGGACGATAGCGGTGCGAGCTGGCAATCGGTGCCGCCGACCTGGACTACTTATTCCGATGTCGGTGTCGATCCGCATCTCTATGCCGCGCAGGTCGACGAAGCCGGTGCGCTGACGCTGGCCGGCGAGTTTGGATTGATCCTGCATTCGACCGACGGCGGCAAACACTGGGCGCCAGAACATAAGGGCGATGCATCGATCTTCGCGCTGCAGCTGCGCGAAGACGGCGTCGGCTACGCGGTGGGTCAAAGCGGTCTGGTGCTGCGCACTGCCGATCACGGCGTGACGTGGACCACGCTGACCTCAGGCAGCACCGCAATTCTGCTCGGTGTGGACGCGCTGCCGAATGGTCACGTCGTTGCCAGCGGTATGCACGACATGATCGAGAGCAAGGACGACGGTAAGACCTGGACGCATGTCATCAGTCCAGATGCGAGCACCTCCTGGTACGAAGGTGTGGGAACAGCGACCGAGTCGGGATCATTCATAGCGGTCGGGCATTCGGGTCGAATCGTCGACGTCGGAGGATGAAGCGACAGCGTTGAAAGTGGCCAACGAAAACACTGAGCGAAAGCGGAGTGGAGGAAGTAATGAAAATTGTCTGGGGACCTAAAATGATAATTACGCGAATTGCGTGCATCGTCGCAATCAACTTTGCGCTGGGGTTAAGCACCGCGAGCTACGCACAGGAAGCGGGCAGCAGTGGTGACAGCGGCGCCAGTAGTGGAAGCGGCGACAGTAGCGGCGGTGGCGACAGCAGCGCCAGCAGCGGCGGCGATAACGAAGCGCCCGGCGGCTTCTTCAGGGACTTCGATTTCAGTCTCGGCGGCTTCGTGCGACTTGAATCGGCCGTATCGACGACGGGCTCCCTGGAGAACCCGAACAATAGCCGCGGCAATCCGTTCAACGGCGTCGCCTCGCATCGCGTGCCCGGCGTGCCGACAGCGGGTCTTCCGGGCGCATTCGTCGTGCCCAATCCTTTGCTGCAGAGCGATGTCGTGCGTCCGGTGCCGCAGTCGAACAATCTATTCAACTACCACACTGTCCGCAGCGAGCTGGAAGCCAACATCAAGTTCAATTCGAACTGGAACATGATCTTCCGCATGCGCGCGCTGTTCGATCCGGGACAGTACAGCGATTTCAACGCGGCTTCGCTGAACGGTAGTAACGAAGGCGGCATTGCCGGCGGCGATCCGGCGCTGTACGGCGGCGCGCCGAATCTGTTCCAGTATCGCGTCGAACGCTCGAAGCATCCGAATCCCTTGGAGCTGGCGGGTCCGAACTATCTGATCCAGTTGCCGGTGGCGGTGCTGAACTATCAGAACGGTCCGCTTAATGTGCGCCTCGGCAATCAGCAGATCGCCTGGGGCCAGTTGATCTTCTTCCGCGTGCTCGACGTGCCCGATGGTCTCGATCTGCGGCGCCATCTGGTGCTGGGCAAGGCGACCGAGGAATACGCCGACTCGCGCGTGCCGGCACCCTCGATTCGCATCAACTATCAGATCAACGACGAGTTCACCGCCGACGGCTTCGTGGAGAAATTCCAGCCGACGATCTATCCGAATCCGAACACGCCGTATAACGTCATTCCGTCGCAGTTCACCGTGCATGACAATTACGAGAACTACGATACCAAGCTGAACTACGGCATCAAGCTGAAAGCCAATTTCGGCGATTTCGGCGCACAGCTGATCGCGGTGCGGCGCTATAACCCGGACGGCATCTTCCGCTGGACGACGTCGGGTGTGGACAAGAACTATCCGGTGGTCAACTCCACCGGCGGCGTCAACGAGCTCGGCATCGTCGAGAACGGGCTAGCGACGGCGGCCGGTACGCACTCCGGTGCGCTGCTCGCGCAAACACCGGTGGAAACCTCGCCGGGTGGCGTCTACTCCGCCAACGAGTGGTTCCACTACGCGGCGATGGCGCGACTCAATGGCATCGGTGCCTTGAACAAACTGGTCACCGACTTCGCGCCGGCAACGACGCGCATGCTGGCCGATCCGGTATCGACGTACTCCGCGGCGCATAACGAGCTGGATACGTTCTTCACCGCTGCCGGCGACAGCCTGCGTGGTCACATTAAGCGCGATTACTTCAGGGAGGATGTGTTCGGCGGCGGCGCCAGCTACGTCACCACTGCGGAACCCGGTTCGATTCTCGACCAGATCATCATCAATGTGGAGGCGACTTATGTGCCGAACCGCACCTTCACGCCGGTCGACCTTGGCGTGAATCCGCTGCGTCAGCATGAATGGACCATCGGTGTGGTGGCCGAAAAGTATCAGCGCTTCTCGACCGAGTTCCCGGCGACGTACATGGTGGCGCAGGCGCTGCACAAGACCAAGAGCGATCTGTTCGGACGTTCGCTGCGCGGCTATGGCGGCAGCGATACCGAAGCCGCGCCGGGCGTGCAGGGTGGTTCGACCTACGTCGTGCTGGCAGCGATCCAGCCGTTCCCGGCATCGATCTGGGAAGCCTATGGCGCCGTGCTGGGCGACATCCGCGGCGGCATCCTGGCGCAGCCGGGCTTGCGCTGGAAGCCGCGTGGATCGATGACTGTCGAAGGCTTCTATACCTACATCAACGGTCACCTCGGTCCGCCGAACAAGAACGCATTGTCGACGCTCGATTTTGCGGACGAGTTCAGTCTGCGTCTGACGTATCAGTTCTGATTGATGAATGTAGACACGTCGAGATGGGTGCAAGATTCAATCGAATCGCATGCATTGCATCCGGCCATAGGCCTGGAGGCTTGAGCAATGCATATCACCCGTTTCGATCGTGGCTACAGCCGCCGTCACTTCCTGCGTAACGCGGGGCGCGGCATCGCCGGTGCCGGGGTGCTCGCGCCTTTGTGGGATGTGATCGCGGATACGGGCGACGTCACCAAGGCCTATCCCGACGAACTGCTGTCGATCGAGAACTACACGAAGGGCAAGCTCAAGGCCGGCGACGAGATCAACGCGTCGAATGTCGAGGCGGTGAAGGATCTGCTCGAGCCGATCAAGTACCTGCAGATCGTCAAGTACGGCCGCAAGCTGAAGCTGGTGAAGACCACCACCGACATCATGCGTCTGAGTCCCTGGGAGTACACGGAAGCGACGGTACGCAACCGCGGCCAGGCCAAGTTCGATGAACGCGGCAATGTCGTCACGCTGGGCGGCAAGCCGTGGATCGGCGGCAATCCATTTCCGGACGCGCGCAGCGCGGTGGAGTTGTTCGCCGGACTGACGCTGTCGTGGGGACGCCACGACGCCTCCTTTTATGCAATCAAGGAAGAGGACGTCAATGCTGGCGGCGAGGTCCTGTTCCAGTACGAAGCCGGCTGGGCGGAGATGTCGCCGATCGCCCGCGTCAGCATGGATCCGAAGCCTTACTGGGTCGGGCAGGAAAGCAAGCTGCGCTTCCAGTCGATCTTCTTCCAGACGCCGGAGAGCGTCAAAGGCACCTCGTTCCTGAACGTCTGGGCCTACGATCAGAGTACGTTTCCGGAACTCTATGGCTATGTGCCGGCATTCAAACGCATCCGCCAGTTTCCGACCGACCAGCGCTTCGAGCCTTTGATTCCCGGATCGAGTCTTTATCTGTCGGACGCCTGGGCGGCCGGCGATCCGCTGTATACCTGGGGCAACTACCGCATCATTTCGCGCGGACCTTTGCTCGCCGGTGTTTCGGGCGGCTGGAATCCGGATCACCCGAACTGGGAGCACAAGACGCACGGCGGACCCAAGGGTAAGACGTTCTGGGACACCGAGGTCGAACTGGTGCCGGAAGCGATCGTGGTGGATGCCGAGCCGGTGAAGTTTCCGCGTGCGCCGGTCAGCAAGAAGCGCGTCTGGTTCGATGCGCGGACGTCGCTGCCGATCGCGATGGTGTCGTACGATCGCCGCGGCGAACCGTATCGTTCTTTCGACGGCGCCTACGGGCTATACGAGTCCAAGGGTAAATCGTTCATGGATGGCAAGCATCCGTACTGGTCGTGGGCGCACGTGCATTGCTTCGACAGCCAGACCGAGCGGATGACGCGTCTACAGCAGGTGCGCAGCATTACCGGCGGCTACGCGACCAGTGTCAATCGGCCGGATACCTACGAAAACTATCTGACCAGTTCGGCCCTGATGCGGCTCGGCAGCGCCTGAGGCGTGGCATGAACCCGCACCGACGCGTCGGCATTGTTTTCGAGCTTGAGCGCGAGCGCGTGTCTCTGTCCTCCTACGCGTCCACGCTCCTTCGCCGGTGGCATGGTCCCCCGCCACCGGCGACTTTTTTGTTGCCTTGGTTGCTGGTCGGATTGCTCAGCGGGCTGCTGCTGGCAGCGCCGCTGGCAGTGCGTGCGGCGGAGCTCGATCGACAGCTCGAACTGAAGATCGACATCGAAGGCCAGCAGACCTGGAAGAACGCTCTGCAGTCGTCGAAAGGCTCTACCAAGCAGCACTACGAGCTGGTCACGCGGCTGCGCACCGACGGCAAGCTGCAAGGCGCCAACCTGCTCGATCCGGACTTCGACCGACGCATGGCGATCAAGCAGGAATTCCTCAAGCGCAAGGGCCTCGAACAAGCCAAGCGCAATGGTGCGGTGATGAACGTGCCGCATACCGAAGAGGAGAAGCGCCTGGCGTCGGCGCAGGTGCAACAGGACATGTACAAATGCAATGGCGATCCCGACTGCATGTCCTCCGTGGTCGAGCGCTACTCCGCAATTTTCGCGCAAGCCGCCGAGGATTCAGAAAAGCCCGGCAAGCCGAACATCGGCGCCCAACTGCTCGACCAGCCCGGACGTTATCTGTTCTTCTTCGGCTACGACGGCTGTCCGAATCGCATCCATGCCGTGCAGACCACCCACATCGAAGGCGAGCAGGCTTTCGACAAGGCCAAGAAGAATCTGGTGCCGTTCTCGCTGCAACGCGACGCCGATTCGAGCGGCAATGCCGCCGATCAGAAATCGCTGTGCCGGCGCTACACCATCGTCGTCGACACCGAGGACAACAAGATCTTCGTCGAGAACGTCTATCTGCCATCACCGCTCGGCGTCAGTGTCTCCACGCTCAACGGCCATAGTGATCGCCAGGAACGCGAACTGCCGCTGGTCGAAGAGTTGCTCGACTGGCTGACGCAGACCTTGAAGACCGCGAAGGCATCCGGCAACGCGAGTGCAACGCTCAGGCTCACCCGGCCGTTCGACGGCAATGCGAGCGTCGGCGGCTTGTTCGACGGCGCCGCAAAGGTGACGTTGAGCTGGTCATTCCTGCCAGTGACAACGACGCCTTGAGATCGACCTATCGATAGCTGGCGAAGACCGTTGTCATAGAGATAACTTTCTGCTCATCCTTGATTCGTCAACCGTGCAAATTTGCTGCGGTAGCGCTGCTGCTGGGTCGTGTCCGGCGTGAGTTCGATGGCGATTTGCATGCTCTTGTACGCGAGTTTTTTTTCGCCGAGCCGGTCGAGCAATACGGCCATCAGGAAGAAGAAGCGAGGTTCCTTGCGATACATCTCGATCGCATGGCGCGTCTCGTCGTAGGCTAAGGAATCATTGTGCTCGCGGAGTGCCGCGAGCGCGAGTTGGTAGTGGTAGTAGGGATTCTGGTCGATGAAATATTGAGCGCGCTCGTGGAAATAGGCGGCGAGATGCGCGTCGCCGAGTTTGTCGTAAATCAGCGCGGCGGTGTCGTAGCTCAACATGCGCGATGTATCCAGCGTCAGCGCCTTCGTAGCCGCAATGCGCGCGGCGCGCAAACTGTCGCTCTGCAGATACAGGCTCGCCAGGTTGGTCCATAGGTAGGCCGCATCCGGATCGAGCGCCAAGGCGCGGATCTGGTAGCGCACTGCATCCGCGTAGTGCCGTTGCAGTCGAAGCTCGACCGAACGGTTGTTGTAGAACTGCGCCTGCGCCGCGGCGTCGGAAATGGGACTTTGCGGGAAGCTGGGATCGTATTCCTCGCCGTTGACATCGACGATCTGGAAAAAGGGTGGCGTTAGATCGACGCGGGCGTTGATATGCAGGTACAGCAGCGACGTGTTGTCGTCGCCAAAATCCCAGATCGGCGGGATTTCCACTTCATTGAATTTCGCCGGAATGCCCAGTTCGCGTGCAAGGGCGACAAACAGCATCGTGTATGACAGGCAGTTGGCGCGCCGCTGCTTGAAAGCCTCTTGGGCAGTCAGCGTGGCCTCGGCGTCGAACTGCAAGTTAAGGCCTTTCTTCCCGCTCAAGGCGAGTGCCAATGCGCTTGCTTTGCCGTCGACGCTGGTCGCGGCGCGTGTGGCCTCTTGCGCAAACCGGCGCATCTCATCGCTAACGTGCATCAGCGAGGGCGAATCTTCAATCGGCGCGCCGCTCGATGCGGACAGCATGCCAGCCCCAGCGGCGACCCAGACAAGATCGTCGGCCGAAACCGGTGCTTGCTGCGGCAGACTGGCGCAGCTGGAGAGCATGTATAGAAGTAGCGAAGAACAAGCCAGTGTTAGTCGCGGCCGCGACCCCCGGGTAGCGCGGTTAATACGTGCGATTCCCATGTCGGTTCCTCCGGCGGCTTCAATGGCTGCCGACTCCACTGAATGAGTCTATACCTATGGCCTGATAATGAGTGAGGTGCCGATACCACGCATCGGTCAGTACCGGTGGCCAACAGTGAGTTCTGGTGTTGGGGTAGGTGGGGCCGTGCAGACGGCTATTGATCCCGCGATTCTGAGAACGTTATAATCATATATATGATTAATGGCCTTGTCCTATAATGCGTCGGTTGACAGGCGGCCTGGTCACTCTTGAAATGGCGTTCCCACGATCTGCAAGGCGGGGATGTTGACCTTCCAGGCCGCAGCGGACTGTAAGGCCTTTGGAATGAACATCCTGACGGAATCTCGTCGTTATCCTTTGCCCCACGGCATTACCGTCACTGCGGATGTCGGAGGGGATCCGCGCGCACCAGCGGTGATCTTATTGCATGGTGGGGGGCAAACCCGGCATTCCTGGGGCGCAGCCGTGCAGGAGATGCTGGCGCAGGGCTATCACGTCATCAACCTCGACGCCCGCGGTCATGGCGAAAGTGATTGGGCCGCGGATGCGGACTATTCGCTCGAGGCGCAGGCCACCGATCTGAAGGCAATGATCGCCACTTTGCCCGCTCAACCGGCATTGGTCGGCGCATCGATGGGCGGCGCGGCTGCACTTTTCGCAGTGGGCAACACGCCGGCATCGATTGCCCGAGCACTCGTGCTGGTGGACGTGGTGCCACGGGTGGAAACCCAGGGCGCAGAAAAAATCGGCGCCTTCATGCGGGCGCGGCCCGACGGTTTTGCGACACTCGACGAAGCCGCGGATGCCGTGGCTGCGTATTACCCACAGCGTCCACGTCCGCGCGATCCGAGCGGCCTGATGAAGAACCTGCGCCTGCGCGACGACGGTCGCCTGCATTGGCATTGGGATCCGCGATTCACCGACTCGCCGCGGCGTATGGAACCGCCGCAGTTTGCGGCGGCGCTCTGCAGTGCCGCGCAACGCGTGCGCATTCCCACCTTACTGGTGCGCGGCCTGCAGAGCGACATCGTGTCCGCAGCCGGCGTGGCCGAATTGCGTGAGCACTTGGCCGGGCTCGAGGTTTTCGACGTCGCTGGCGCGGGTCACATGGTGGTGGGCGACAAGAACGACGCCTTCAATCAAGGTGTCATCGGCTTTCTGCGGCGGCACCATCCGCTGATGTGAACGCGGATCGCGTACTTCGCGTGTAGACAGGATTTTTGATTTTTGTCTCGCCCCGGGTGTCCTCAAGACGCCAGCGTCGTTTTGTCATCGTCTGCGGGCACGCTGCCCAGAACCATTCTTTACAACTCGGCCTAAGGAAAACAGTTGAACGACGAACAAGCAGTATTCCTGGTCACCGGCGCGGCTGGAGCACTCGGCCGCTCAGTGGTTAAACGCTTTGTGCGACGCGGCTGCAGACTTGCGCTGTTGGATCGCGACGTCAAACTGCTCGCCGCGGCATTTCCGGAGCTTGCCGCGAATAAGGATCATGTATTCCTCGCTGCCGATGTGACCTCAAGCGACGCAGTTGCAGAGGCGGTGAAGGCATCTGCTGCCTTGGGGCCATGCGCCGGTTTGATTCACATCGCCGGCGGTTTCGAAATGGGCGCGAATGTGCAGCAACTTTCGCGGGAAACCTGGATGCGCATGATGGACTTGAATGCCTGGTCGTTCGTCTGCGCCGCGCGTGCCGTTCTGCCGCAACTGGAACAAACGCGTGGTCGCATCGTGGCTATCAGTGCCAGAGCTGCGGCGAACGGTGCTGCGCAGATGTCGGCCTATTGCGCTGCGAAGAGCGCGCTGCAACGCTTGGTGGAATCACTGTCGCACGAGGTTCGCAGTTCGGGCATCAACGTCAACAGCGTTGCGCCGAGCCTGATCGATACACCGGCGAACCGTCAGGTCATGCCGAACGCGGATCATTCGACGTGGGTGTCTGCCGACGATCTGGCAGAAGTCATCGCTTTCCTGGCCTGCGATGCCGGCGCGTCGCAGATTCATGGACAACATTGGACGGTTGACGGTCTGGTCTGAGCTGCTGGACGAGCCCTATTTTGAATAGGGAATCGCAGCGCTATCTGACGTCGAATGTTTTCGATTTGCCCATGATGGCCCAGCGATCGACCTGCGCCATCCCGATGGGATTGCCGAGCTGCGTGTATTTCAACGCGGTCTGCAATGCGATCGAGCGCGGCGTATCGAGCGATTCCCAGATCGCGCGGACGGTGCCCTGGATTGCGGCCGGCGGCTTCGCCGCGATCTTGGCGGCGAGTTCGTGTGCACGTGTCCACAACACATCCGGCGCCAGCACTTCGGTGACGAGTCCGATGCGCAGCGCCGTGCTGGCGCAGATGCGTTCGTCGTTGCCCAGCAGCGCCATGCGCATGACGTCGCCCAACGGCATCCGGTAGGTCATGCCGATCGGCTCGATCGCGGCGGTCATGCCGTAGGTCACGTGCGGCTCGAAGAATTGCGCGTCGTCGGAACAGATGATGAGGTCGCTTTCGTTGAGCCAATAGAACGCGCCGGCGGCGCAGAGGCCGTGCACGGCGGTGATCACCGGCTTCCAACAGAGATTCGCCTTCGGGCCGAGCTTGTCGCCGGGATCGGCGTGCACCCAGAGGTTCGGATGCGGATCGGGGAAGGATGGATCTTTCACATCGACGCCGGTCGAGAACGCACGCCCTGCTGCGGCACGCAGCACGACCGCGTGAATGGCGTCGTCCAGGCGAATGTGCTGCCAGAGCAGATCGAATTCATCGACCATCTGCTTGTTGAACGAGTTCATCGCAGCAGGACGATTCAGCGTGATCGTCGCCACATGATCGTCGCCCACCTCGAACAGCACAGTCTCCAGCCGATCCCAGTTGCTCATAGGTCTACTCGTCAGATGTCAGGAGTACAGGTACGGGGCACAGTGTTGCTCAGGTGCGGCTGCGCGGCATCTGCAGCGCGCTCTCGGAAATGATGCTGCGGTGGATTTCGCTGGTGCCGCCATAGATCGTGCTGGGCAAGCCGCGACGGTACTCGATCTCGATCCAGCCGGCGTCGGTGGGGCCGCAGGCCAGCGTGTCGGGTGCAGCGAGGTCCATCAAATCGCTGGCGCTGGCGAGCCAGGCCTCGCTGCCGAACAGCTTGGACATCGAGCCGTACCACTTCTGGCTCAGCCCTTCTTCGCCGGCCCAGATGCTGCGGCGGGTCAGCCCGTCGGCGACCTGGATGTTGCACATCAGCCGCGCCAGCCGCGCCTGCACTGTATTCGAATCGATCATCAGGCGACCGTCGCGTCGCGTGCTGCGCGCCCAGTGCAGCGCATGTTTCAGCAATCGCTTCATCGGTCCAACGTTATATAAGCCGACGCCTTGTTCGAGCTTCAGCGCCGCGCCCATCAGCTTGCTGCCGCTGTTGACCGCGCCGAGCCGGTAGCGGTCCGGCACTTTCATATCGGTGTAGTAGGTGATGTTGGTGCGCTCGTTGCCGATGGTCTTGACTTCGTGCGACGCGTAACCGGTCTGCCGCAGCGGTGCTACGAACAAGGTTAGCCCCGCATGCTTGGTCGCTTCCGGGTCGGTGCGTACCAGCATCAGGGCGTAGTCGGCGAGATGGCCCTGCGTGGTGAACATCTTCTGTCCGTTCAGAATCCAGTCGCCATCCTGCAGTACCGCGCGCGTCTTCGCGGCGAACACGTCGGAGCCGCCGGAAGGCTCGCTGTAGCCGAGACTGCAATAGGCGCTGCCGTCGGCGAGTTTCGGCAGCAGTTCGTTCTTCGCTTCCTCGCTGCCGAATTCGAGCAGCATCTTGCCGACCATGTCGGTAACGACTGGCACCAGGATCGGGAAATCGAAATCATTGAACACTTCCTGCAATGCCGCAGTCTCGAGCCCGCTGCAGGCGCGTCCCAGATACGCCGAGGGCCACTCCGGATAGAGCAGGCGCGCCTGCGCCAACTTGCGGAACAGCTCGGGATGATGTGCATCCTCCGAGTGATAGGCGAAATCGCGCAGCTCCTCGCCGAGATTCTCGCGGAAGAACGCGCGCGCTTCGTTTGCCAGTTGCAGCGCCGATGCGCCCCAGCTGAAATCCATGCCGATCTCGCCCGCATCCGGCAGCGGCGTTTTCGCGTCACCCCAGAGCCGCGCACCGGCGTGCTGCAGTTCATCGAGCGGATCGCCGGCGACAACCGACCAGGCGCGGCCGCGGCGGAAATACAGCTGAATGTCGTACTCCATGCTCATACCGTAGCCGCCGAATACGCGGATCGCGCGCGTGACTGCGCGCGTCAGCGCCTGTGTCGCGAACCAGTAGGCGAGCGATACCGTTGCGGCCGCGTCGTCGTCGCGGCGCGCGATGTCGCAGATCGCGCGCCAGATCAGCAGGCGTGCGCCGTCGTTGTCGGTGATCGAATCGGCCAGCGGATGCGCCACGCCCTGGAAGCCGCCGATCGGCTTGCCGAATGCGTGGCGCTCGCAGGAATACGCGGCGGCTAGACGCAAGGCTTCGTGCGCCGCACCGGTCAAGGCCGCGGCGGTCAGCAGTTTCCATTCCTCGATCGCGGCGAGATAGGCGTCGCGCACTTGTGGTCCTCGCGCGAGCACGATCGCTGCGCCATCGTCGGGCGCAAGCCGCGCTTGCGGCAGTGAGCCCATGAAGGTTTGCGCCCGCGAATCGGCTGCCGCGTACTCGCGCAGGATCAGCGCATCGCCCTGCAGGAACAGTACGGCCGCAGCGATGCGCGCGCCGGGAACCCACTGGGTTTCACCGGTGCGGCCCTCGTGCAGAGCGAGCGTGATCGGTGCGATGTCGCCCGCAACAAGCCGCTCGAGCCAGGCAGCGCCGGCTTCGCCGCCGGCCAGTGCCAGCAAGCGTGCGGCGACGATGCACTCAATCAGCGGTGCGGAAACCAGATGGCGTCCCGCTTCCTCGGCGACGATCGCCGCATCGAGCAGGCTGAAGCCGCCGCCGCCGGCGGCTTCCGGCACACGCATCAGCGGCGCGCCACTCTGCACCAGTTGCTCCCATAGCGCGGCGTCGTAACCGCTGGCTTCCGCCGCGCGTATCCGTGCCGGACTCGATTCCTGCCGGAACAACTTTGCGAACATGTCCTGCAGCATCTGCTGCTGCTCCGACAAGTGCAGATTCATGCCTGTAAGCTCCTGTTGTCCGCGAGGCACCCGATAGAATCGCCGAAAAGGCGCCGAACAATGATCGCTCGCCCCTTATTTCGAATGTTGTGATGATAGTATAGATCAGTTAGACAATCATTCACGAGGATGGCGAAGTGGTCACGAGTGCTAGTGAGCTTGAGAATCCGGCGCCGAAGCCCGCCATCGTGCCGACCGAACGCAACCGCTTTTTCTGGGAGGGTGCCCGGCACGGTCGCCTGCTGATCGCACGCTGCGGCGATTGCGGTCTCTACCTGCATCCGCCGATGCCGATCTGCAGTCGTTGTCATTCCAGCCATATTGCACCGGCCGAGGTCAGCGGTCGCGGCATCGTCTACACCTACACCATCGTACGCCGCACGTTTCATCCCGGCTTCGCCGCCGAAGTGCCCTATGTCGTCGCGATGATCGATCTGGTCGAGCAGGAGGGCCTGCGCCTGATCAGCAACCTCGTCGATTGCCCGCACGAGCAGCTCGCGGTGGGGCTCGCGGTCAAGGTCCGCTATCAGCCGCATGGCGCATGGATGCTGCCGGTATTCAGTCTCAGCAGCAACGCGACCGCGGAGACAGCGCGGTGAGCGCGCCTAGAAAAGCGGCCATCGTCGGCTACGGTTTTTCCGATGTGTTCCGCGGTCCGGGCCTGGATGTGGAAGCGTTGACCGCGCAGTCCTGCCTGGCGGCGATCGCCGATGCCGGCGTGCGCGCGGCCGACATCGACGGCATCTTCGAATACCAGATCGGCGCGGAATCGCCGAAATGCCTGTACGTGCAGCGGCTGCTGGGCACCGGCGATCTGGCCTCGTATACCGACATCATGGGCAGCGGTGCTTCGGGTTTCGCTGGCGTGGTCGCCGCCCTCAGCGCGGTCGAGTCGGGCGCCTGCGAAGTCGCGCTGGTGTTTCGCAGCATGCAGCAGCAGGCCGGCAACACCGGTTCGGCCAGCGGCGATCCGGTGGCGCAGGCAGGCTATTCGCCGCTGCATGACGAAATCGTCGCGCCGTACGGCATGTTCGGCATCATTCCCGCGACCGCGCTGCGCATGTGCCGTCGCCAGGTCGAGTACGGAACCCGGCCGCAGGATTACGGCTACGTGGCGATCAATGCGCGCCGTTGGGCAGCGCTCAACGAGCGCGCGGTGCAACGCAACGCACTGACGATGGAAGGCTATCTGAGCGCGAAGCTGCTGTGCGATCCGCTGCGCCTGCTCGATTGCGACTATCCGGTGAGCGGCAGCTGTGCGCTGATCATCACCACGCAACAACGTGCGCGTGACCTACGGCATAAGCCGGTGATGGTCGCCGCGCATGCGCAGGCCACCGGTTCCGGCGACTGGCTGCACGGTGCCGATTTTCTGCACGGCGGCACCATCCGCTGCGCGGAGCGCCTATGGCGCCGCTCGGGTTTGGAGCCGAACGATATCGATTTCGCCCAGGTCTACGACGGCTTCACCTATTCGGTACTGACCTGGATCGAAGCGCTCGGCTTCTGCGGCCTCGGCGAAGCCGGCGACTGGATCGAGCAGGGACGCAGGATCGGTCCAGGCGGATCGCTGCCGCTGAACACCAATGGTGGACAGCTTGCAGAAGGTCGTCTGCATGGACTGGCTGCCGTCGCGGAGTCGGTGATGCAGTTGCGCGGCGATGGCGGCAGTCGCCAGGTCCGCGATGCGGAGACCGCGGTGGTGACGGTGTCCTGGGGTCCGCAATGCGCCGGTATGGTGCTGATCTGCCCCTAGCGTCTTAAGCAAAGCCGCATGCCGCGCATCAGGTGCTCGGGGCTATCAGCGCACCTTCGGCATCCAGCGGCATGTGCGGACTCCAGACGATCTCCCAGTTGTTGCCTTCGGGGTCGCAGAAGTAGCCGGTGTACAGGCCTTCGTCGCGCTCGCGCACAGGACTGCTGACGCGTGCACCCGACGCCAGCGCGCGGCGATAGAGTTCGTCGACTTTCTGCTTCGATTCGACGAACACCGCGAGCGAAGTCTTCGAGCCCGCGCTGAGCGGTTCGCCGCGCTGCTGCGCGAGATAGTCGCCATGCAGAAAGACCAGCACCGAATGGCCGACCCGGTAGCCGACCGCGAATGCCGACGGCGCCGCCCAGGGCACCCAGCCCAAACCATTTTCATAGAACGCGCGCAGGCGGGGAATATCCCGCGCGCCGGTCATGATCATGCTGACCCGTTGGTCCATGCCTGCATCCTCGCTACGTCGTTGCGGGCGCTTATGGCGCCAGCTCTTCCATGATTTTCTTCTGCACGTCGAGCGTGGAGAAATGCTGCGGACCCGCGCCCTGCGGCCATTGACGATCCATCGCCTCGACGATTTCCTTCGCACGCTGCACCGCGACCTCCTTCACATGCGGATGCGTGAAGATGTAGAACTCCTCGTTGCGGACGCAGCCGACCACATGGCGGCCGACTTCTGCGGGATCGAGGCCGTACTGGATCGCTTTCTCGGCCACCGGATCGCCCTTGAACTGGCCGCCGAATTTCTCCGGGCGATGACGACCAGCGTCCCATAGATTGGTCCTGACCATGCCCGGACAGAGCACGCTGAAACCGATCTGGCCCTGATACTCGCTGCGCAGCGTGTCGGTGATGCCGAGCACGGCGTGCTTCGAGCCGCAGTAGATCGCGGTGCCGATGCTGGCGACGCCGATCGAACTTTCGGAACCGGTGTTGCAAATCCAGCCCTTGACGTTCTTCTGCAGGAAGCGGCGCGCGAACGCCACCGAGCCGTACCAGACGCCGAAGGTATTCACGTCGAACGACCACTGCAGATCCTTGGTGCTGGTGTCGACCGCGCGTCCGAGCGCGACGATGCCGGCGTTGTTGAACACCAGCTCGACGTGGCCCATGTATTCCCAGGCGAAATCGGCGAGCGCTTCCACCGAAGCTTCGCTGGTGACGTCGCACTCGAAGGCGACTGCGCGGCGCCCCAGCGCTTCGACTTCTTTGACGACGCGCTGCGCATTCGCCACGTCGACATCGGCGACCACCACGTCCGCATCTGCGCCGGCCAATGCCAGCGCGATGCCGCGGCCGATGCCACTGCCGCCGCCGGTTACCACTGCTACCTTGTTTTGAATCTCCATCGCTGCTCCTCGCTGCCGGGTATTGACCGATTGAATTATTTGGATGCAATGATCATATAGATGATACTAATGTAGTAACAGCCCGGAGATCGATCGATGCGCGCCGAACCATTCGTCGTCGACATAGACAGTCAGGCGCTTGCCGACTTGAGCCGCCGTCTTGAACAGGTGCGCTGGCCTGCGGACTTCGCCAATGAAGACTGGCGCTACGGCACCAACGCTTCGTATCTGAAAGATCTGGTCGATTACTGGCGACAGCACTACGATTGGCGCCGGCACGAGCGGGCGATGAATGTCTATCCGCACTTCCGCACGGTCATCGACGGCGTGCCGATCCATTTCATCCATCAGCGCAGCCGCGCACCCAAGGCGATTCCGCTGGTGCTCACGCACGGCTGGCCGTGGACCTACTGGGACTTCAACAAAGTCATCGGTCCGCTTGCAGATCCGGAAGCCTACGGCGGCAATGCCGCGGATGCGTTCGACGTCATCGTGCCGTCGCTGCCGGGCTTCGGCTTCTCGTCGCCGCTGACCACGCCCGGCATCAGCTTCACCCGCACGGCGGATCTGTGGTTGGCCTTGATGAACGAGGTGCTCGGTTACCCGCGCTTCGGCGCGCACGGTTCCGACTTCGGCCTGGTCGTCACCGAACAGCTCGGGCACCGCTATGCGGAGCAGATGATCGGCGTGCATGTGCAGGGCGCGTCGCCATTGGACTTCTTCAGCGGCGGCGCTGCGCTGGCTTCCGACTACGCGCCGGAAGATGCCGAGCGCGTCGCGCGCAATGCGCATTTCGCACGCTCCGAAACCGGCTACATGGCGCTGCAGACGACCAAGCCGCAGACCATCAGCTACGCGCTGCACGACTCACCGGTCGGTCTGTGCGCCTGGATCCTGGAAAAGCGCAGGGCCTGGAGCGATTGCGGCGGCGATGTCGAAAAACGTTTCTCGAAAGACGACCTGCTGACGACGGTGATGCTGTACTGGCTCACCGAAACCTACGGCACGTCGGCACGCTTCTATTACGAGTCCGCGCATCAGCTTTGGCAGCCGAGCCATGCGCGCACGCCGGTGATCGAAGCGCCCACCGGCGTCGTGCTGTTCGCCAAGGACATCATCGGCATGCCGCGCCGCTGGGCCGAGCGCTACTGCAAGCTGCAGCGCTGGACTTCGGTGCCGCATGGCGGCCATTTCGGTGCGATGGAACAGCCCGAAATCCTGATCCACGAATTGCGCGAGTTCTTCAGGCCGTTGCGCACCGCTTAGCCCGCGCACTTGCATGCCGATCAAAGCGACGATAAGCTAGATCGTATAGATGATCATAAAGAGGGGCTGCGATGGAGTTTGCCTGGAGTGAGGACGAGGTCGAGTTTCGACAGACCTTACGGGCGTTCATCCGCGAGCATGTGCGTGACGAGGATCAGCTGCTGGTGCCGGGCGAAGATCCGTACTCGGATTCCAGTATCGAGTTCTGCCGCAAGCTGGCTGCAAAAGGCTGGCTGGTCCCGCATTGGCCGAAGGAGTACGGCGGCAGTGATGCTTCGTCCTGGATCTTCGCCATCACCAGTGAGGAGTTGTGGGCGGCGGGGGAACCACGCGGCTCGCAATACATGAATGTGAACTGGATTGGCCCGGCGATCATTGCGGCGGGCACGCCGGAGCAGAAAGCCCAGCATCTGGGCCGCATCGCCAGCGGTGACGTGCTCTGGTGTCAGGGTTTTTCCGAGCTGGACGCCGGCTCCGATCTGGTGGCGATGCAGACGTTCGCCAAGAAAGACGGCGACCACTACGTGGTCAACGGGCAGAAGATCTGGACCTCGTATGCGTCGAAGGCCGAGTATTGCTTCCTGCTCGCCAAGACCCGTCAGGATGGCGATCCGCAGCACAGCATTTCCATTTTCCTGGTGCCGATGAATACGCCTGGCGTACGCGTCGAAGTGGTGCCGACGATGCTCGACATTCACACCGTGCACCGTCTCACTTTCGAAAACGTGCGAGTTCCGGCGAGCTGTCGCATGGGCGCCGAGAATGCCGGCTGGCCGATCGTGCGGGATGCGCTGTCCGACGAACGCGTCGGCACGCCGCGCTATGCCCGCGCCGAGGAGGTTCTCAACCGTGTCGTCGAGATTGCAGCGGAGCGCGGTCTGTTTGCGGACGGCCGCCTGCAGCGCATGGCGTCGCACGCAAGTGCCGCTTGCCGCGCCGCACGGCTGCTGTCTTACCAAGTGCGGCAGAGCCGGTCGAAAGGCGCAGGTGCTGGACCAGAGGCCTATATCGGACGCGTAGCCATCGTCCGTGCCGAGCGCGAAGTCGCCGAGTTCGCGGTTGAAGTGGTGGGCGAGGAAAGCCTGCTCGGCGGATCGCTGGTCGACGGCGAATTCCGCACCGCGATGATCGCGGGTCTGGGCGGGGGCAGTTACGAGATGCAGCTCAACCTGATCGCGAGATTGTGGTTGCGGCTGCCGAAGGGGGCTTGATCGATGGACTTCACATTGAACGAACGGCAACTGCAGCTGCGCTCCCTGATACGGGGGATTCTTGCGCAGCAGGAACGTCCGGATAAGGCGGGCGCGCCGGTGTTCGATGCTGCGCTGATGGCGGCGCTGCGCTCGAAAGGGCTATACCGGAAGCGTGCTCCGGGCGACGACCTGCTCGACGCGGCGATGATCACCGAGGAGGTGTCGCAAGCCAATCGTCTGGCGCCGGTCGGGCTGCAGCTGTTTCTGTGCGCGGCGCTGTTCGACCAGATCCCGCAGGAGCCGATTGCGATCCAATATGAAGGCAGCCGGGTGCCGCTGCGTTATGCCGCGTCGGCTTCGACCCTGGTTATCCTCGGCGACGTCGAAGCCAACGCCTACCGGGTTGATCCCGCAAAGGCGGAGCTGGCGCCAAGCAATTACGTCTATCCATTGGCATACCCGGCGCCCGCTTCAGGCAAGCCGATCGGAACATGGCCGGTCGCGGTGGTGCGCCGCAGATGGCAGCTCGCACTCGCCGCCGAAATCGTCGGTGCGATGAGTGCCGCGCTCGCTCAGGTGGTGAGTTACCTGAGCGACCGCAAACAGTTCGGCAAGCGCATCGGATCGTTCCAGGCGGTGCAGCATCGCCTCGCCGAATTGGCCGTATCGGTGGAATGTGCGCGTTTACTGGTGCACGAGGCGGCCTGGCGCGACGACGACGCGCTGGCTGCTTCCGCGGCCTGCTATGCGGCGACGGCGGCGCGGCAGGTCTGTCTGGACGCGCATCAGCTGAGCGGCGCCCGCGGCTTCACGCTGGAGTTCAAATTGTATCTGTCGACACTGCGCCTGCAGGCGCTGAGTCTGGAGGGGCGCGGTGCAACGCAGCATGGCGCTTGCGCTGCGAACGAGCATTGGTCGGTCGCGATGACTCAACTGCTAGGATGCGAAGCCGGTAATCAGAGTATTCAAGGGGGCCGCACGCGCCGCTCTGAGCCGAGTTCACATTCACCATCCTAGGGTCAGACCATGCCGAGAACTCCAAAAGCATCCAATCCGCAACCGACGCCGATCGGTGCCGATCGTTCCCTCTTCGTGCGCGCGAAGAAAGTCCCGGAACTGATGGCGAGCGATATTCGCAAGCGCATCGTTCGCGGCGACCTTCGCGAAGGCGACACGCTGCCGCCGGAAGCGGAGCTGATGATCCAGTACAGCGTCTCGCGGCCGACCTTGCGGGAAGCGCTGCGCATCCTCGAATCCGAATCGCTGATCGTGATCCGTCGCGGCGGTATCGGCGGAGCGATGGTGATGCGTCCGATGCTGGATGCGACCGCGCGGCATTTCGGCATGATCCTGCAGGATCGTGGCGCAACCGTGCAGGACGTCTACAAGGCGCGCATGGTGATTGAACCGCCGGCGATGGCCGACCTCGCGCGTGCGGCGACCAAGGCGCAGGTCGCAGAGATCAAGAAGCGGCTCGATGCTGCGGAAGAGTTGGTCGGCTCATCCGCCAAGTACGCGCATGCGATTACCGAAATCCGCGAATACATGATCAGCCTCGCGGGCAACATCACGGTATCGCTGCTGACGCGGCTGGTCGATGAAATCCTCGAACGTTACTCCGCCCGCATCGGTGAAGCCCGCGGCGAAGAGTGGGCACAGCTGCAGCGCAAGAGCCAGCGGTCGTTGCGCAAGCTGGTCGGGCTGGTCGAGGCGAAAGATTTCGTCGGTGCGGAAAAATACTGGCGCACGCATCTGCAGGAGGCGGCGAACTATCTGCTCAGCACCGGCAGCGCCACGACCATCCTGGATCTATTCGATTAAAGGAGTCGCGCGCCAAGCACGCCGGTTCCGCACGTAGGAGAAAAGCTTGAGATGAACGTTCAAGAATCGGCGCGCGTTGATACTGCATCGGTACCGGCGCATGTTCCGGCGGATCGGGTCGTGCCTTACGACCTGCTGCGGATATCGGGTTCGGATCAAGATCCGTTCAAGGTGATGAACGCGCTGCGGACCAAGGCGGATATTTTTTACACGCCGGTCCATTTTTCGAACAGCGCCGGCGCCTGGGTGCTGACCCGCGCGGAAGACATCCGGCATGTCTTGCAGAACCCGCAGCTGTTCTCGAGCCAGGGCGTCTCCGGTTTCTCCAAGCTGCTGGGCGAGACCTGGGACATGATCCCGCTCGAACTCGATCCGCCGCGCCACACGCAGTTCCGGGCGATACTCAATCCGCTGCTGTCGCCGGTCAAGATCGCGCAGATGCAGGAAGGCATCCGCGCCTCGTGCATCGAGCTGATCGACGCGGTTGCGAACCAGGGCGGCTGCGACTTCGTCGAAGCCTTCGCCAAGCCTTTCCCGGTGCGCATCTTCCTGCAGCTGATGGGCTTGCCGCTGGAACTGTTCGACCAGTTCCTCAAATGGAACAACTCGCTGCTGTTCGGCGAGAGTATGGAAGAGCGAATCGCCGCCGCGGCGGCGATTCGTGACTACTTGCGGCAGCTGATCGCCGAGCGCAAGAAAAATCCGGTCAAGGATCTGGTCAGTTCCGCGGTGCAGGCGCGGGTCGATGGCGAACCGATCACCGACGACGAGATCCTCGGCATCTGTTATCTGCTGTTTGTCGGCGGTCTCGATACGGTGGCGGCCTCGCTGTCGTTCTATTTCCGGCATCTGGCGATGCATCCGCAACAGCAACAGCAGCTGCGTGAAAATCCTGCGCTGATTGCAGAGGCGGTCGAGGAGTTGCTGCGCACGCACGCGGTGGTGATGGTTAGCCGCTTCGTGACTGCGGATACCGAAGTCGCTGGTGTTGCGATGAAGCAAGGCGACTGCATCGCCATTTATACCTCGTTCGCAAGTTTCGACCCGGCCGAAATCGATCATCCAGAAGTCGTCGATTTCAATCGTTCCTTAAACCGCCACATCGCGTTCTCGTACGGACCGCATCGGTGCGTGGGTTCCCACCTCGCAAGACGCGAATTGATCACGGCGCTGGAGGAATGGACGCGCCGCATGCCGGAATTCCGCATTCCCAGCGGCGCCGCAGTGAAGATGCACGGCGGCGTGGTGTTCAGCATCGATCGGCTGCCGCTGGTTTGGTGATACGTGGTTCGCCGGACCCAGTACAAGACCGCGTCGAGTACGCAATCAAACAGGAGAGATGTTTCGTGGCTATAACGCATGGCTGGTCTGCTGGCGACCAGGATTCAATAAATGCGGCACTGGCGCGTGCGGTTGCCGCCTGGCCGGATCGGGTGTTCGTCGATATCGATGGCCGTGAAGTGAGCTACGCCGAGTTCGATCGCGAGTCCAATCGCGTCGCGCATGGACTGGCGGAACTGGGCGTCAAGGCCGGTCACACCGTCACCACGATTCTGGACAACAATCTCGACGCGCTGCTGGTCTGGTTCAGCATCAACAAGCTCGGCGCGATCAGCGTGCCGGTCAACACCGCCTACAAGGGCGAGTTCCTGCGTCATCAGCTTGCCGATGCGCGATCGGCCGTGGTGGTCGCCGAGGCGGACTATGCGGAGCGTGTTGCCGGCGTTGCCACCGGTCTGCCCGAACTGAAAGCTCTGCTTTATCGGGATGCGGCGCCCGCGACCGCGCTCCAGCACAAGTTGGTCGCGCCGCTCGATGCACATCGCCACAGCAATACCGGCCCGACCGGCCACCAGGTCAAGCCCGGCGATCTGGCGATGCTGATCTATACCGCCGGCACCACCGGTCCGTCGAAGGGCTGCATGGTCAGCCACAACTACGCGATCAACCTGGCGCGGCAGATCATCGCTGCGTCCGGCCGCACGCAGGACGACGTGCAGTGGACCGCCTTGCCGCTGTTCCACATGAATGCGACGTCGACGACGATCCTCGCCAGCATGCTGAAAGGCGGCAAGGCAGTCGTCTACAAGCGTTTCTCGGTATCGAATTTCTGGCCCGAGATCGAGCGCACCGGTGCGACCATCGTCAGCCTGCTCGGTTCGATGATTCCGCTGCTGGTCGAAGCGCAGGACAACGAAGCGGCCAAGCGCTGTTTCAACCAACTCCGCGTGGTGCTCGGCACGCCGTTCCCGCAGCCGCTGCAGGAAAAGTGGAAAGCGCGTTTCGGCTCGGAGATCCTCGGCGCCAATTCATTCGGCATCACCGAAGCTTCGGTCGTCACCACGCTGCCCTGCGGCGTGCAGGCCAAGCCGAATTCCTCGGGCGTGCGCTCGCCGGACTTCGACGTGCGCATCGTCGATGACGAGGATCGCGAACTGCCGCCGGATACGCCGGGCGAGGTCATCGTGCGGCCGCTGAAGCCGCACGTGATGTTCGAAGGCTACTGGAACCGGCCCGCCGACACGCTGAAGATCATGCGCAACCTGTGGCTGCACACCGGCGACATCGGCAAGTTCGACGCGGACGGATTCTTCTACTTCATCGACCGCAAGAAAGACTACATGCGGCGCCGCGGCGAAAACATCTCGAGCTACGAAATGGAGACCACGTTCCGTGCGCATCCCGCGATCGAAGATCTTGCGGTGCACGCGGTGCTGTCCGATCTGACCGAGGACGACGTCAAGGTGACCGCGGTGCTGAAAGCCGACGTCGCGCTGACCGAAGAAGAACTGTGCCGCTGGGCGATCGATCGCCTGCCGTATTTCGCGGTGCCGCGCTACATCGAATTCCGCCGCGAACTGCCGCGTAACCCGGTCGGCCGCATTCTCAAATACCAGTTGCGCGACGAGGGCTGTACGCCGGCAACCTGGGATCGCGACAAGGCCGGCCTGCAGCTGGCCAAGCGCTAGCCCAAAGCCGAAATGGACGCCTTCATCTACGACCACGTGCGCACGCCGCGCGGGCGCGGACGACCGAACGGTGCACTGCACGAAGTGCCGCCGGTCGATCTGGCTGCGCAGGTACTGGTCGCGTTGCAGCGGCGTAGCGGTTTCGCAAGCGAGCAGCTTGATGATGTGCTGCTCGGCGTGGTCACGCCGGCCGGCGAGCAGGGCTGCAACATCGCGCGCACCGCGCTGCTGCGCGCCGGCTATTCGAACTCGGTGCCGGGCGCGCAGCTGAACCGCTTCTGCTCGTCGGGGCTCGATGCGGTCAATGCCATCGCTGGACAGATCATGGCAGGCCAGATCGATCTGGCGATCGCCGGCGGCGTCGAGTCGATGTCGCGCGTGCCGATGAGCGCCGACGGCGGCGCCTGGTACAGCGATCCGGTGCTGGTGTACGACAACTATCTCGCGCCGCAGGGCATCGGCGCCGATCTGATCGCGACCCTCAACCACTACTCGCGCGAGGATGTCGATCGCTATGCGCTGGCGAGCCAGCAACGCGCCGTGCGTGCCTGGGACGAAGCGCGCTTCGCGAAATCGGTAATACCGGTCGTCGATGAACTCGGCATCGTGCTGCTGGATCGCGACGAACACATCCGCGCCGATACCAGTGCCGCATCGCTCGCCGGACTCAAGCCGGTGTTCGACGTGATGGGCGAGAAGGACGGCTACGACGCAGTCGCGCTGCAACGCTATCCCGAGGTGTTCAGGATCGAGCACGTGCACACCGCCGGCAATTCCAGCGGCATCGTCGACGGCGCGTCGGCGGTCCTGCTGGGCACGCGCGAGATGGGTGAACGCCTCGGCCTGCGGCCGCGTGCGCGCATCCGCGCGTTCGCATCGGCCGGCAGCGATCCGACCATTCAGCTGACCGGTCCTGAACCGGCCACGCGCAAGGCGCTCGCACGCGCCGGCATGGCGGCGGCCGATATCGATCTGTACGAACTCAACGAAGCCTTCGCGTCTGTCGTGCTGTGGTTCATGCAGCGGCTCGGCGTCGATCACGACAAGATCAACGTCAACGGCGGCGCCATCGCGATGGGCCATCCGCTGGGTGCCACCGGCGCGATGATTCTCGGCACCGTACTCGACGAACTCGAACGCAGCGGCAAGGGCACCGCACTCGTCACCGCCTGCGTCGGACTCGGCATGGGCACCGCGACCATCATCGAGAGATTGCAATGAGCGCCGCGCAAGCCGCCCTGAAATGCGGCGACAGTCTTGAACTGAGCGTCGATGCCGACGGCATCGCGACCTTGCGGATGGACGTGCCGGGCCGCTCGATGAATCTGGTGACGATCGCCTTCGGTCGCCAGCTGTCGGCAGCGGTCGAGCGCATCGCCGCCGATCCCGCAATCCGCGGCGTGGTGCTGAGCTCGGGCAAGGCCGACTTCATGGCCGGCGGCGACATCCACGGCATGGTCGCCAACTTCGACAAGCTCGGCGACGCGGCGACGGTTTACCGCGAAATCGCGCGGCCGGTGTCGGAACTGCTGCGCCGCATGGAAACCTGCGGCAAGCCGTTCGTGGCGGCGATCAACGGTTCGGCGCTGGGCGGCGGATTCGAGCTCGCGCTGGCCTGCCACTATCGCGTCGTCGCCGATCTGCCGCGACTGATTCTCGCGCTGCCCGAAGTCACCATCGGCCTGATTCCCGGCGCCGGTGGATCGCAGCGCCTGCCGCGCCTGATCGGCATCGAAGCCGCGTTGCCGCTGTTGCTGAAGGGCACGCGGCTGTCGCCGGCCGCAGCACTCAAGCTCGGCGCAGTCGATGCGGTCGTGCCGGCGGAGCAATTGCTCGATGCCGCCAAAACCTGGCTGCTGCAGACCGGCAATCAGCAGCAGCCTTGGGACCAGAAGAATTACCGCATTCCGGGCGGCGCCGGTTTCTTCGATGCGCGCATCACGCGCCAGTACAACGCAGGCGCAACGGCGTTGACGGTCGGCAACCAGCACAACTTGCCGTCGCAGATCGCATTGCTCAGCGCGGTGGCGCGCGGCACCGCGGTGCCGATCGACGCCGGCCTGCGCATCGAAGCGCGCGAATTCACGCGACTGATCAGGAGCCCGGTGTCGCGCAACCTGATGCGCACGCAGTTCGTCTCCAAAGGCGAGTGCGACAAACTCGCGCATCGTCCCGCCGGCATCGAAGCGGCGAATCTGGGCGTCATCGGCGTGATCGGCGCGGGCCTGATGGGCGCCGGCATTGCGCAGGTCTGCGCCGCCGCCGGGCTTGAGGTCGTCATGCTCGATGCGACGCTGGAGCGCGCCGAGGCGGGCAAGCAGCGCATCGCCGATGCTTTCGGCAAGCGCATCGCGAAAGGAACCCTGGATGCGGCGAAGTCCGCCGCCGCGCTGGCGCGCATCACGCTGGCCGATGCATACCAGGCCCTCGCCCATTGCGATCTGGTGGTCGAAGCGGTATTCGAAGACCGCGCGGTCAAAGCTGAAGTGTTTCGCAAACTCGCCGCGGTGCTGAAACCGACGGCGATCATCGCCAGCAATACTTCGGCACTGCCGATCCAACAGTTGGCGGCGAGCGTCGCACAGCCCGCGCAGTTCGTCGGCCTGCATTTCTTCTCGCCGGTGGATCGCATGCCGCTGGTCGAAGTGATCTCCGGTGCGCAGACCTCGGCGCGCACGCTGGCGCATGCGCTCGACTTCATCAAACGGCTGCGCAAGACGCCGATCCTGGTCAAGGATGCGCCGGGCTTCTTCACCACGCGCGTGATCATTGCCCATCTGTTCGAAAGCGTCGGCATGGTCGGCGACGGCATCTCGCCGGTGCTGATCGACAACCTCGCGCGGCAGGCCGGATTCGCGATTGGTCCATTGGCCTTGATGGACGACCTGACGCTCGATCTGACTTATCACGCGCACTGCAAGCGGCGCGATGAAGCTGGCAGCGCCTGGCGTGAACCGTATGGCTTCCCGGTGTTCGAGAATTTCGTTATGCGGCTCGATCGCAAAGGCCGCCGCTACGGCGCCGGCTTCTACGATTACGTCGACGGCAAGCGGCAGCCGTGGTCCGGACTTGCGCAGATCTATCCGGCTGATGGCACGCACACGCAGCCGACGCACGACGACATCAAGCAGCGCCTGCTCTACATCCAGGCGCTCGAAGCCGCGCGCGCATACGAGGAAGGCGTCATCACCAGCGCCGGCGAAGGCGATGTCGGCTCAGTGCTCGGCATCGGTTTCCCGGCACACACCGGCGGCGTGTTTTCGTTGATCGACACGGTCGGTGTCGCTGAATTCGTCGCCGCCTGTGAGTGCCTCGCCGATCGCTACGGCGAACGCTTCCGTCCGAGCGCCTGGCTGAAGGCGCGTGCGCAGGCCGGTCAGCGTTTCTATCCGGCCGCGGCCTGAACACGCGCAATGAACTTCGATTTCTCCGAAGAACAGCAAGCGCTGCGCGAGCAGGCGCGGCGTCTGTTCGCGGATGGCCGCAGCCGCGCGCGCCGCTTGCTCGATAGCGGCGACGCGCACGATGCGTCGCTGTGGACGCAACTGGTCGAGATGGGGCTCAGCGCGGCGGCGATTCCCGAGCCGCTTGGCGGCGTCGGGCTCGGTGCGCTGGAGCTTTGCGTGGTCGCCGAGGAAGCCGGCCGCAGTCTTGCGCCGGTGCCGTTCGCATCGTCGGTGCTGTACGCGACCGAAGCGCTGAAGCTGGCCGGCGGTGCTGCCGCGACGCGCTGGCTGCCGAAGCTCGCCGACGGTTCGGCGATCGGCACCGTCGCCTTCACCGAGGGTCATGGCACCTGGGATGCGCGGCCGACCGCGCGCGTGGAAAACGGCCGGCTGTTCGGATTCAAGGAACCGGTGGCCGATCCGGCGGCCGATTTCGCGATTGTGTCGGCGACCTCGAAAGCCTTGAATGGCGGTTACGACTGGTGGCTGGTCGATCTGCACGCCGAGGGCGTCGTCGTGCAGGCGATCGATACGCTCGATTGCCTGCGCAGGCACGCGCGGATCGAATTCGACGGCGCGCCGGTGGCGGCTCTCGGACAACTCGGCGATGGTGCGCGACTGGCTTCGCGGATGCTCGACATCGCCGCAGTGCTGACTGCGTTCGAGCAGCTCGGCGGCGCCGAAGCGCAGCTCGAAGCCTGCGTCGACTACGCGAAGACGCGGCGCGCGTTCGGCAGCCTGATCGGCGTCAACCAGGGCGTGAAGCATCGGCTCGCCGACATGTACGCGAAGATCCAGCTCGCGCGCGGTCATTGCTATTACGCGGCCTGGGCGCTGTCGACTACCGCCGCGCAGTTGCCGCTGGCCGCTGCCGGTGCGCGTCTCGCCGCGACCGATGCGTTCTCGTTCGCGGCCGAGGAAGCGATCGAACTGCATGGCGGCATCGGCTTCACCTGGGACAACGACTGCCATCTGTATTACCGCCGTGCGCGCCTGCTCGCGCTGACGCTCGGCAATCGCAGCCGCTGGTCCGACCGGCTGGTGCGCGCGCTGTGCCTGCGCCGCGCCAATGCGTCGAGCGAAGCCGCCGCATGAATTTCGAAGACAGCGCTGCGGAAGCGGCGTATCGCAAACAGGTCAGCGCCTGGCTCGCCGAGCATGCACCGGCCTGGTCGACCGCGGGTGCACGCCGCGACAGCGAAGCCGAGATCGTTCGTCTCGCGCGCGGCTGGCAGGCCTGCAAGGCGGCGGCCGGTTATGTCGGCATCACCTGGCCGTGCGAGGTCGGCGGACAAGGCGGCAATGCGATCCAACAGGTGATCTTTTCGCAGGAGGAAGCGCGTCACCGCGTGGCGACGATGCCGTTTCAGGTCGGCATGGGCATGTGCATTCCGACCGTGTACAGCTTCGCCTCGCACGCAGTCGCTCAGCGTTACGTCGGCCCGGCGATGCGCGGCGAGGAAATCTGGTGCCAGCTGTTTTCCGAACCGGCGGCGGGTTCCGATCTCGCCGGCATCCGCACGCGCGCGCTGCGCGACGGCGATCGCTGGATCGTCAACGGCCAGAAAGTCTGGACCTCGTGGGCGCATCACTCGGACTACGGCCTGCTGCTGGTGCGCAGCGATGCGGGCCTGCCCAAGCATAAGGGCCTGACGATGTTCTATGTCGATATGCGTGCGCCCGGCGTCGACGTACGCCAGATTCGCGGCATGACCGGCGAGACCGATTTCAACGAAGTGTTCTTCACCGATGTCGTCATTCCCGACAGCCAGCGGCTTGGCGACGTCGGCCAAGGCTGGAAGGTCGCGATGACGACGCTGATGCACGAGCGCTTCGCGATCGGACGTCCCGCCGACGCGCCGAGCGTCGACGAGCTGGTCGCGCTGGCGCGCTCGGTGCGCAGCAGCGAACAGACGCTGCTCGACAACGCCGCGGTGCGCGAAGCCATCGCCGGCTTCTACGTCCGCGACGCCGGTCTCGACTTCATCCGCATGCGCGTGCAGACCTCGCTGTCGAAAGGTCGCGCGCCGGGTCCGGAAGCCTCGGTCCTCAAGCTGGTGATGGCGAAGACGCGGCAGGACATCGGCGCGTTCGCGATGGACCTGCTCGAATCCGGCGCGATCCGCGACACCGACAGCACACCGCTCGACGGCTTCCGCTACTACCAGCTGTTCGCGCCGGGCTTGCGCATCGCCGGCGGCACCGATGAGATCCTGCGCAACATCATCGCCGAGCGCGTGCTCGGCCTGCCGCCCGACCTGCGCGTCGATCGCGATCTGCCCTTCAACGCGCTCAAGTAGCGCTTAACTGACGACGGACTTCACCGATGCGTAACCGAATCACCGAAATGCTGGGCATCCGCTATCCGATCGTGCAGGGCGGCATGATGTGGGTCGGCCGCGCGGAACTCGCAGCGGCCGTGTCCAACGCCGGCGGTCTCGGCATCCTCACCGCGCTGACGCAGCCGACACCGGAAGCGCTCACCGCCGAAATCGTACGCTGCCGCGGCATGACGTCGCAGCCGTTTGGTGTGAACCTGACGATTCTGCCGTCGGCGACGCCGCCGCCGTATGCGAGTTATCTCGATGCGATCATCGGCTCCAGCGTGAAGATTCTCGAAACCGCCGGCAGCAGTCCGCGCGAATTTATCGCCAGGGCAAAGGCGGCCGGCATGATCGTGATCCACAAATGCACCTCGGTGCGGCATGCGGTCTCGGCCGAACGCCACGGCGTCGACATCATCAGCATTGATGGTTTCGAATGCGCCGGACATCCGGGTGAGGACGATGTGCCGGGACTGGTGCTGATTCCTGCGGCCGCGCGCAAGGTCTCGATTCCGCTGCTGGCGTCGGGCGGCATCGCCGATGGCCGCGGCATGGCCGCGGCACTCGTCCTCGGCGCCGAAGGCGTCAACATGGGCACGCGTTTCTGTGCGACGCAGGAAGCGCCGATCCACGACAACATCAAGCAGATGCTGGTGTCCAAGACCGAACGCGATACGCGGCTGATCTTCCGCACTTTGCACAACACCGGCCGCGTGCTGCAGAACTCGATCTCGGATGAAGTCGTCGCGATCGAGCGGCGTCCGGGCGGTGCCAAATTTTCCGATGTGCAGCATCTGGTGCGCGGCGCGCGCGGGCGTCAGGCGCTGGAGAGCGGCGACATCGAAGGCGGCCTGGTGTGGGGCGGCCAGGTGGTCGGCCTGATCGACGATGTGCCGAGCTGCGCGCAGCTGATCGAGCGCATGGTCGCCGACTGCCGCCAGCGGCTTGCCAGCGCCAGCGCGTCCTTCGGCGAGTCGCCGGCGATGCCGCAAGCGTCCGCGATCGTTCGCTCGTCCGAACGGCACGTAGAATCCCCGGCGGCTTCTTCCCTTTGAATTTCCTGACTGACGGGCCTTGACCTTTATGACTCAGATTACTTTCATCGAACACGATGGCACCGAATACGCCGTCGACGCCACCGACCAGCAGAGCGTGATGCAGGCGGCGGTCGACAACATGGTGCCCGGCATCGTCGCCGACTGCGGCGGTGCCTGCAGCTGCGGCACCTGCCATGGCTATGTCGACGCGCAATGGGCCGGCCAGCTGCCGGCACCGGCGGCCGACGAAGCCGCCTTGCTCGAAGGCCTGCTCGACACCAAGGACAATAGTCGCTTGACCTGCCAGCTAAAAGTGAGCCCGGCCCTCGAGGGTATGATCGTGCGGCTGCCGGCTTCGCAGCTCTAGATCGATCGCAGCCCTTCTTACGATGGCGGTTTCCTCAACAGCGCGAACGCCATGATCCTGACTGCCGAGCAAGAAATGATTCGCGATGCGGTGCGCGATTTCGTCAAGGCGCAGATCGCGCCGTTTGCCGCCGCCTGGGATCGCGATCATCAGTTTCCGCGCGAAGCGCTGCGTGGACTGGCGGCACTCGGCGTGCTCGGCATGACGGTGCCGGAAGAATGGGGCGGCGCCGGGCTCGACATGATGTCGCTGGTACTCGCGATCGAAGAGATCGCCGCAGGCGATGGCGCCACCTCGACCATCGTCAGCGTGCAGAACTCGCTGCCCTGCGGAATCCTCAATCGTTACGGCAGCCCGGCGCAGAAAGAGCGTTGGCTGCGTCTGCTGGCGACTGGCGAAGCGCTCGGTTGCTTCTGCCTGACCGAGCCGCAGGCCGGTTCCGATGCGGCGAACCTGCGCACCTCGGCGACCGCGGTCGATGGCGGCTGGGTGCTCGACGGCGTCAAGCACTACATCACCACCGGCAAGTACGCCGACCTCGCGATCGTGTTCGCGGTGACCGATAAGTCCGCCGGCAAGCGCGGCATCTCGGCATTCCTGGCGCCGACCGCGACGCCGGGCTATGTGGTTGCGCGCATCGAGGAGAAGATGGGCCAGCACGCCTCGGATACCGCGCAGATCGTTTTCCAGAACTGCCGCGTGCCGGCCGACGCGATGATCGGCGCGCCGGGCGAGGGCTACCGGATTGCATTGTCGAATCTGGAATCCGGCCGCATCGGCATCGCTGCACAGTGCCTGGGCATGGCGCGCGCGGCGCTCGCCGCGGCGATCGAATACGCCGGACAGCGACAGGCATTCGGCGTGGCGATCGTCGAGCACCAGGCGGTCAGCTTCCGGCTCGCCGACATGGCGACGCGACTCGAAGCCGCGCGGCAACTGGTCTGGCATGCTGCCAGCCTGAAGGACGCCGGTCGCCCCTGCCTGACCGAAGCCTCGATGGCCAAGCTGTTCGCATCGGAGATGGCGGAAGCGGTCTGCTCTGCCGCGATCCAGATTCACGGCGGTTGCGGCTATACGCGCGAAACCCAGGTCGAGCGCTATTACCGCGACGTCCGCGTGGCGCAGATCTACGAAGGCGCCAGCGATATCCAGCGGCTGCTGATCGGACGATCCTTGAAGGAGATTTCGTGATGTCGACGCGTTACGCCGGCAAGGCGGTGTTCGTCACTGGTGCGGGTGCCGGCATCGGCCGCGCGTACGCGCAGGCGTTCGCAGCCGAAGGTGCTGCGATTGCAGTCACCGACATCGACAGCGGCGGCGCAGTCGAAACCGCACAGATGATCAACGATGCCGGCGGCCGTGCGCTGGCCTTGACGCTCGATGTTTCCAATGAGGAAGACGTGCAGCGTGCGGTTGCGCAGGCACAGGCCGCGTTCGGCGAACTCGATGTGCTGATCAATAACGCCGGCATCGCCTATGGCGAGATCTATCAGCTGACGTCGATGTCGCCCGAGCGTCTGCGGCGCATGTTCGAAGTCAATGTGCTCGGCATGCTGTACTGCGCGCGTGCCTGCCGCGACACGCTGCGGCGCCGCGCCGGCGTCGTCCTCAACATGTCGTCGATGGCCGCGTATATGGCGAACGGCGCGTACAGCCTGACCAAGGCCGCGGTCAACAACCTGACGCTGGTGCTGGCCGACGAATTCGCCGACGACGGCATCCGCGTCAACGGCATCGCGCCCGGACTGATGGCGTCGCCGGCGGCGCTGCAGAACGTCAACGCAGTATTCCAGCAGCGCATCCGCGATGCGCAGCTGGTCGCGCGCGGCGGCGAGATGTCGGACGTAACCCATCTCGCGCTGTTCCTGGCCTCCGCCGAGGCCAGCTTCATCAACGGCCAGACGCTGCTGGTCGACGGCGGCTTCCTACGTCATTCGGCACGCGCGATTCCGGTGCCGCTGGCGCTGCTGCCCAATCATTGATTGGCGACGGACTGGCGATTGCACGAGCCGTGCGACCGCGCGCTGAGCGTCAGTAGATCTTGTCGCCCTTTTCCACCGCGAAAGGCGACGGCGGAGCGTGGACGCCGTTCACTGAGGTGCCGCCGTTGTGGATGGCTGGAAACATTGGCTGCATGCTTTGGGGGAAGCCAAACGTCGGCTTCGTCAGCGCGTCGAGCCGGCCAAGTTCCTCGGCCGAGAGTTTGACCTCGAGCGCCTTCAGGTTGTCGTCGAGCTGTGCGAGCCGTCGCGCGCCGATAATCGTCGAGGTCACGCCGGGCTGCGCCTGAACCCAGGCCAGCGCGATGCGCGCGACCGTGCTGTCGTGCGCCTTGGCGATAATGTCCAGTTCGTCCACGATCGCGTAGGCCTTCTCGGTAAGGAAGGTGTCAGCGAAGGCGCCGCGATCTGGCTTGATCTTGCCGGCATTGTGTCGCGTGTATTTGCCGCTGAGCACGCCACTCTTGAGGGGCGACCACGGCGTAATGCCGAGACCAAGCTCGTGCGCCATCGGCACGAGCTCCTGCTCGACGGTGCGCTCGAGCAGCGAGTATTCGATCTGCGTCCCGACAAACGCGGACCAGCCACGGAAGCGCGCGGTGACGTTCGCTTCGGCGATCTTCCACGCAGGTGTGTCGGAAACGCCGAGGTAGCGCACCTTGCCGGCGCGCACCAGATCCTCGAGCGCGGCCATGGTCTCTTCAATCGGCGTGTGCACATCCCAGTTATGCAACCAGTACAGGTCGATGTAGTCGGTCTGCAGCCGGCGCAGCGAGTTTTCGCACGCGGCAATGATTGACTTGCGACCCGATCCGCCGCCGTTGGGGTCTCCCGGATACAGGTTGCCGCTGAATTTCGTCGCAATAACCAGCCGCTCGCGCCGGGCAGGGTGGCGTCCCACGTGATCTCCGATGATCTTCTCGGAATGGCTTTTCGTGTAGAAATTGGCGGTATCGATGAAATTGCCGCCGAGCTCGATGAACCGGTCGATAATCTGCTGCGACTCCTCGACGCTGGATCCCCAACCGAGATCCTCACCGAAGGTCATCGCTCCGAGACAGAAAGGGCTCACGCGCAGGCCGGAACGGCCGAGGGTAGTATAGTGGTCGAGGGACATGGCGTTCTCCAAAAAATTGAAATTCTGGTACAATGTTGGGATAGTTC
>JAQGNU010000114.1 GCA_028291645.1 Nevskia sp.
TCGTGCAAGACGATGCGCTGAGCCCCGAAGACCTGCATCTCAAGGAACTGCTGGCCGCGCAGAAGCTGAAAGAATTTCTGCGGCAAGCGGTGCGCTGGCGCCGCAACATCGTCGTGTCCGGTTCCACCAACAGCGGCAAGACGACGTTCCTCAACACGCTGCTGCGCGAAGTGCCTGAAGACGAGCGCCTCCTAATTATCGAGGACGTGCGCGAGCTGCGCACTTGCGTGCCCAATACCGCGCACCTGCTCGCCAGCAAGGGCGGTCAGGGTGTCGCCAAGGTCACGATTCAGGATTTGCTCGAAGCCTGTCTGCGCCTACGGCCCGATCGCATCATCCTCGGCGAACTGCGCGGCGCCGAAGCCGGGAGCTTTTTGCATGCCGTCAACAGCGGGCATCCCGGCTCGCTGACCAGCGTGCATTCGGATTCGCCGGCACTCGCGTTCGAACGCCTGGCGCTGATGGTGATGCAGGGCAACGAATCGCTCACGCGCGAGCAAATCCTGGCCTACCTGCGCGGCGTCGTGGACATCGTGGTGCAAGTGCGCAAGGTCAAGGACCGCCGCGTCGTCGCGGCGATCTACTACAAGCATCAGGCGGTGCAACGCACCGCCGGAAGCGGTCATGAAGGCGCATCGCGACCTATCACCACAAGAGCTTGAAGCGCTGTCTCGGGCGCTTGCGCTGTTCCTGGCGGACCGGATTGAGGAGGGCCGCGCCGAACTGGACAAGCTGCCCGCCGAAGTGCTGGAGTGGGTCTACACGGGAGGGCTGCGCCTCGGCATCGAAGCGCATGCCACGGCGGCACGTCGGCAGGGGAGCGACAAGAATGACGGACAAGCTGTTATTGGTGGACTTTGAGAATGTGCAGCAGGTGGATTTGGCGCGGCTGGACGACAGCTTTCAGATCATCATCTATGTGGGCGCAACACAGAAAAGCATTCCCATCGAGCTGGTGACGAATGCGCAGAAACTGGGCAGCCGCATTGACTGGCAGAGAGTGGATGCCAACGGCAGCAACGCACTCGACTTCTTCATCGCCTGCCAACTCGGACGTGTCCTGGAAAGACCCGAGAAGCCGCAATGCATCGTCCTGTCCAAGGACAAGGGCTTCGATCCCCTGCTCCGGCACCTTAGCAAGAATGGTCTCAAGTGCAGGCGCTTGAACAGCCTGTTGGAACTAGACCCAAAGGCTGCCCCGCAGCCAGAAGAGCCCAGCTACAAGCGCGTGATCGAAGTCCTCAGAAAGTCTGAGAAGAAGTCCAGGCCGCGAAAGCGCAAAACGCTGTCGCAGCATATTTCCTCGATTTTCCAGAAAAAACTGCCGCAGGCGGAGGTTGATCGGATCATCGATGTTCTATTTGCGAACAAAATGATCTCCGAGACGAGTGACGCCATCACCTATGAGTTCTAGCCAAGTCGCGTAGACCCCGGCGACGGGTCAAAAAGCTGGAACCGAGTTAGCTCCTTTTTACCCGAAGCAGCCAGTTGTTCTATGGGAAGGTGTCTCGCCTCGAAATCCCAATCGCGGCGGCGACCAACGAGCGCTTCAGCTCCCTAGTATTCCAGCAAATTGAGTTCTTCCAAACGAATCGCCATGGCTTCGGCCGACACACCAAAAAAGTCTGTCATGGATTCGAAAAATTTACCGTCATAGGATTCCGCTGTCGCAAGCAGCGTCGCGAGGCTGCGCTTGCTTTTACACTTCTCCCTCAAGACGTCGGTCGAATCTCTGATCAACGCAAAAGCAGTGTCTTCTTCAATCCGGAAGGGCACCGACAAGAACATATCCTTGAATATTTGTGTGACCAGTTTTCTTGGCATCAAATAGTGGGTGGCGAATCTGTCTGCCTGGCGCTCGTTTCTGTCGGAAACGCGGGGCGACCCGTCGAGCGGTAGATCGCGATGCAAAAGTGCTTGTCGATGCAGAACTGCGTGGCCCAACTCGTGCGCGAGAGTGAAATTTTGAACTGGCCTCCTGAATATCTTTGATACGACAACAGTCCTTGCTTCTTGGTCAATTTCGCCAGCTATCTCGGCAAGCTTCCCGCCGACCATGTGTTGGCCGAGAGTCGATACCGTTTCCACACGATACTTCAGAAGTTCTAGGGCGCCTGTCGGATTCAGAATCTCTTTGGGCGTCTTGAGCACGGTCTTCTTCTTGTCAACGTCGAAGTAAATCCACCGGGCGCGCTGCAGCCTGATTGCTAGATTCTCAATGTCGCTATCTAAGAGTCTCTTTTTACCTCTTGCCGCTGACGCGATAGCGGCAATTTCGAGGGAGAACTCATTCTTCCTCTCGGACTCGATCCTTAATTTGTCCTCGCGGGCTCTAGATTCACGATACAGATCGTTCAGCGAGTTTCTAAGGATGGCCAATTTAGACCGTATCTCTGTAGTCCACTGATCACTTCCAAAGGACAAAAGATTCAAGTCAACAATAGATACGCAGCCGGCCACGGCGGACACGGCCGCATGCAGAGCGACCCCAGCGTCTCCCCTCGCCGACCTGAATCCATTATCAAAAACGAAAGTGGCAAAGCCAGCCAGCTCTATAGAATGGTTCGCGATTTCTACGGGGATTTCTGTTGCCAGAATCAGCGCCTGCAATGCGGCAGTAGCCAGCTCTCTCTTGCTTTCTGCATCGACTTCCTCCTCGCACGCCTGCCGCAGTTTGATGACCTTGTCGAACTGCACTGAGTCTGCCTGCAGCAATGTCTCAAGGGCAGGATAAATGTGATTTTCTATGCGACTCTTTATTTCCAAGAGCCGTGGCAAGTGACTTGCGTACCGCGTTCGCCGCTTGGGATCGTTCGTCAACTCGATGACGGTTCGCATCAATTGCGAGGACAACAAGCCTTGAAAGGCCGCAGCGCTGCCGGAGCCGGGCTTGTGATTGCCGGCACCAAATTTCTCCAGCAATTCGCTCGCGCGATGATCTAGCAGGCGTTCGTCCATTCCTAACAACAAATCTCATGCGTTAATGCGGAATGCGCACTAGGATTCTACAGCCTTAGATGTTCCCTTTTGGCGTTGACGAAACTGGCGGCAAGTGGCTGCTTCTGCCACATACCGCCCAGTGGAGCATTTTTGCCCTGGCCACACCCAAAGCACATTGGGTGGCCGTCGGGGCGTAGAAACGCAGCTGTTGAAGAGATGTCGGAAGGTGTTCGGTGGCAGAAAAAAAACGCCCCGCCGAAGCGGGGCGCTAGGATGCAACCGATCAGGCGTTCTTGTCGCGCGACCAAATCAGGTTGTGCGTGCCGTCCTCGCCTTCGACCAGGCGGGCGTACAGGGTCGCCGGGAATGAGGGATCGTCGAGGGTCACCGACAGGTAAGTGCGGTTCGCCTGCGAGACCTTCTTCCAGGCCGCGCCGATCTCGTAGTTGCCCGCGTAGACGCGATAGTCGGGGGCGTTTTCGCTGCTCTTGTCCGCCGGAGCAATTCGGACCTTGACGTTCTGCGTCAGGGTGCGAACCGTGCCGGTGAAGCCGTCGTTCTGTGCGGTGAAGCTGCCAATGGTGGTCATGATGTGAATCTCCTTTCGGGTTGCAAGGTCGCCCTCTGCGGCCTTGTCGGTAATCCGCTCAGGCGACGGACGGGTGGGTTGCATCGCCAAGCGACCGCAGCATCGCGGAGGACCTGGAGGCGCAAAGAATTTGTTTCGCGAGGAAGGCACGCAGTGCCGGGGAAAATCTTTGCGCCGCAGGGTTGCGGCCCATAGCCCGAGGCTTTAGCCGCTTCGTCGCCAGGATTCACGACAAGCCAAGGCCGCAGCGGGTGATCCTTGCCGAAAGGAATCATGACCACGGCAGTCCACACAGAAGGCTGATTCGGCACGGTCCTGACGCTGACAAGGTCTGCTCTGGCCGACATGCTGCAACACCCCTGCTTCTACGCGGGCAGGATCGACAGCGACATGGATGGTTCCAAGTACGGCCGAACGGCCTGTCGGTGAGTCGCCCCGCATCCCCGGCGACCCGACCCCGCCTGTGTCGAGGGCGGCACCGCAGCAACAACCCAGCGCAGCAAGGCTCAGTGCACGCACTCAGGCGCCCCGCTCTGCGGCGGGGCGCGTTTGGCGAGACTGGCGTCAGAAAGCGCATCAAGTCACCATCGAATTGGAGGTCCCCGGCCTTGCGCCAGGGACTCCGGTGCATCAGTCAGGCCGCATCGGCCAGTCCTTCCGCCGCCGCCTTGCGGCCCAGCAGATAGTCCACCGCCGCTTGCGCCCTCGCCGCGGCGATGAAGATGAATCGGTGGTCGTCGCGCAGCACCTTGAGCCAACCGGAGATGTAGGCGGCATGGTCTTCGACGTGATCGGGACGCAGGCCCAGTTCGGCGCCGAGAAACGCCGCGCCCAGCTCCGCCACCAGCTCCTCCGCGGCGTAACCTTCATCGCCCCAGCGCTTGCGGCCCATGTCGCGGTCGAGCCGTGACGGATGCCGCGTCCAGTGGGTCAACTCATGCGCCAGTGTGGCGTAGTAGCGTTCGGCATCCGGAAACGCCGCGAACTCCGGCAGCTGGATGAAGTCGTCGGACATGCGGTAAAACGCCCGGCCGCCACCATGCCGCACGTCGGCTCCGGTCTTGCGCATGAAGGCATCCAGTTCGGGAATGCGCTCGGCGACAGGAGCCGACGCCGCATGCTCGGCGTGGAACCGCTGCGGCAGCCCGTCGATCTGCTCGGCGTTGAACACGTTGAAGGTGCGGATGAAGCGGAACGTCTTGCGTCCATCCTCAGCTTCCCCTTGCTCCGCATCCTTGACCGCCATCCCGTAGTACACCACCGGCGTCGAGCGCTCGCCCTTGCGCACTTGTCCGCCCAAGGCCAGCGCTTGGCGATAGGTCATCCAGTACGGCGCGGAATAACCGGCCTCCTGTGCCTGCCCCCACAGGATCAGAACATTGATCCCGCGATAGCCTTGCCCGTTGTGGCGCAGCGGCATGCCGCAACCGGCACCGGCGGTCCACGGCTGCGTCCACGGCTTCACGCCGCGCTCCAATAGCCGAACCACGGCCTGCGTGACTTTCTCGTAAATATCCATCGCAGTGCCCTCCCCTTACTCGTGGTTCAGGAAGGGCTGCACGAACCGCCAGGCCCAGTGGTGTTGCGCGGTGCCCCGTTGCCGCAGCTCTTCGATCTCCTCGAAGATGCCGGCCATCACGTCATCGGGGAGGGCAAGCCAGTCGGCCAGGGTCGTCGGGCGGGGAATGTCGAGGGTGTCGTTCATGGATAAGCTCCTTCGGTCGTACAGCACTCGGAAGCGAGCGCTGTTTGCCGATCCCTCACGGCACCGAGTCGCAGGACGGTCCAGGGCGGCGGGCACCGGCTCGTCGGCTGCAGCTGTATCGCAGCCGACCGAACGGAGCGGAACGTCGGCGTCAGCGCACCCTTGACCGGCCGAGCACGGTGCTACCCTCAAAAGGCAATCAGCGGGAGTTCTCTTTTCAGGTTCGGCACGAACCCGGACCGCGCGCACCGCTCACGGCGGGGCGCGCGGTTTTGCGTGGCATTTCCGCACCACGAATGAAACAAGCCCCGGCAGACAACTCGCCGGGGCCAGAGAAATCACCCGGCCTTGCGCCGGGCGATTCGGCTACATCGACATCAGGCCGCTCTTTTCAGCATCTCCGGCAGCCAGCCCTTGCCCGCCGCCAACTGCTCGGCCCGCGCCGCAAGCTCCGGTCTCTTGCACAGCCCAAGCTGCTTGACGTACTCGGGTGCGAAGCTCTGAATCGCCTCGAAGATGCGGGCTTTCGAGACCTGGGCGAAGTAGCCCGCCGCCGTCGCCGTCCACCACTGCGCCATGTCGAGATTTAGCGCCGCAGCCAGTTCGTTGGCCTTGGCGTCGGTCTCGCGCGGACTCACCGCATCGATGCAGCAGGCGGCGCACACCGCCAGCAGCGACAGCAGATCGGCATGCTCCATTTCCCGTAGCGCGGAAAACAGACCTTCCGCCTCTGCGGGCAGCTTGGCCTGCCACGCCTGCTTGGCTTCCATCAGCGCAGAGATCGCTGCCGTACCGGGCAGGTCAAGCGCGTAGCGGTCGAGCTTGTCTTGCACCCTGCAGGCGATCTGCACCGGCGACACCGCATACCGAGCGTCGTAGAACACCTGCAGCGCCAGCGGGTGAATCACCGCCGCCAGTGCAACGACAGGCTGCCGTGCCATTTCCGCCTGCAATGCCGCCGTGCGGTGTGCGCTCAACGCGCGCGCCAGCTTTTCAGACACAGACGGATTGGCCTTGGCCTGCTTGCCACCCTTGTCTGCTATCTCGCCGCTACCTTCCGGCGCATGCGCCTGCTTGGCATCGGCCTCGCGCACCAGCCCGCGATGCACCACGGCCCGACCTTGGCCATCCACCGATACCACCACGCCCGCCGTGGCCTTGGCCTTCGCGGAGTAGACGGCCAGCGACTGTGCGACTGTCGCCAGTTCTGCACTGAGGCGTTCGTGTTCCTCGACGAGCGTGTTCGCTTCGGCTTCCTCGATGCCGCTGTCCTCGGCGTTCAGTGCATCCTCGATCTGGCCGATGCGCTTTTGCAGCCGGGCGATGTGCCGGTCTTCCTTCACGGTCGGCTTGCGCCGCTTCGGCTGTATCCGCTGAAAGGCATACAGTTCGGATGGCGTGCTGCGCGGCACCACTTCGATCCACGCCCACGACTCCGCTTCGACTTCCGTAGCGCATGCGGCGAGCTTGTCCGCTGCCAGCTTGTCGAGCAAAGGTCGGTCATTGAGATACACGCCCTGCCCTTCATCGGCGAACAGGTCGCGCCGGAAACCGCCCCCGTCGGCTTCGTATGCCTCGAAGCCGACGAAGCGCGCTACCGCATCGCGGCCTGCATCCACGTCCTCGCGGGTCAGATGCTCGCGCAGGGCGCGGGCGTCCCGCTGCCACTCCGGGGCGTCGTAAAACGCTGCCTCTTGTGCGACGTGATCGTCGGTGACGGACAGCGCCATCAATTGCTCCAGCGACACCTGCTCTTTGCGGTAGTCGGCAATGAGACGCGGGGAGACGTTGGCGAGCCGCAGGCGGCGTTGCACCGTAAGCGGCGTCACGCCGAAGTCGGCGGCGATGTCCTCAATCGACTTGCCTTCCTCCACCAGTGCCCGGAAGGCTTCGAACTCATCGGCCGGGTGCATGGCCTCGCGTTGGGTGTTCTCGGTGAGGCTGGCCGTCCGCGCTGCGGTATCCGGGATGACGAGGCAACGCACTTCGTGCGTCTTCGATAGTTTTCGGCGCCTCGCCAACAGTAGCAACGCCTTAAGCCTGCGCTTGCCGGCCTCGACCTCGTAGTGCCGGCCGTCGCCGCTGTCGGTGACGGTGAGGTTTTGCAGCAGGCCGACCCGCTCGATACTGCGGGCCAGCTGCTTGATCGACGTGCCGCCCGACTGGCGGGCATTGCGCCGGGAAGGGCGCAGCGCGTTCAGCGGGATCAGCCGTTCAAAGACTGCACTGTTTACTTTCATATCCATGTGGGTGTTCTCCAAATTTGAAACGAAGAAAAAGGGAAAAGCGGACTGACTGCTCGGGTTTCAGGGCATGGGTGTTCCTCCTGCCGAATGGCGCGACGCGCGCGGTTTGCGCGATCGAGCCATCGGCGACCCAATGCCCGCAGGACCGGCCGTAAGTCACAGCCCCGCCCGATGAGGGGCGTAAGCCTCGTCGGCCGCGTGCTTCGCTCGTCGGGAATCCGGCGAGCGGAGACGCCGCGCGGGCGTCGAGCGGGGCTTGAGCTTCGGACGGACCCGCGGGCCGCCCGCGTGGAGGCGCGGGCACCGAACGACTGCTGCGCATGGCGCAGCGCCACTACGGCCGCCGCAGGGATCGGCGAACGGGGCGGTGAGCGGAGCGCGGAACAACGAACGCGCAGCGCCGATCTCATGAGCGGTCCGCCCTCCGCCCACCGGCGCGCTGAGGTTGAGACGGCGCTTTTTGCCGTCTGAACCTGCGCCGACCTAACTCACCCGCGGAGCGACCACGTAAGAGGGCGACGACAGGAGGGAAATAGAAAATCGCCCCCGTTGCGGGGGCGAAAGTGGATCGTGGGATTTACTCGCCGCTTTCGGTGCTGCCGTTTCGCTCTTTACGGATGCGCAACTGGTAGACCTGACCGGGCAGCAGGACCGCACCGACGTTGGTGCGGATGTTGATGCTGTGGTCCTGGTTTTCCCAGCCGACCGCGACTTCGCTCCAGAACGCTTTGCCGTCGTCGTCGCGTTCCTCGATGTGGAACAGCGCGTGCGTCGGAGCCTTGGTGTCCTTCTGGGCTTCGGCTTTTTGGGCTTGCTTGGTCATTTGATTTGCCTCCGGCAATGCGCGAGATGCGCGAACGTCCTTGTCTGCACCAGCCTTGAAATCGTGGTTCACGTAGGCGAAATCGTCAAACAGCAATGGGGCCGAACGAAGCGCAAGCGAGATAGCGATGTAATTCGATCCTCGTGCGCAAAGCGGACAAACCGTCGCGTCCACTTGCCAAAGGACCAATTGTTCTTTGGCCGCACTGGTGTGTCCGTGCGTCAATGGATCATCGTCGAGCACGGGAGCGGTCATGCGCTATTCCTGGAAAGATTTGATCCCGGCGCTGCTCATAATCGTTGCAGCGCCGTGGCTCGCGGCAATGCTGTTCGCGGCTTTCGTAGGTGCGCGACACTACGCGCCGGGCTTTCTCGAATACGTGCAGATGTGGCGTAGCTATTCGCCGTCACCTCACTACAAAGTCCTGTTGCAGCTCGCCGCCGCGGTCCCGATCGCAATGGCCGTATTATTTGCGCTGCTCCCGGTCCTGATGCGGCGGCCAGCCCTGTTTGGCGACGCGCACTTCGCCGATGAAGCAGAAGTCCGCGCTGCGGGCCTGCGCGCGAAACAGGGCGTGATCCTCGGCCGCATGTGCGGACGCCTGTTGCGCGCACAGGGCCAGCTCGGCGTCCTGCTGTTCGCCCCGCCACGATCCGGCAAAGGTGTCGGCTTCGTCATTCCCAATCTGCTGACCTGGCGCGGCTCCGCTATCGTCAACGACCTCAAGCTGGAGAACTACGAGAGGACTTCTGGCGCACGGTCGGCAATGGGCCAGCAGATCGTGCTGTTCGCACCGCTCGACCCGGAGGGCCGCACCCATGCCTATAACCCACTAGACTTCGTGTCCAAGGACCGGCGTTTGCGGGTCAATGACGTGCAGGCGATCACGGCCAAGCTGCTGGTGACGCCGCCGCGCGCCGATCCGATGTGGAGCAACGAGGCGCGCGTGTTGCTCGACGGGCTGATCCTGTTCCTGCTCGATGTGAACATGCGGGCATCGCTGGGCGCGATCTATCGCATGGTGCTATCCGTCCCCAATTTCGCCGACTACATTGAATGGGCGATGAAGGAATATGACGGCCGGCTCGACCAGGCGTCGGTGATGCAGTTCAATGGCTTCCTGGGCAAGGCGTACAAGGAACAGTCCGGCGTTCTGTCCACCCTCAAAGGATCGCTGTCGTTGTTCGCGAACCCGCTGGTGGATCGTGCGACGTCCACCACCGAATTCGACCCACGCGAGTTGCGGCGCCGTCAGATGACGATCTACCTCGGCGTGATGCCGCGGGACATCGCACGGCTGTCGCCCTTGCTCAACATCTTCGTGCAGCAGACTTTCGATGGACTGCTGGGGCGGTTGCCGGGCGCGGATGAGCCGCACCAGCTCCTTGCCATGCTGGACGAGTTCACTGCCCTGGGCCGGTTGGAGAACGTCGAAAAGGGAATAGCCTACTTTGCAGGCTACAACATCGTGCTGGCGCCGGTGATCCAGGACTTGTCTCAATTGGAGGAGGTGTACGGCCAGGCCGTCACCGAAACCTTCCTCTCCACCGCGAACATCCGCATCGCCTATGCGCAGAACAGCCTGAAGACGGCCAAGTACCTGTCAGACGAGTTGGGCTTTCGCACCATCCGCACCCAAAGCCGCTCGCATCGCATCACCGATCCTTGGCAGGGCCACGTTTCGGAATCGCAGGCCAAGCGGGAATTGCTGTTGCCGCACGAAATCCGCGAGCTGGACCGCAGGAAGGAACTGCTGCTGGTGGAGGCCGCGCCGCCGATCAAGGCGGATAAGATCAGGTACTACCGCGAGCGTGCCTTCATCCATCTGCTGCGATCGGCGATTGAGCGCCCGCAGTTGCGAAACGCTATTGTCGAGCCGCCGCGGATGCCGACAGAGGTGCCGGAGCTGTCTCATGCGGAAATTGATTCAGTGCTGAAGGCCGTCGGCGAATCTCCTAAGCCAGCCTCCCGGCGCAATTCCGAAAGGACCACTGACAATCAATAAAGCTATCGCGCAGGTTCCATCGCGATCTATCCGTGGAGTTCCGTATCCTGCCCAAAACCCGCATTGGGAAACTGTCGCGTGTCGATAATTCCTTCGGCTAGGGCTTTCATCACCGCCTCCCTTCGGGTTTCGACGCCGAGCTTCTCGGCCGCCCGGTCGAGGTAGTACCGCACCGTACCCGGTTGCACTTTGAGCACTGCCGCGGCCTGCCTTGCTGTCATCGCCGCAGCCATCATTTCCAGGCACTTGCGCTCGGCCTCGGTGAGCGATTGGGCCAAGGCGTTCGCGGCGTTTCTGGCCTGGACAATCCGCGTCATGGCCCGGCTGGTGGTGCCGGCGAGAAGCGCAGCGGCTGCGGCAGTTGCCTCCCAGTGCGCCGCTTCGGGAGCGATGGGCCGCTCGCCGCAAAACGAAAGGATCGCGAGCGATGCATCCGGCCCGCGATCCGAGCACGAAAATCCGTAGGTCATGCCGTTGCGGACAGCCTCGCGGCGCAGCGCGAGCTGGCGTTCATCTCGGTGAAGTCCGTCCCAGCGGAACGCACCGGCCGATTGAAACGCCCGATTGATGACCGGATCGAACGCGAACGCGCCCTGCTCGTCGTAGTACCGCTGCCACGGCTTCGGGTAGTTGGAGATAACAATCTGCTGCGGCGGCGAGACAGTCTTTCCGGTGCGAATCCCAAAAGTGAAAAAATCCGCACCAAAAATGGGTGCCGTCGACCGCAGGATGTCGCGAACTACCGCCTCGGACGGCGATTGCTCCATCTGAAGACAGAATTCCGCGGTGCTGTGAAGCAGGTTTGGCATCTGCGCAAGCAGGCAAAGCCGCCGGCCGCAATTCGCGTGCGCGAATCTCATTGGTGCGACCGCCCGCCCTCCTGGCTCCTCCCCGTCCGTAAACGAGTTTGTTCGCTCGATACGATCGACGCCTTCGCGACGCGACCGGCCGAAATATAGGACTGCCGGAAATTGCCGAGGTTCGGGCGCTCATCGCGCGGCGCACGTCAAGTTATAAGGTCAGGCGGGTACGCTTTTCGAATGTGCAGTCGTTGCAACTGCCGGCAACGCGATGCCGAGATCCTTGCGCAACTGTGGCCGGGCATAGTTGGCATAGGTGAACTTGCCAACAATCTTGCCGGCTTCGTCGAAGTGAAACACGTCAATGCCCTCCCAGCCGAAGCGCTTTCCGACCACTAGGCCAATAACGAAGCGCTGAAGCAAAAGCCCCAGCGTGTTGAACCTAGCGCCGGCGAGGTCGTGTCGGCAGGTCCAGCGGATCGCCGCCTTGCGTGAAGCCTCGTCGATGAGGCAGTCGTGTTCGTCAAAGCGCATCGTACCGACAGCGCGGTTGAACTGCGGCGCGAAAGCCCGCCCGATCGCCGCCGGTCCTCGGTGCTCGGAACCGTCGCCGGGACGGTAGACCGCGTTTTCGGCGAAGAACGTCACAACCCGGTCAAGGTCATTGACGTTGAACGCCTCCACAAAACGGTCGATCGTCAGCCGGATGTTTGCCGTTGCCGCGCTGGTCTGGCTCATTGTTTCCTCCGTCCTTGGGTTCGCAGTTCCGCCATTCCAGGCGGGTCTTGATGATGACAATCCGGGCGCCGGGTCCGCAAGCGGCATCGGCACCGAGCGCTACCATGCACCAAATTTGCCCATCCCCGCACTAGCAAAAGTGCCAGTGACAGTTTTCAAATGACGTGGTTAAGTTCACTTCAAGACGCGCTGGTACGGATTGCCTGATACGGAGCATACGGACGTGACCTCCAAAAAACGCACAACACCGAATCCGCCAATTCGCAGAAGATTTACCTCAAAGCTCACACCGACTCAGCTGGGACCGCTGCTTCCCGCGCGGCCTTTGAAATCGATTGGTCAATAGCCAATGGACCAAGGACAATTGGATGCTGGTCTAGACGGTGTGAGCCAGTTCATTGATGGGACGATGCCCATCCTTGAGGCTCAACTCCGCCACATAGCTCGCACCGAGCGCAGTATTACGCTCGTTGTCGCCCCGTTAATTGATAGGAATGAACTCTGGTTCAGGCTGCGCGTGCGGCTACCAAATAATGCACGCGAGTTGCACCTAGTAGATTCCGACTATGCCGACCGCCGCTGGCGGCAGCTGAATGCCATGACGCGTTTCATCGTTCAAACCTGCGGCCGTGATCGCCACGCAACACTGGACTTGACTGGCGTAAGGCCGGAGATGCTATTTACCCGAGGGCAGCGGCGCCGGTAAACATTTAGAAAGTCTGTACTTTAAGAAGGATTATTAATCCAACGCTACTCTACAGGTGCTGCAATCTGCCCGGCGCAATCATCACAGCGCGAACAGTTCATCAGCCTTGGTGACGACTATATATCTCGCAGGATTCTCGCCGACCGCCAACGCCTTGAAATGAGCTTTTCCGCATTCGATCTTCGCGCTCTCCTTGTCGCGTAGATCATCCACGAACAGGCTGCCCTTAGTCTCCACCACGAAATAGAGGCGCTCAAGGCCATCCTTCTCCACAAGCACCGCCCAGTCGGGGTTATAGCTACCCAGGGGCGTCGGCACACGAAACCAACCGGGCAACTTGGCGTAGACTTTTACTGACTCGTTCAGTTCGAGTTGCTCGGCGAAGCTTCGTTCGACACCGAAATCAAAGATCACGCTTTCGTACACAGCCTTCTTGGCAGCGAGCATGTTCTTGAGGTAGCCGGTCAGTTCCTCCTTCTCAAACAGCTCCTGCGCGTAGTAGTGTTCGTCGCCGATGCGTTGGTAGCGGATGCCGTCCACCAAGGCCATGCGCTTTGCGCGATTGATCGCCTCCTGCGCCAGCTCCATGAACTGCTGCGGGTTGCGCTTGAAATCGTCCAGGCGCTTGCTCTCTGTCAGGATGCGCGCCAGGCTGCGCCGCGTGAGCTGCGTGGCATCTTGAAGATAGGTCAGCAGGTCCGGCAGTTCGATGTCGGCCTCGTCCAGCGTCACCGGCGCACTGGCGGAGGTCTGAGTAGCTTCCACGCCAGCCTTGCCAATAGCCAAGTCGGCCTTGCGGATATGGACGCGCGTCTTGGCGATGGCCGGACCTTTGGTGATGGCTTCCGAGCAGTCCTTTACCAGCTTGTCGTTATCAAACTGTACGCGGTAGGTGGTTTTGTGCTTGATCCGATCCCATAGCGCCCTGAACTCTTCGCTGTGCAGCACTTCCTTGCGCAATTTCACCGATTTGCGTTCATCCGCGTTCTTGATGTCTAGCTTGCCCGCGAGCTTGCGCAGAATTTCCTTGACTTGGGGAAGTTGATCCGCGAACTCGGCTGGCACCGCCAGCGTATTTTCCTTGAGCGCCTTGCGAAGGTGGTCTTGCACGCGGCCCTTCGCGTCCAGGTAGCCCGCCTGCTGTAGATACGCCCAGAGAGCTGCGGACTTCTCGAACCCTAGCGCGGTGGCGTTGCCGTCTGCATCCTTGGTGGCGAGACCGGCAAACTGATGTTTCTCCACGATGCCGAAGCGGATGCCAGTATCGTCCTCGATTTCTTTCTGGAGATTCGCAGCAAAGTCTTCGTAGCTCTCGGTGGCAATGACGGTCAAGGTATTGATGTCGAAGCCGCGCAGCCGATCGCCGCTCTGGTTCACGCACAGACGCAGGCCACGCCCTATCGTCTGCCGACGCTCGCGTTCGGTGCCCATCTCGCGGATCGCGCAAATCTGGAACACGTTGGGGTTATCCCAACCCTCGCGCAACGCCGAGTGCGAGAAAATGAACTTGAGCTTGGTCTCGAAGCCCAGCAGCTTTTCCTTCTCCTTCATGATCAGATTGTAGGCGCGCTCCGCATTGTCGCGGCTCCCCTGATTGCTCTCCGACGTATCCGTCCAGCCGCCCTTCTTGTCTATCGAGAAATAGCCGTTATGGACCTCGGCCGCTTCTGACTCCAAATCTACTTCCTTAAAGAGGCTTTGCCATTTCGGCTTGGCCGCAGCCTTTCGATATTCCTCCTCGAACATCAAAGCGTATTTGCCCTTCACCGGCGTGCCGTCAGTGGTGTAGCTGCGATAGTGCTCAACCGCGTCAATGAAAAATAGACTCAGAACCTTAACGCCTTGCGGCGTCAGCCGGAGTTCCTTATCCAGGTGTTCCTCAATCGTGCGCTTGATCATCTGGCGCTTGAGCGCATCCTCGTCCACGCCGCCGCTGGCTTCGCCGATGCGCAGAGGTTTTTCCAGATAGCTGAGTTCCAGATACTCGTCCCCACTCTTGCAGCCGATGTTCTGCACCAGACAGTTAGCGTAAAGCGCCCGATTGGTGAGCTGTTCAAGGTCGCTGCCGGGTTCAACGGCAATCGTGTTCCGGCTAACGCCGGTCAGCGTCTCAACGTCCACCTCGATCTTGGCGGTGAACTTGTTTCCCTTCGCCTTCGTAGACACCAGCCGAATATAGGGCTTGTTATGCCCACCCTCCACCTGAAGTGAGGCCACCTCAATCTGCTTCACAAGCTTGCGTTCGTAGGCATCCACCGCATCGAGCCGGAACAGCATGTGATGCTTGTCGGCGTGTGTGGCGGAATAGCGCAATGTGCAAAGCGGATGCATCTCGGCCAGCGCCTTCTTGCCACTGCCTTCCAGTCCGCCGTCCACGCTCTGCGGCTCATCCACGATCACGATGGGCCGTGTTGCCCGGATCAGGTCAATGGGTTTCTCGCCGCCGGTTTTTTCGCTGTCCTTATAGAGATTATTGACGTCCTTCTTGTTGATCGCGCCGACCGTCACCACCATGATCTGAATATGCGGGCTGGTAGCGAAGTTGCGCACCTGGCCGAGCTTGCCGGAGTCATAGATAAAGTAGTCAAAGGGCGCGTTGGCGTAGAGGCTGCGGAAATGCTCGTCCGTCATCTGCAAGGATTTATAGACGCCCTCCTTGATGGCGACAGACGGCACCACGATCACAAATTTGGTGAAGCCATAACGCTTGTTCAGTTCAAAGATCGTGCGCAGATACACGTAAGTCTTGCCTGTGCCCGTCTCCATCTCCACCGTGAAGTCGCCGGACGCCAGCGATTCGGTCGGCCTGAGGCCATTGCGGAGTTGAATGTCCCGCAAGTTCTTGAGCAACTCGTCGTCCAGCAATTGCAAGCGGTTGCCGATGCCAAGATCGTTTTGCACCAAGCCCAGATCGCCCTGAGAAAAACTCCCACCAGCGAGCCCCAATTCACCCTGACCCACAGCCGCTTTCGTGTTTTGGATCGTGACGGTAAATTCCGTGCGGCAGATTTCTTGGCCACGGAACACATCGGCTACCGCCTCAATCGCTGCGTGCTGGTAGTCCAGACTCGGTTCAAAGTGCAGCTTCACACATGCGCCCCGGCCGCCCATCCCTGAGTGCAGAGCACGTCCACTGCGATACCTATTTGCCGCCTTGTAAATTGACGCTTGCGTTCGTTCCAGGCGTAGGTGTGTTCGATCACATCGTCAAGGGCAGTCACAGACTCATGCTTCATCACCCAGTGCACGGTGGCCAGCAACTCGAGACCGTAGGGCGACTCAAAGCCTTCGACCAGCGCTCTCACCTTGCCGAAGCGCATACGAGTGTCGGCATGCTCAAGCAGGAAGGCCGAAGCGTCATTCACTGCGCCCGGCACCAGTGTCAATTGCTTGTCCGGAGCGTCGCCGCCGTCGGCATATCCGGCGATCAAGTGGCCCTCAATCGCGTTCAACACATGCCGCATGTTCTCGGCGTAGGGGCCATAGGGCGCCTTGACATACTGCAACCGCAGCAGCTCGCCGGCCTCCTGCATGAAATACATCAGTTTGTGCACTTCAAGCAGCGTAATTGAAGGATCTAACAGACCGTCCAGATAGCCGCGCATCAGCTCTACCAATGCGGCTCTCCCGGTGGTCATCGTGGGCACCTTCCGAGCGTGCCGCATAGTGTCCGATTCCGGTGCGCCCTTGGGTTCATAGACGCTGACGCGCACATCAGTGAGCGCTTGCAATGTCGCCTCGATGCGCGTCTTGACCGCCTCCCAGTCCAACCCGCCCAGGCCGCTGCCTAATGGGGGAATCGCGATTGAGCGGATACCTCGCTCGCGGATCGTCGCTGCCAGTGCCACCAGACCCGACTCGATGTCTTCGATGCGGCTCTTGCCGCGCCAGTGGCGCTTGGTGGGAAAGTTGATGATGTAGCGCGGCGGCGTCAGTTGCTCGGTATCGAAGACAAACATGCGCCCCGGCTGTACCTCATGTCGCTTGCAGGCTTCCTCGTATGCCTTGAAGTTGTCCGGCCAGAAGTTCTTAAACTGCAACGCGATACCACGGCCCATGATGCCCACACAGTTCACTGTGTTGACGATCGCCTCGGACTCGTCCTTCAGTATGTCGCCGCTGGTGTATTCGATCATTGCCGCCCCTTCAATAATACCAATCGGCGCGCACTTCCACCGTTGGTCGATGTGCATGAGCAGGTAGCGCATTCACCACCTGCCTATAAGTTGCTGCGGAGTGCACGCCGATGCGCTCGACGAGATGCCAAGGAAAGCTGTTCTCCAACAAAAACTCGGCCTGCTTACCCTCCTTACACTGTCGCCAGTCGCGGGCCTGCACCGCATCCCAGTTCACTTCCCCGAGCAGCGCCAGATTGCTGCGGTCCTCGAAATACCGGGCACCCGCATTGGACAAGGTAAACGCCCAACGACGACCTTCTGCCGTGGCCCAAGCCACTACCGCATGCAGGTCAGCCTCGAAGTGAACAATCGGCCCCTGTCCACCACGGTAAATCATGTCGGAGTGGTTGCCTTGATGGATGAGATACAGCATCACCGAGCGCGGGCAAAAGTAAAACGGCACACAGTCCCCAACGCGCAACGCGGGATGACTGCTCAAACTAAGCTCTGTCAGCCGTCGCTGCTTGATACCGTTCATGCCAATGGTCGTGCCGGGCGGATTGCGCCGTACAATCTCTGCATCGCACCACAGGCAAGCATCCGCCACGATGGACGGCAACCTGTCCACATGAACAATGTGGTACAGCTTGGGCTGGGCGGGCACGGGCACCTTACAAGCTCCGCACGTTGTCTAGACCATGCTGCTGAAGGATCGCCGTGAGATTAGTCTTTGCCACGTCGTCCGCGAAAGCACTGTCGCGGAATACCACCTGCGTTTCACCGGCGGGCGCAAGTTTCTGGTGCCATTCCACGATACCCATTGCGAGCGGTTCTACCTCTTGCGCGGATACCTTCTCCGCAAGGCACGCGATCAGGGTGCCTGCGCCGATGCTGTGAACCGTCTTGCCCGCGATCTTTTTGCGCTCGATCTGCACCGTCAGATCAAGGCCCAGCTTGAGCAGAAGCTCGAACAGCACGTCCTGCTCGCTGCGGCCGGATTTGATGTGCTCAGTTGCGTCCAGCAACGACTTCCCTAGATTCTCTCGGTCAGGCTCCCATGCGCGAAGGTTGCTAGCATCGAGTTTGAAAACGCGGAAGCCCAGATCACCTTTGTGTTTTGGATGATCCTTTTGCACCTTCTGCGCAGCCCTACGGAGGCGCTCTTTAGTCAATTCGGCGACAGTGCGCGGCTTTCCGAGTTTGTCGCAATAGTCGGCGGCGGCCTTTTGGTGCTCATCCGACGGATCAAGTGCCTCCGGAATCTGCACCAGAACGTAGCGCCGCGTTCCAGAATCCACAGCGTTCTGCTCCATAACGGCATGCCCAGTAGGTCCTGATCCCGCAAAAAAATCAAGAACGATTGCATCCTTACCATTCACCATTTGCACGATGTAACGGATTAGATCAACGGGTTTTGGATAGCCGTTGAAAAACGCGCCAATCTCGGTGAGCTGTGCAGTTGCTTTCTGCGTCCCACCGAATCCGTTGAGCACGGAAATCACATGGCTTTGATATTCGGAGCGGCGTTTCACCACCTCGATAGCACCGCTTTTTGCGATTACGAATGTCGTCTCTTGATCTTTGTTGTCACGAATTGGCGCACAGCCGTTGCTAATGAACTCAAGAGCCAAATCCTTAGAACTCCAGCCGCTTTCGACGACCACTGGGCTCATCAGCTTTCGGCCCTCAATAACAGCTTTGCTCAGATACGCTGGCCACGGTCCCGCTCTTGATTCAATTTGGCCGCTCTCAAAATCTGCGGGGAATCCTATTGGAAGCGTGATCTTGCTAACCGGATTCGCGGGTCCATTTTTTACGATTGTGTTCCTAATTTCCGGCCTGAATAGTTTGCTGTCAGTTGGCGTGCTTGGGTCTACAACTGGAGGATGTGGAAAATCGTCGACGGACTTTGCATACATCAAAATGTATTCATGGCAGATCTTGATCTTTGCTTGGTTGTCAAAGTTTCCATCGGTCCGCCAACTGAACTGCGCCAAAAAATTGTCCTCGCCGAACACGTCGTCGAGAATGGCGCGAAGTCTTGGTCCTTCAACATCATCAATGGAACAGAAAATCGCTCCGCTGTCTCGCAGCAGATTCCTTGCTAACTTCAGCCTCGGATACATCATGTTCAGCCAGTCCGTATGAAACCGGCCTGAGCTTTCCGTGTTGGAGCTGATTTTCTGCCCGCCCTCCACCTGGCCAGTCAGTTCGAGATAGTTCTTGATATTGTCCCGAAAATTGTCCGGGTAAACGAAGTCCTTGCCGGTGTTGTATGGCGGGTCTATATAGATCAGCTTGACCTTGCCCGCGTAGCTCTTCTGCAAGAGCTTGAGCACTTCGAGGTTGTCGCCCTCAATCATCAGGTTTTGCGTGCTGTCCCAGTCCACGCTCTCGTTGGGGCAGGGGCGCAAGGTACCGGTGCTCGGGGTCAGGGCGATCTGACGGGCACGCCGCTTGCCGTTCCAATTGAGGCCGTATTTTTCCTCGCGCTCATCTACTACGCCGCCAAGCAATTGCTTCAAGACCTCGAAGTTCACCTTGCCCTCGGTGAAGGCTTCGGGGAACAAATCCTTGAGCGCGTCCAAATTAGTGCCGGTCAGATCGGCGCTCTGCGCCTCGGGATCGCTGGAGGTAATTTGCTTCATGGAGTGCCCGATTAAAGTTTGTTCAAAAGATTGGCAAGCTGATTGTCCAGCTTATGGATTTGCATATTCAGGTCGGCACGGCGATTGATCTGTTTCTCGCGCACGGCCTGTGCCCGCAGGTTGATTCGTTCCTGTTGCAGGCGCGTGTGCTCATCAAGCGCCTTGTCCCGATCAGCGATCTGCTGCACAGATCCGGCGCGTACAAAGCGATCTGTAATTTGCGCGGCGGCGAACGCGGTCATGCAGTCGAGCCAGCCCTGATACACAGTGTTGAGATTGTGCGCGGCTTGGCCGGCCAAGGCGAGGCTGGTGACAAACTCCGCCTCATGCAACGCCTCTGCTGACAACACGCAGATGTTGAGCTTGCCATCTAGCACCACCGCCTCGTTCTGGGCCTGCGAGCGCCGCTTGTGCGCGAGCGATATGGCTGGACGCCCGCCTTGTTCAGTGATCAGCACCAGTGGATAAGGAATAGCACGGTGAATCAGTTCCGTTAGCCGCGTCGTCTTGGCCGTGGGGCGCAATACGGCGGTGAGCACAGCGATCTCCAGATATTCCCTAACTTCATCCTTGTAAGCCGCCACGCCAATGTTGGCAGGCTTGAGCGCGGCTACCCAGGTCAGCTCTTCGAGTCCATCTTGAATGGCTCGCTTGTCCGCTGCAGTAGGTGCGCCTTGTTCTAGCAGCAGCTTTTTGGGAACGCGCTGATCCAGACGGACGCTTGGCGGCAGGCCGAGAGCTTCAATGAGTTGTGCGGCATTCACGCCGGGTTCCCCGCGAGCAAAGCGATACAGGCCACAACTTCAAAGTCATTGGCTCCTTGGAATTCACCTTTCGTCGCATGTGTCCCGCCCGGCGTAAACAGACTGGCGACCGCGCGCTCCTGGCTCTTGCCCAACACAGAAGCGACGGCTGCCGCCAGTAGCTTCTGTGGGGCGCTCATATCCTGGCCGTCGCGGGTAGCTTTGTCGAAGCGAGCGCAGGCCCCTGCATCAGGCAAATCGCGGCCAATGGTGAGCCGTTGCAGGCGGTCAAGCACTTGCTTGGCCTGGGTGAACGGCAGCAGCACGGCGCCGTCCTCGCCGACATGCACGAGGTAATGCGGAGCGAGCGGGTAACCCGGCTCAATAGCCTTGTTCGCTGATTCGCCGACGGCGCGCAGACAGAAGATGGTGCCCGGCGCAATCGCAGACTCACCGCCGCTTTGCGTCGTAGTGATAGCCAGGCTGCCAAACGGGAGGGTTTCCAGCTTGCCGGGGTGTGCGCGTAAATATGCCGCGAGGTCTATGCGGAAATCGTTGAGCGTGAGATCGGCAATTGAAATGCCGCTGCCCAAGTCTTCCAGATCAATCACCGCATCCTGGAGTTTCTCAAGTTGCTTCCGGCGATATTCCAGATCGTTCATCTGGTTGCCGGATTGGTGCTCGATGATGTTCTCTTCGCCGGTGGCGGAAATGTCCAGCAACACCATGCGCCCGCTTACGCGCTGCTCCAGGTTAATGTATTCCTCCAGCTCCATATTGGGCCAGAAGTTGATGAGCTGAACGCTGGCGTTGACAGAGCCGATGCGGTCAATGCGTCCGAACCGCTGGATGATGCGGACCGGGTTCCAGTGAATGTCGTAGTTGATGAGGGTGTCGCAGTCCTGGAGGTTCTGGCCTTCCGAGATGCAGTCCGTGGCGATAAGCAAATCCAACTCGCCTTCGTCGGCCAGTTCCGGGGGACGCTCTTTCGAGCGAGGTGAAAATGCGGTGAGGATGCTGGCGAGGTCCAGGCGCAATCCTTCGAGATTGGTCTTGTTGCGACCCGCGCCCGTGACCAGCGCCGCGTTCACGGCCAGTTCCTTTTGCGCCCAAGCCGCGAGTTCGCGATAAAGATATTCCGCCGTCTCCGCAAAGGCGGTGAATACGATCACCTTGCGGTTGCCGGGGTTGAAGGGCTTCTTGCACTTCCCCAAGATGACCTGGCGCAGGGCGTCGAGCTTGGCGTCGCGGCCTGGTTCTATCTGCTCAGCCGCCGATAAAAGCGTGGCGAGGCGATTTCGATCTTCCGTCAGGTCTTGCCGCCAGCGCACACGGTCCGTGTCCTGCAACAGCACCTTGACCTTGCGCCCGATCATCAGCGTTTCAAACAGCGGGTCGTCCACTTCCAGGTCTTCGATAGAGATTTCCTCCACCGACTCTTCGTGCACTTCGATTCTCTGGAGCAGTGATTCTACGTCCCGCAATTGCCGCTTGATTGTCAGCGCAAATGACGAGACTGCGCTTTCCATGCGCTTGAGGATGTTGACGCGCAGCAGGTGGATCAGGCTTTCCTCGCGGTCCACTTGTCGGAAAAATCCCTGACCACCTTTTACTTGGGTGTTGTATTTGGCGTCGTAGGCGGCTTGCTTGTGCGGCAAGACATAGCGCAGCGGAGCGTAGGCACTGAGATTCAGACGGCGAATTTCGCTGTTGATCTCGCGGATGGAGTGAAATTCCTTTTCCAAATCCACGTCCACGCGGATATTGATGGGCTTGAGCCGTTCTGGAAACTTGCCGGTCTCCGCCGTGCCGTAATACTTCTCGATGTGTTTGCGCGAGCGCGCGATAGTGAGCAAGTCGAGCAACTTGAAGTAATCAAATCCCAGCATGTCCAAGAGGCGGGCGGGCTTGCGGTCGACATCCTCCAGATTCATCCAGCGGTTGAACTGAAGTTGAGCCTGACGCACTGTGGCCTCGATGCTGGGGATGTTATGCGCCTCCAGCGCCGTGTCGTCGCCTTCAGTGACGAATGCGATCTGATTCTTCAGATCAGCCAGCCGGTTGTTGACCGGCGTGGCGGAGAGCATGAGCACGCGCGTTTTCACGCCGTCCTTGATGATGCGCTTCATCAGGCGGTCGTAGCGCGTATCTCGATCCTTGTGCGTGGCCTTGTTGCGGAAGTTGTGGGACTCGTCGATCACCACCAGGTCGTAGTTGCCCCAGTTGACGTGCGAGAGGTCTATGTCGCCCGACATGCCGCCTTCGCGCCCCAGGTCGGTGTGATTGAGCACGTCGTAGTGCAGGCGATCCGCCGCCAGAATGTTGCGGCGGTCGTTGGCCTTGTAGATGGTCCAGTTGTCTCGCAGCCGCTTAGGCGCAAGCACCAGCACGCGGTCATTGCGCAGCTCGTAATACTTGATGACGGCCAGCGCCTCGAAGGTCTTTCCGAGGCCCACGCTGTCGGCGATGATGCAGCCACCCAGACGCTCCAGCTTGTCTATCGCGCCGACCACGCCGTCGCGTTGGAACTTGAAAAGTTTCTTCCAGACCACCGTATTCCGGATGCCGGTCGCTGACTTGACGATGCGTTCCTCGTCCAAGTCGTCGCCAATGTCCTTGAAGAGATGGAACAGGATTAGGTAGTAGATCAGCGATGGCGCTTTGTGTGCCATCAATTCATTGAGCCGGGCCAAGAGCGATGACTTGGCATCTTCTGTTGACGGCAGCCCGTCCCACAATGACGAGAACCAGCCGCTTAGCACTTCCCATTCGGACTTGGATTCGGTGCATTGAATCAAACTGTAAGGGTTGCCGGGGGTGATACCCAAGCCGTCCGTAGTCAGCGGACAGTAGCCGGTGATCGCCCGTTTCGATGCTTCTTCGCTGCCGTCCATCACCAGCGCGGACTGCGGCAGGCGAGCAGGCGCGGTCCGCACGCTTGCGATCTGATTCACCCACTCCGCGCATTGGCGTGCAAGAAACCTAGTCTCTAGGCGATTTCGCCGAGACCGGTCAGCCTCCGAGCCCAACATTCCCGGATCGAATCCATCAGGCAGAGCAAGGGCCAGGCGGGCACCTTCAAGGGCTTTGAGTTGATGCTCAAGCTCGGCGAACGCAAACAGCGAGAGTCCAGGTGTGGCGATGTCCAACCGAGATCCAGGCTTTAAGACTGATCTCAGTTCATCCACGACGCGGTCGTTTCCGCTGTTTTTTATGAGACGCATGCCCGGCGAATCTCCCTAAATGCAGCCGAGGTGGCCCAACCGCGTGCAGTCCATCTCATTTACGATACGTAGCCCCTACCCATCTGGGCACATTGTAGACAAAAACAGCAAAACACACACAGAAACAATTAGATAGTGCGACAAACATTGCGGTCGCGCGAACAGCCCCTTGGTTTCTGCCCCGGCTACCGATGACTGTGGCAGCTATTTTGGCGCTGCGCTGCGCTAAATAGGTGGGTGGCGGCGCTCCGTTCGGAGCGCTTTTCGCCAACGTCCTGCCCCTTCGGGCAGTACTCCCAAAAGCAGGTCATCGGTTCCGATGACGCAAAATAGAATGTTCGCCGCGGCAACCAACCACGATTGCGAAATGGGGAAAAGGTGGTGCCCGGGGACGGACTCGAACCGTCATGCCCTTACGGGCTGCAGATTTTCGTACCACTTCGGCTTTCGCCGCCGACCGAGGTCGTTCGTGGTCTGGAGCACGCCTTCACCGTAGCTCTTCAGCCGTAGGTGCCCGCCGTCTGCTCTCTACACCTTCCCAAGCATCACTGCTAGGGCTTGGCTCGGCGTTAGCAAGGATTTTCCGGAGCTTTCGCCGAGTTTGACGGGCTTCACCAGCCGGGTTTCCCCGGCAGGGCTCAATTCTCTTAAGTCTGCTGCGTCTACCGATTTCGCCACCCGGGCAGTGGGTGTACCGCGCAGCTACTTTACTACAAGGCGATCCGCTCAGGCCGCTTGCGCGGCGACCAATTTGACCTTGGCTCTGCGGACATTGATGGCGGCCGTATCCAGCGTATTCTTGATATGCGAGGCGTAATATTTCTCGATCATTTCCACGCTCGTGCGACAGTTCTTAGCGATCTGGTAAATGTCTGCGCCCTCCATCAGCCTCATGCAGATGTAGGTATGCCGCAGGCTATAGGCGGTTCGCACGCTCCCTTCACGGTCGCGCTTGAGGTCCAGTTCATCGAGAATGTTATTGAAAAGCTCGCGCTGCGAAGAATCGAACAGCCGGTCGGCGGGCTTGAGTCGCTTGCGCTGGCGAATACGCTGATAGGGGTGCACGGCCCCCGGCATACTCATGCAGTAGCCGGTGCCGCGTTTGCCACGAACGGTAATCTCAAGGATGCGCTCGCCGTTTCCTTCGTCCCTTACGACCGCGATGTCGCGATCCTCCAGACGTAGCGCTTCGTCAGGGCGCAAGCCCGTGTTGCCCATGAACAACACGAAATCGTGCATTTGCTCGCACGCCGAACGCCAACGCTCCTTCTTCGGGTGTTTGGACCGCTCACGGGTGGCCTCATAAAGCATTTTGTACTCGTCGGGGGAGAACCAGGCGCGATGGGAAATCTTTCCCGAACTCTTGTATGCCACCGACATATCGGGCAGTCCCCCAATCCAACCCTTGCGGTTGGCTGCCTTCAGAATCTGCCGGAGCGTCACCATCTCACTGTGCAGAGTGGAGCGGGCCGGACGGCGCGGCTCACCTGTCTTGGGGTTCAGCCGCGAAGTCTGACGATGAACCCGATAATCCTGGATGAGGCCCGCACTAACTTCGGCCACTGGCTTGTCACCGAAGAACGGCAGCAAGTGTAGCCTGACCTTGAGGGACTTCTGATCGACGTATTCCTGATTCCGCTCGCCCTCGGTGATGACCTGATATTCCTTCAGGAAGATCGCGGCGGCATCTTTGAAGAGGGGGCCAATGGGTTTCTGCCGGCGCCGGCGATCAAGCGACGGTACTACTTCAACTGCCGGCTGCTCGGTGGTGTCGGACTCGGCCTCGCCTGCACGCCTGCGGCGACGTTCCTCAACGCAGCGCTCCATATACCAGCCGCGAGCAAAATCCTTTGCCTCGACGAGGCTTTCTTCCTTCGTGCTCGCCCGGTGATTGAGTGCACCGAGGTAGGTTGAGCACTGCCAGTACCGGCTGTTCTCACGCTTATAGACGTGCAGTTTGCCGTCCATGAGTGTGTGGGTTTCTGCGTCCATGCAGACCTCCAAAGACTCGAAATGTGTAACAGCTGTGTAAGCGAATTCTATCGACTAACACACTGTAAATCAAAGATTTATTTGTTATAAATCAGATTTTAAGTCCCTTGCGTCTACCGATTTCGCCATTCGGGCATGCGGATCGATTTTGGACTCGGATGGATCTTGCGATCTCCACCGCTTCCGCAAGCGCCGGTGACTCACGACCCGGCCGTCGCCGCTGCGGATGAATGATACAACGCCGGCGATCTGCATTTCGGCCTCCATACGAATGGCTGCGGGTTTTTAGAGACTGCAGCCATCATGGCGAGGCCGGACTTGATCGGCCTTGGGCGACCCCGGCATCCGGAGAAATATGGACGCCGCCGACGCAAAAAAGCGCCCTACAAAACGCCCTACAGAGTCCCGCTTGCAACACGATATTGAACCGTTCGTCCCCCGTTGACCCAATTGCTATCGGTGGTGCGTGAGTATCGATCGGCAGTCACTCTTGCTTCGGATTGCGAGCACCTGAGCAGGGCTCGCAGCGAAGAGGACTCACTGGCAATTATCGTAGCAAGAGCAAATAGAAAACCTAATGAATGGAGTCATGCGATGAATTGTTTTTCGACTTTATCTCGAATCGTGGCAGCACTGATCATCGGGGCCAGTTGTGCCAACGTCGCCAGCGCGGCGGTGCCGAACAACGTCAGCGGCATCATTCCTTTCGCAGGCACCAGCAGCTTCAGCGGCACGCTTACCTATCAGGGACTGGTGCGAAATTACATCGCCATTCGTCCAACCAAATCGACATTGACCGGCCCTGCCCCGGCAGTGTTTTTGCTGCATCCGCGAGATACCGCGAATCTCGCGATGGCCAACATTTCCCTAGCCGGACGGCTGTCTGCCAACTATGGTGCTTGGGTGTTCCTGCCGGCAGCCTACAGCGGTCAATGGCATGACGATCCCTCACCCACCGGCTCGCAGTCCACGCTGCCGGACGATGTCGGTTTTCTGTCCGCTTTGATGGATGTTGCTGTCGCACAAGATGGTGTCGACGCGCACCGCATTTATGTTGCGGGCTACTCCAACGGCGGCTACATGTCTCAGCGCCTCGGCTGCGAATTGACCAGCAAGGTCGCCGGCATCGCAGTGATATCGGCCGCGCTGCCGCGCTCGCTCAACAGCAGCTGCCGACCAACTCTGGCGTTGCCGGTGGTATTGATGGCCGGCACCAACGACATTGCGGTGCCCTATAACGGCAACTCCACACTGGACTCGGCAGTTCAGACCGCACAGTTCTGGCTCAGCAACAACCGCTGCATCGGCGCGCCTACCACGACCAACTATGCGCAGGTCAGCGGTGATTCGACTACTGTGAGCCTGTCGCGCTACACCGCCTGCACCGCCGGCAGCGAGGTACGTGTCTATACCATCCAGGGCGGTGGACACACCTGGCCCGGCAGTGCCTTAACCGCCATTCTGGGACCGGTCACCAAGGCGATCGATGCAACGCTTGAACTTTGGAGTGCGCTTTCGCCTTATCACCTGCAGTGAATGCCAAGAGTTGCGCTGCGCAACTAGCCGGAATGACGTTCTCCGCGCAGTTCGGCTTCGCATTCGCTACGCACGCCGCTCTTCTCTGCTGCGCATTGATCCTGATGCGTTTGGCAGAAGGTTTCCGCTACGGCAGTGTTTTCCTGGACACAGCGCGCCAGCGAACCGCGTGCTGCCGTTCGAGTGTGCGTGGTGGTGCTGTGCTTGGTCTTTGTCGGCGCGCTGGCCGAAGTCGTTGCGCCAGTCGAACTCATATCGTCGGTCGCGGCGATCGCACTGCCGCAGATGACAAAACTCGCCAGCAGCACGCTGCCGACAAAATGATTCCCGAGCTTCATTGGTTCCACTCCTCTGTGATGACACCGAGTTCATCTAGACTTTGACAAGCTGCTCTCAGTTCCCTGCTCCTTGCGGGTTACAAAAAGCCCACCGCGAGGTGGGCTCGAACTTACGCTATCGAAGGGGCCCTCTTACAAGCGAGGACCGCGCCGTCCGCGCGCGCCATTGAGCAGGTAGATGATCACGATCACGGCGAGCAGCAGCCCGATCGGACCGATGCCCCAACCGGCGCCCAAACCCCAATAAATCCCACCACCACCGCCGAACAGCAGCAACAGAATGATCAGAACGATGAGTAAGTCCATTTTATAGTGCTCCTCACTAGCGCAGCGGTTGCGCGCCTTGCAGTTTGGAGTCCATAGCTGCGTTTACGTTCAGTTCGACGGCTTGCGGTGCGCGAAACTGACGTGGGTTTCGCAAAAGAAAACAAACTGCAAAGAGAACCGCGCCACAGGTGATCACGAGACAACTACCCCATACGCCCCAATCGGCTGAATAACTCCAACAAGGGGCGATGCTGATAGCCGCAGCAGCAACAAGAGCCAGCACTACTGCAGACGGTCGGTCCATTTGAATTACTTCCCTGAGCAGCGCAGTTGCTGCTAGCAATGCTTAGAGTGATAAAGCCAACGAGTGGTTCCAGCCTCCCGTCGGCAAGCGTATGCACCTGTTCCTGGTCAAGTTCGAGTACGCCTCCGACTGTAGCTTCAAGCCTATGCGCCGCTTGCATCGGGCTCCAGCGCAGCGCGTGCTAGTCTCGCCCTCCTTTTAACGTGGACAGCGAAATGAAGCGACGCCTTTTAACCCGGGGCCAACTTGCGGTCGAGATCGAAAAGATGATCAAACAATCGACGCGGCCGGGCTCGATCTGCTCCGAGGTGCGCGTCGGCTCAATCGTGGCCATAGCGCCCGACAAGGATGGCTGCAACTGGATGCTTGAAGGCTACATCGGCCACTCGAGTTGTGCTGCCGATGTCGAAGAAGCCGCGCAAATAGTGCGTCAGGATTTCAACCTGGCGGCGGCTTGATCGTTGCGCCCAGCTGTGCCCGCGCACAAGCTGCGCTGAACAGCAGTCGACGCAAGCCTGAACGCTGAATACCCCGCAGCAGCATCCGCAACTCTGTACCTAGCGAACCAGCCCGCGACATTGTGGTCGTACTGCAGAGCAGCGCAGGAGCAATGCGATGAGTGAATCGAAGCCAACGCCGGGCGGTGTAGAGAAAGATCAACCAGACCCTCTCGAAAGTAGGTCCGGCCAATCCAGCGATCCAAGCCAACTTCGGACTGCTGGCGAGTGACGCCGGTCGAGCTTGCTCCGATTGCGCCGAACGCGAAGATGACCCCCGCATCCGCCAGCAACAAACGGCTTCGAGTGCTGGTCGTCGAAGATTCCGAACAGATCGCGATGTGTGTCGAAGAAGCGCTAATCGATGCTGGTTATGTCGTCATCGGCCCGGTGGGACGATTGAAGGCCGCGGTGAGCCTCGCGCAAACCGAAGCTTTGGATGCGGCAGTGGTTGATCTCGATCTGTACGGCGAGTCGTCTTTACCCGTGCTGGAGGCGCTCAATCAGCGCGCAGTGCCATTTGTGGTGGCGACCGCTTACGACATTCATCAGACCAAACTGCGCTTCAGCAATCGCCCGTGGTTGTCGAAGCCCTACAGCCTGAACGTCATGCTGACCGAATTGCGCGCGCTCACCGGCGAGCGCATGCCGGATTAGCGACGACGTCCAGCGCGGATGGCGGCTGTTTGTTCCTGCAGAAATGACGAAGCCCCGTTGCCGGGGCTCCGAGTGCTTTCGGTGACGATGAGCACTAGATCATCGGATTAGGCCGCGAGGGCCTGATCGTAAACGCTATCGTTCGCAGATAGACTTTTTGCGCGGCTTAGGGCCGTCGCCTGTCCTGCTGTCCACGTTGATTCCTCACCTAGTCGAAGCTATGTCATCCCCGTCGATGGTGGAGATGGCCGGTACTGCCCCGGCGTCCTAAGCGCATCCTCGCAGCTTCATACAGCAATAATGCATCGGGAAATCCCGACGCAACTCTATTATGCGGCAGCATTTGAAAAAAACCAGTGCCGACACCCCAATCGGCTCCATCCCGCAGCGCAGGCCGCAGGTAATGCACAATACTCGGCAGCGGCAATCGGGCCTGCCTCGAAAATTCGCCTGCCGACTTAAACTCAGGAGCCGGAATGACTGAAACGACAAAACAAAAAAATGCGATCAATGCTGCGATCGATCTATTTCATCGCCGTTATGTTCTTCGCATTCTCTGGGAGCTGCGTGCCGATTCGTTCACGTTCCGGGAACTGCAACAGGCCTGCAACGATATCTCGCCAAGCACGCTGAACCTGCGTCTCGGCGACCTTCGCGCCGCGAACCTCGTGACCCACGCCAGCGGCGCCGGCTACGCCTTGTCGGATCAGGGACAGGAGTTGCTGCTTGCTGCAGCTCCGGTGCTCGACTGGGCCGTCGACTGGCATTCCAGCAGCGGCAAGCCGCGCCGTAAGGCGACGGTAAAAGCCAAAGCCCGCTCCGGACGTTCGACACCACAGAAGAAAAAACGGCCCGCGCGGTAGCGCAGCTTGAAACCTGTGGTACACGGACGGTCGTGGCTTGGTGTGCCACCACGCAACCAGCTCGGCCAGCGTGCCGGTACACGCCAAGGCCCTTGGCGTACCGGCACTATCGAATTATTTGCGCGGCGCGCTACCCAACCAGCGATACACGCTGCCGCCAACGATCGCGCCGGCGATCGGTGCCAGCCAGAACAGCCATAGCTGTTGCACCGCCCAGCCGCCGGCGATTACGGCAACACCGGTGCTGCGCGCCGGATTTACCGAGGTATTGGTCACCGGGATGCTGATCAAATGAATCAGCGTCAAACCCAGTCCGATCGCGATCGGCGCAAATCCAGCGGGTGCTGCGGGCGCAGTCGCGCCCATGATGATCAGCAAGAACATAAAGGTCATCACTGATTCAGAGATGAGCGCGGCCGTCAACGAATAGCCCTCGGGGGAATGTGCGCCGTAGCCATTCAACGCAAACCCGCTACCGATATCGAATCCGGCCTTGCCGCTGGCAATCAGATAAAGAATCGCAGCACCGGCAATACCGCCCGCCACCTGAGCCAGAATGTAGGGCGCCAGATCCTTGGCCGGAAAGCGGCCACCAGCCCATAAACCGATCGAAACAGCCGGGTTGAGATGGCAGCCCGAGATGTGTCCGATCGCAAAGGCCATCGTCAGTACGGTGAGCCCGAATGCCAACGAAACACCCAGAAGTCCGATCCCCACCGAGGGTATGGCCGCTGCCAACACTGCACTGCCGCAACCGCCTAAAACCAACCACATCGTTCCCAGAAATTCAGCTCCGATCCGCTTCGACATAGGCACCATAAAGCTCTCCCTTAGATAGTGGCTGCAACATCTTTCTTAAGCCATACGCATGGCCGCCCACAGCCAGCGCCTTTATCGGCATTGCTTTTTGTTCTGGGCTTTTGATGGCTCGGCCGTGCGCATCTTAAACCACAGCCTGAGCACCCGCGCAAGAAAACCAGACGGATTGGCGCGTACTTAAATCAATGCCGCTTAATTGAACCTGCGCGTGACAGGCGAGCATCGTTTGGAATCGAAGTGTTGACGCTCGGATAAGCACACAAAAGGATCAGGGCGGGGTCGGAACCCCGAGCGCCTACAGTGCCGCACACTTTACCCGCCGCTGTGTGCAGCAGCAACGATATCGCTGACCACGGCACGAGAGTGCCGCGATCAGCGATTGACGACTACCTACTGTCGATCGTGCTGGTGCTGTTGATTCTGCGGCGACGACTCGCCCGTGTGCGAGCCCTGCTGCCGCGGATCCGACCGATCATCGTCTTGCCGCTGCTGGTTGCTGCCGGGTTGTCCGGCCGGTCGCATCTGGTCCTGGTTCGGGGCTTTGGATTTGCCGCCCTGCGGTTTCTTTTGCATTGCTTCCTCCATTGCTTAGGCACGTGTAACAGCCGATATTTTGCGGCTGTACACAATAGAACCCGGACCGCGGCGGGAAGTTCAGACGTACAGGATCAGCGGTCAATGGCAGCCCTTATTTGAGAAAGTCCTGCCGTTGATCTGCTCGAACGTCGAGCGGCTTGCTTAGCTGGCAGAAAACGCTTAAACCAAGCAGAGCTTCGTTTCACACGGTGAAAACAATGAGGATTCTGGAGGTGGACGATGAACGACAAGAAAACCGAACGCGAGATCGACGAAACGCTGAAGGCGACTTTTCCATCGAGCGATCCGGCGCCCTGGGGCGGTGCCGATCGCAGTGCACAACCGGTGCAACAGGCTTGCGACAAAGCGAAACGAAGACCGCCCAAGCTGGGCGAGGACGAACGCTGCTGAGGCAGCGCTCATTCACATTTAACCGAGCGCCCGCCCCGACTTGCCGCATGCTACAACGGTATTGAGCCTGCAGCGGCCGCCATGATCTTCGTGCGACTATCTAATGCTGCCTGCGCTTGGTCTGCATCGCGGACAACTTTTTCGCTCGTGGCTTGGCCGCTGCGCGACCGGCCTGCGTCTCGCCCAGTGGCGTCCGCTTGTTCTTCAGCGAAAGGAAAAAAGCCTCCGCTTCCTCGCGCGACTTGAAACTGTAGTTCGCCGTATCGGTCTGCACCGTGGTGTCGATGAGTCGGGCCATGAGCGATCCTCCTGTCTGCGGATGTCAAAGATCGACCCTAGGACTGCGTAATCGTTCGCGCAGAATCCTGTACCCGGGATTTTGACGTGGCCGCATCCGCGGCGTCCGCCAGATCGGGCAAGCCAATGCGCCGGGCGCGCGCTTCCAGTCCGAGATAGAGAAAAAATGCAAGGACCAGCGGTCCCAGATAGTAGATTCCGCGATAAGCCAGAATCGCAGCAAGCAGTTCGTGATGCGGCATCCGACTGCCCAGCAGGCTGATAAAAACGGCTTCAGTCACGCCGAGCCCTGCCGGAATATGCGTCGCTGCGCCGGCGATGCTGCTGAGCAGGAACACTGCGAGCACCGTCGGATAGTCCACCCGCCCTTCGAACAGCACGAATAGCACGCTGCCGATCAGCAGCCAGTTCAGCGACGACAGGCCGATCTGCGCCAATGCAGTCGTCGCGGAGGGCAGATTCAATTCGGTCTTGCGTATCGTCCAGCTGCGTCGCTTCGAAAATGCACACAGCGCGACGTACCCGCAGATCGTGATCAACAACATCGCTCCACAGACCTGCAAGCCGAGCGTGCCGAGATCCCAATGTGCCGGCAACTGTACAAAACGCAGCAGGAAGGCGACGCCGGCCACCAGGAAATAGCCTGACCAATTGGTCACCAGACTGAGCCCAACGATGCGACCGATCAACTCCGGCTGTACGCCGAAACGTGAATAGAGCCGATAGCGGAAGCCGATACTGCCGATCAGCGAGCCGAGATTCAGGTTGAATGCGTAGCTGACAAATGCGATCTGCATCGACAGCAGACGCGGAATCGCCTTGCCGGTGTAGGCGCGCGCGAACAAGTCGACGCAGGCGTAAACCAGATAGCTGGCCAGCGCAGCAGCGGCGGCGAGCGCAATGGTCGACGGCTCGAAGTGGCGCAGCGACTGCAGCACCTTGCCCCAATCGATGGCACGCGCACGCATATACAGCAGCACCGCAACCGCCACAAAAAAAATAGCAATGGCGAGCCGGCGCAAAATCCGCCCGTAATGATGTTTTAGTTGCATGCCTGATTGGGAGTTGTCACAAGTTCTTCAGACCCCCGGCGGCAGGAAAAGGTTGCGAAACCTGCTGCTGCAGTCGCCGATTGCAGCAATGGCAAGGGTCGGCGATGGAACTCAAAGCCCGAAAATCGCTCTGTACTGAACGCGCGGTGCGCGACTAGAGCTTGCGTGCAGATATCGAGTACAAGACGCAGCCCCATGCGCTGAACGATGAACATTCAATAACAGACCACAATGGATCAAGCGCGCTCCAGACTTGCAATAGCCGACGCCGCGCCCGGCGGCGTCAAGTTGCTGACACTCAACACGCATAAAGGCTTCACCAGCTTCAATCGCCGCTTCGTGCTGCACGAACTGCGCGAAGCGGTGCACGCGGCCGCGGCGGACATCGTGTTTCTGCAGGAGGTGCTCGGCAGTCACGACACGCATGCGGCCGCACATTCGAACTGGCCCGCCGAGCCGCAGTATCAATTCCTGGCGGGTTCAATCTGGGGCAGCGTCGCCTATGGGCGCAATGCGGTTTACAGTGAAGGCCATCATGGCAATGCAGTGTTGTCGAAATTTCCGATCGTGCATTTCGAAAATCACGACATCTCGGTCGGCCGCAGCGAAGAGCGCGGACTGCTGCACTGCGTGATCAAACTGCCGAACGTGGTGGCTGAGGTTCATGCAATCTGCACACACCTAGCGCTGCATGAAGCGGAACGTCGACAGCAAGTGCGCAGGCTCTGCGATCTGGTCGAACAGCGGGTGCCGCCGACAGCGCCACTCTTCATCGCGGGCGACTTCAACGACTGGCGCAACCAGGCGCATGCAGTGTTGCGCCGTTGCGGCGGCATCGCCGAAGCTTTCGAACAGGCGCAAGGCCGCGTCGCCCGCTCCTTTCCTGCACAGCTGCCCTTGCTGCGGCTTGATCGCATCTATTTTCGCAACGCCCAGCTGCTGCGTACTGCGGTGCTGTCGTCACGACCGTGGTCGCGGTTATCCGATCACGCGGCACTGACAGCAGAGCTGTCGTTGTGAGTACGGCACATTGGCGTGCAGGCAATCAGGTGCGCCTGCTGGAGAACGGCGAAGAATTCTTTCCACGCGTGTTCGAGCTCATCGCCGCTGCCAACAGCGAAGTGCTGATCGAGACCTTCATCCTCGCGAACGACAAGATTGGCCAGGAATTGCAGACGCTGCTGATAGCGGCGGCACAACGCGGGGTGCGCGTGCAAATGACCGCGGACGGATATGGCTCCGCCGAACTGTCGTCCAGCTTCATCGAAGACATGATCCGCGCCGGCGTGCGGTTCCGGCTGTACGACCCGCAACCGCGCGTGTTCAACGTCCGCGTCAATCTGTTTCGGCGGCTGCATCGCAAGCTGGTGGTGGTCGACAACGACACCGCAATGATCGGCGGGATCAACTTCTCGACGCAGCACCTGCGTGAATTCGGTGCGCTGTCGAAACAGGACTACGCGGTCGAGGTTCGCGGACCGGTCGTGGCCGATATCCAAGGGATACTTGCCGGCACCCCTGCGAGCGCATCCCGGCGGCGGCGTTTTTGGCGACGCCGCGCACCGGCCTTGATGGCAGCACTGGATCGCGCGACCGGCGGCACCGATGCGCTGCTGGTGACGCGCGACAACCATGCGCACCGCAACGACATCGAACGTCTGTACCGCCTCGGCATCCGCAGCGCGCAGCAACGTATCGTCATCGCCAACGCTTATTTCCTACCGGGCTATCGTCTGCTGCGCGATCTGCGCAATGCCGCGCGGCGCGGCGTCGATGTACGCCTGATTCTGCAAGGCAATCCCGACATGCCCATCGTGCGTGCGGCGACCGTCGCGCTGCACGACTATCTGCTGCGTGGCGGCGTGCGCATCTACGAATACTGCGAGCGGCCGCTGCATGCCAAGGTCGCCGTCATCGACGATCGCTGGTCGACGGTTGGTTCCAGCAATCTCGATCCCTTGAGCCTGTTCCTCAATCTCGAAGCCAACCTGGTGGTGCGCGATCAAGCGTTCAATACGACGCTCAGCGCGACGCTCGATCAGCTGATGCAGAAGCACTGCAAGGAACTCAGCGCCGAACATGCGCGCAACCCGACGCTGGTACGCCAGGCACTCAGTTTTCTGGCATTCCACCTGATACGGCGCGCGCCGACGATCGCCGGCTGGCTGCCTGCACATGCGGCGAAGACTGGCGTTACCGATCTGTCGGCGGGATCGGAGCGCGTCGCCCGCAATTGAGGCGCAGCTGATTGCGGACCCGATCCGGCGAGTGCAGCGCTAAATTGCGTCCGGTCCTTCCTCGCCGGTGCGGATACGGATGGTCTGGCCGATGTCGCTGACGAAGACCTTGCCATCGCCCAGTTTGCCGCTGCGAGCCGACTTCAAGAGTGCCTCGATCGCCGCCTCCGAGCGGCTATCGTCCACCACCAGTTCGAGCTTGATCTTCGGCACGAAATCGATGTGGTATTCCGCGCCACGATAATTCTCGGTATGCCCTTTCTGGCGACCGAAGCCTTTTACTTCCGTTACGGTAATGCCGGCGACACCGACGTCCGCAAGCGCGCTGCGCACTTCCTCCAGCTTGTAGGGATTGATAACGGCGCTGATCATTTTCATTGCTGATTTCGGTCTGGAGAATAATAGGGTGGCCGGCTGCAACTCGGGGCTTCGACCGCCACACGGACGGCGCGTTCACCGCCGCAGCCCCCGAACCCCGCATCGGCGATGCAGACGCTAACAGCCGGCTATGGGAAACTAAAACTGTGCCAACGTCGTCGCCTGCCAAGGTTCACACCCTTCACTTGACTACAGGTCTTCAAGCCGCAGCTCTAGCGTCGTGTTCAAGGCCGCGCGCATGAGCGCCACAAGTCGTCTGCGCCTATCGGCCGAGCGCTTCGCACTGATCTTCACGCAGCCGTTCAAAACCGTGCAGCGCCGTATCAACCGCTGGATTGCGACCCGCACGCCGCGCATCGCCGGGCCCTGGGTGGTCAATCGCCGACGCGTCTACATCCTGCCGACGCGCTACGGCTATGGCTACGCGCTGCTGTTGCTGGTGATGCTGCTGGGTGCGATGAACTACAGCAACAGCATGGCCTTTGCGCTGACCTTCCTGCTCGCCGGCCTTGGCCTGATCGGCATGCATCACACCCACGGCAATCTGGTCAACGTCGAAGTGCGGCAGACGCGGGTCGCGCCGGTGTTTGCCGGTGAAGCGGCGTGCTTCATCGTCGAGCTGGCCAATCCTTCGCTGGCACCGCGTTACGCGCTGTGCGCCGCCTGGCAGGAAGACGAGCCGAGCGCCCAGACGATCGCGCCGGCCAGCATCGATCTCGGCGCGCGCCATCACGCCACGCTGACGCTGACGCAGCCGGCAATGCAGCGCGGCTGGCTGCCGGCGCCGCGCTTCGCCGTCTCCACCGAATTTCCGCTCGGCCTGTTCTACGCCTGGACCTGGGTCGAGCTGGATATGCGCTGCCTGGTCTATCCGCGCGCGGCGGCGCGCGGCACACGGGCGCCGGATAGTGCCGGCGGTCAGGGCAGTCGCAACGGCCTGCGCAGTGGCCAGGAAGACTTCGCCGGCCTGCGCAATTACCAGCGCGGCGACGCGCCGCGTTCGATCCACTGGAAGAGTTTTCCGAAGCAGCGCATCCCGATGGTCAAGCAGTTCAGCGAAACGCTGGAAGACGAACTGTGGCTCGACTGGGCCGAGCTGCCCGCGCCTTGGGATGTCGAGCGGCGCCTGTCGCAGCTGACCCGCTGGGTACTCGATGCCGACGCCAATGGCCGCGCCTTCGGACTGCGCATGCCCACGGCGATCTATCCACCTGCGACGGGCGCTGCGCACCGGCACGAATGCCTGCAGGCACTCGCCTTGTTCGAGGCGCGATGAGCCGAGCGGCCGCCCTGCAGGACACGCTGCCGCGCGCTGCATTGCTGCGCCTGCTAGCGGTGCTGACGATCGTGCTGCTGCCGCATGTGATGCATCTGCCGCTGTGGGCGACACTGCTGGTTGCGGCCGTGCTGCTGTGGCGCGGTCTTGCCGCGCTGCGCGGCTGGCGCGCGATCCCGCGAGCGGTCCGTGTGCTATTGGCACTGGCGGCCTTTGCCGGTGTGTACGCGAGCTTTGGTCGCGTCAGCGGGCAGACCGCGGGCGTGGCGCTGTTGGTGGTCATGGCGGGTCTCAAGCTGACCGAACTGAATGCGCGACGCGATCTGATGATCATCGTGCTGCTGATGTACTTCCTGCTGATCACGCATTTTCTGTTCTCGCAGGAGCTGTGGACCGCCGCTTACCTGATCGTCTGCACGCTGCTCGTCACCGCTGTGCTGATCGATGCCAACCATCCCGGCGGTGCGCTGCCATTCGGCAGTACGCTGCGTCTCAGCGGCCGTCTGGTGTTGATGGCGCTGCCGCTGATGCTGATCATCTTCGTGCTGTTTCCGCGCATTCCCGGACCCTTGTGGGGTCTGCCGTCAGACGCGGGCGCGGCGCGTTCGGGGCTTTCGGACAGCATGTCGCCCGGCGAGATTTCGAGCCTGGTGGAATCCGATGCGGTCGCCTTCCGTGTGCGCTTCGAAGGCGCGCCGCCGCCGAATCGCGAACGCTACTGGCGCGGCCCCGTATTCGGACACTTTGATGGCCGCCGCTGGGATGGCGTGCTGCGTCCGAACGCCGCGGCACCACCGCAAGCCCAGTTAGAGGGCGGTGCCTATCGCTATGAGGTGACGCTGGAACCGCAGCGTTCGCACTGGCTGTTCGCACTCGAGCTGCCAGCGCCGACGAGTCTGCCGAGCGACGCCAGTCTGGATGCCGATTTCGAGTTGCTGGCAACGCGCGAAGTGCGCGAACGCCGCCTCTACCGCATCGAATCCTTCACCCAATATCGATTGCAGGGCGAATTCAGCGACGCGCAGCGCAGCTTCTATACGCACCTGCCGGCGCGTTCGAATCCGCGCACGCAGGCACTCGGTCAACAGTGGCGCGCGCAGGGACTCGACGATGCTGCAATCGTCGACGCTGCACTAACGATGTTCCGTCGCGAGCAGTTCTTCTATACCTTGCATCCGCCGGTGCTCGGCCGCGACAGTGCCGACGAATTCCTGTTCGACACGCGCCGCGGTTTTTGCGAACACTACGCCGGCAGTTTCACCGTGCTGATGCGCGCCGCCGGCGTGCCGGCGCGCGTCGTCACCGGCTATCAGGGCGGCGAGAAAAATCCGATCGGCGACTACTACGTCGTGCGCCAATCGGATGCGCACGCCTGGAGCGAAGTCTGGCTCGGCGGTCGTGGCTGGGTGCGCGTCGATCCGACCGCCGCGGTCGCGCCGCAGCGCATCGAGCGTGGCATCAGCGCAGCTTTCGAAGATAGTGGCGAGCTGCCGGCATTTCTCGATCCACGACGCCCCGGCTACAACCTGCGCTATGCCATCGAAGCGCGCTGGGACTGGATCAATGCGCAGTGGAATCACTGGGTGCTCGGCTACGGCCCGGATCTGCAGCAGGATTTCCTGCGCCGCTTTGGTCTGATCGACTGGAGCGACATGATTGTGGCGCTGACCGCTGCAGTCATGCTGGTGCTGGCCGGCCTCGGCTGGGTGCTGCTGCGTCAGTTCGCTGCACCGCTTACCAGCGACGCAGCACTGCAACAATGGCAGCGCGTGCAGCGGCGCCTAGCACGCAGCGGGCTGCCACAGCGGCCGGACGAAGGACCGCTCGACTTTGCACGTCGCGTCGCGCTGGCGCGGCCGGAGTTGGCCGCACCGCTCGCTAAAATCGCCAGCCTGTATCTGCAGCTGCGCTATTTGCAGACCGCCGATGCTGCAGGCGAGCGGCGCCTGGCACAGGCGGTGGCCGAGTTCAGAACCTGATGGCAGTTCAGCGGCCAGACCGGCGCATGTCCTGGGATTTGCCGCCGCTGGTCGGAATCTTCTGGCACCGATCTGGCGAACCCTTGGATTTCGCATACGAATCGCATTACCTTGGAGGCGCACTGGCGCGGCACTTTGCCCGGATTTTGCGTTCTAACGAATGCTGGCGGCGCGAGCCTGACTGGCCGATAAAAGGAAACTGATGGCTCCGTTGATCCCCAAACGACTCCCGGCACGAGCGGGCGTGGCGCTCCGCTCCGCGCAAAGCTATCTACTCGGCGGAATCGCCGCGTTGTTCGCCGGCCCGGTCTGGGCCAACGCCTGTGATGGGCTGACCCCTTATCAGGATACTCAGGTCCCGGCCGTTGCCGCCGCGGTTGCCAGGCAGTTGCACGTCAATCGCGTGAACATTCGGCAGGCGTACCGCAGCGACGACTGGAGTCTGCTGTATGTCGTCACCGACGAAATGGACCAAACCTTCCTGCTCTATTCCGACGATCCGCTGACGAGCCGCTACCTGACGCTATGGGGCGGCGTGCCGGAGGACTACACCGAAGAGCAAATCCTCGACTGGACGCACAGCAACGCACCCGGCATCCCGGAACCACTGGCGCAATGTCTGGCCTGGGCGGCGCGCCAGGATCGCACGCCCTGACCCGGCGGAAGCTTTTTTCGCAGCGCTCAATGACCGCTGCGCAGTGCTGAGTTGGGGCTGAACATCTGCGGCGTGACGTCGCTGCGATTGAGTTTCCAGCCGCGCTCGCCCGCCTCGTTGACCAGATAACCGGCTTCGTAGGCGTCGGCGCTGAGATCGTGATACACCGATACGCCGCGATGGAAGGCCTGCGCCTCCGGTGCATAGCGGAAGTTGACAAAAGCACTGCGGTAAAGCTGGCCGCGGCTGTCGAAGTTGTCCGCCCACAACGCCAGCCAGCTGTCTTCGTCGGCGTACAGCACGCGGCGCGCATAGACGTGGCGCAGGCCCGGCTTCAGCGTCGCTTCGATCATCCAAACGCGGTGCAGCTCGTAGCGCTCGTAATCCGGGTTGATCGTATTGGGCGTCAGCAGCTGTGCGTACTTGATCGACGGATCGTCGATGCGGAAATTGTTGTACGGTACGTAAATCTCTTTGCGGCCGAGCAGCTTCCAGTTGTAGCGTTCGGGCGAACCGTTGAACAGCGAATCGTCGTCGACCGTGCGTAGACCCGACGGCGGCACCGCGTAGTCGAAGGCGACGTCCGGCGCCTGCCGCAGCCGCCGCGTGCCGGGGTTGTATTCCCACACCCGTGTGCTGCCATCCTTGAAATCGTTCGGCTGGAAGCCGATACCGATCTTGCCCTTCTCGCGCGCCGGTGCCAGCGTCTCGACATTGAAGTACGCACCGACGGTTTCCTGGGTCGAACCATGCTGCTTCGGATCGCCGGAAGGGCTCAAGGTCAGATAGCGCTGCTTGCCCCAGGTGATGTTGCCGTTGGCGAACACGTCGGCGATGTCGAGCATCGCGGTCTCGTTCCAGACATGCCGCGTGGCGAGCACGTTCCAGATCGCTTCGAGACCATTCGCGGCGAACGGAAATGGAATCTCGCCGGCGGTGGCGGCGATGCCGAGACCGTCGTGCACCAGTTCCGCCGAAGTCGCATTCTGCTTTGCCACCGCGCACGCCCAGTCGGGCGGCCGGAAGTCGCGATGGCTCGGGTACACCGGCATACGAAAAGTTTTCGGGTATTTCTGCAGCAGCGCCATCTGACCTTCGCTCAGGTGCGCTGCGTATTGCGCGCGATTGTCGGCAGTGATCGTGAACAGCGGCTTCTCGGCCGCATAAGGGCCTGCATCGTAGGCCGGCGCCGGCTTCATGCCGGGCCAGGTTTCGAGCCACTTGCCGGTATAAGCGGCGACCCCGCTCGCACTGCCGGCACGCTCGGCACCGATGCAGTTCAACTGCGCGCCGCCGAGCTTCGCCGCCTGCTCCGCCGTCGCCTTGCCCCATACCGGCGACGCGGACAGAAGCAAGCCGAGCAAAGCCGGCAGGCCGTATCGAATCTTCACCCGGACCTCCTTGTCGCTGGGTTGACGATGGGCAGCGTCATGCAATGCGCTTTGTGCGCAAGCCGCTAGCTGGCCTTCTGCTGCGCGGCTTCCGCTGCTGCAGGCATCCGACCGATCACCATCGCCTTGATCGCATCCTCGGCCAAGGTAAGCACCAGCAGTGAGGTGGTCACGCACTTCGTCGCCGCGATTTTCCAACCCTTGGCCGTACGCCGATATTCGTCGTCGTAATACGCGCCGAGCTGGGTCAGCGTCTTGTCGCGTGTGTTGATCAGCTGGTAATGCAGGCTCCAGTGCCCCTTGGCGGTGTCGGCGCCGGTTATTTCGATCTGCGGATTGACGCCGTGATGCATCTCCACCATGTAGTCATGACAGCCGACCTGACGGAACACTTCGACCAGCGGATCGGCCCGATCGAAAGTGCCGACCGGGCCGAAATCGATCCTGGCCGGACCGTCGACGAAGCAGGCGCGCATGCCGGCCGGATCCTTGGCATCGGCACTGGCGAGATAACGCGCCTTAAGCGCGCGGATCGCTTCCACGTCTTCCAGCACGCCTAGCCGTCGTTCAAGTTCGGACACGTCCATCGCTGCTTCCTCCGTTATTTTTTCAGATGATTCGTATGGCAGTTCAACCGATAGCGGCGTGCGACGAATCCCCCATTTGGCTGAGGCCGCAGGCGGCATACCTCAAACAGGTGATGCCGGTGTCAGGCTCCGAAGCTATCGTGCCGGCGCACTACAAAAACGAACGCGCAGGAGTCGTCCAGACCTGTCCGCATCAACGGTGCTTGGGGGTGACTCGATGAACCTGCGACTGCTGCTGTCGGTGCTTCTCGTGGGCGCCGCAATCGGTGTGCTGTTGTTCCTGTTGCGGATGACGCAGACGGTTGACGGCGAGCTGCATCTGCAACGCCTCGCCAACCTGCGCACGATCAACAATCTGGATGTCGATCTGAATCGCAGCATCACCCAGGGCGGCAATGCCGGCAGTGGCGGGCGCGATCGCAGCGCGATTACGACCGATCTCGGCAACGCAATGGCTGCGATCGATAGCGGGCCGGCCTCGCTGCACGGCCTCAGCCCAATGCTCGACCAGGCGCTCGATACTTTCCTGGAAACCATCGACAACAAATTCGCGCTCGGCTACGACTTCGAACTCCGCACCCGGAACTGGTCTCGGTGATCCTGACCGATCGCGCCGATGCCGGCGCAGCCATCGATCTGATCAACCGCGGCCAGGTCTACCGTTTCATCACCAAGCCGATCCATGGCAACCAGACCAAGATTGCGGTGACCTCGGCGCTGCGCCAGCACCAGCGCCTGGCGCAGAGCCCTGAGTTGCATCAGCGCTACGAAGTGGAGCGCGCACCGGAGTCGGCGTCGACCGCGGCGAGTCCACGTCTGTTCGACCGCATACGCGCACTGCGCTCCTGGGTCACGCGACGCGGCTGAACGTTCGGCCTCGCGTGTAGCGCAACGCGGTGCATGCGCCTACTGCAAACAGGTGAAGCCGGCTGCGCAAGGCCGGGGCTACTGTCGAAACTCACCAGAGACTCGCTGGCCTTCAGGTCCGCTGGTCCACACGCGAGGAGCGGCTGATGGCGCAGGCGGGATCGATCGAGCAGAGTGTCGTCAGCGGCCAGGTCTGGGATGAGTTCTGCGATGCGCTGAAGCGCGCGGGCCAGCAGATCCTACGGCCGGAAGCGCCGACTGCTGTGCTCGATCGCGCCGAGGGCTATCGCTACCTGACGCGGTTGCTGCGCATCGGCCTGGAGATGCACCTGGAATTTTCCGATCCGGAATTCCCCGGCTTCTTCGCGCCCTCGCACGAGACTGGCAAGATCGGCGCCGACAATCCGGACAATCTGTATCTGATGGGCCGTCTCAACGGCCGCAACGAATATGTCATCCGCGGCGATCGCGGCAGCGTGTCGTACCTCAGCTTTGGCACGCAGAAAGGCGGCTATGAAGCCAACGGCAAGATGGAGCAGACCGGTTTCATCGACGTCGCGCAGCTACAGCTCGATGCCAATGGCCATTTCGAACTACTGTTGAGCCAGACGCCGCAACCCGGCAACTGGCTGAAGATCGAGCCCGACAGCAATGCGGTGATCGTTCGTCAGACTTTTCTCGACCGCAAGCGCGAACGGCCGGCGCAGTTAACGATCGAACGCCGCGGCGCCGACGCCAAGCCGGAGCCGCTGACTGCGGCGCGCATCCAGCAGAGTCTCGGCAACGCGGCGCGTTTCGTCGAAGGCACAGCGACGCTGTTCGCCAATTGGGCACAGGGTTATCTGCAGCATCCGAACCAACTGCCGCCGGCGGATCAGTTGCTGTGCCAGCGCGTCGGTGGCGATCCGAATATTTTCTACTACCACTCGTACTGGCAGCTCGCCGACGACGAAGCGCTGCTGATCCACCTCGCGCGCATTCCCGACTGCCGTTTCTGGAATCTGCAAATCAACAACTGGTGGATGGAGTCGCTCGACTACCGCTATTTTCGCATCTGCCATAACAAGCATTCGGCCACGCTCGATGCCGACGGCGGCGTGACCTTGGTGCTCGCGCATCGCGATCCCGCTCATCCGAACGGGCTGGAAACCGCCGGCCACGACAAGGGCACGATGTGTCTGCGCTGGGTCGGCGCGAAGGAACCGGTTCATCCGAGCACGCGCGTGGTCAAGTTCGCCAATCTCGCGGAGGAACTCAAGGCATGAACGCGCCCAGCAATCTGTCCAATCTGCGGCACAGTTTCGATGTTCCGCGTCTGCTCGAAGACGCACGCACCGCCGCCGGCGGACTGAGCGACTTCGGTGACGCCAGCTTCCGCCCCGCACTCGAGGTGCTGTGCCAATCGCTGATCGAAGAGGCGCGCCTGTCCGATACCGGCGCCTACATCCTGCGGTTAAAGCTGCTCGGCCATCTGACCAACCGGCTGCGCATCGAGGATTACTTCGCGCGGCATCCGGAAATCGCGCAGGAGAACGTCGCCGCACCGCTGGTGATTGTCGGCCTGCCGCGCACCGGCACCACCAAGCTGCATCGCTTGCTGTCGCGCGATCCGCGCTTCTACTGGATGGCGTTCTGGGAATCGCAGTTCCCGGTGCCGTTCCCGAACGAAACCCTGCAGCAGCCGAGCGCACGCATCGCCGAGGCACACGCGATGGTCGACATGATGACCACCGCGATGCCGAAACTGATGGCGATCCATCCGATGGCCGCCGAGGAAGCCGACGAAGAAGTGATGCTGATGGAGCATTCGCTGCTGTCGGCCTTCAACGCCTATGCCGACGTACCTTCCTACATGCGCTGGCTCGACGCGCACGATCAGGCGCCGGCCTACCAGTACCTGCGCCGCATGCTGCAGTTCCTGCAGTGGCAGAAACGCCAGCGCGGCATCGTCGCTGAACGCTGGGTGCTGAAGGCGCCGCACCATCTGCTGCGCATGGACATCCTGCTGCGCGTGTTCCCTGGCGTGCAGGTGATCCAGACGCATCGCGATCCGGTGCAGAGCATCCCGTCGATCGCCAGCTTCATCCACACATTGTGGGCGATCTACAGCGATCAGGCCGACGCCGTGTCCGCCGGCCGCTCCTGGAGCGAGACCATGCAGCGTGCGCTACAACACACGATGCAGGTGCGCCGGCAGGCGCCGGCGCAGTTCCTCGACGTGCGCTTCAAGGACACCGTCAAGCAACCGCTCGACGTGGTCCGGCGCATCTACCAGTTCATCGGCTGGCCGCTGGCGCCGGCCGCGGAAAGCACGATGAAGGCCTGGCTGCTGGAGGACGAAAAGAGCCATCGGGGCGGCCACGATTATGGCCCGGAGCAATTCGGCCTCAGCGCCGAGCAGATCCGCCGCGACTTCGCCGCGTACCGCGACCGCCATATAGAGGAAACTATGTCCGCCGCCTGATCCCGGCGGTCCTCCCAGGAACTGATAACAGTGGTCGAACAGAAAGCGACAAACGTACATTGGCACGAGGGCTCGGTGACCCGTGAACACCGCAACAAGCTGCTCGGTCAGAAGGGCGCCACGCTGTGGTTCACCGGCCTGTCCGGCAGCGGCAAGAGCACCGTGGCCTGCGCCTTGGAAGCGGAGCTGATCGCGCGCGGTCATCTGACTTATCGCCTCGACGGCGACAACGTCCGTCTCGGCATCAACAAGAATCTCGGCTTCTCGGCGGAAGACCGCACCGAGAACATCCGTCGCGTCGGCGAAGTCGCCAAACTTTTTGTCGATGTCGGCGTGATCGTGCTGTCGAGCTTCATCAGCCCGTACCGCATCGATCGCCGTGTCGCCCGCGAGGCGCACGACAAGGACCAGATGCCGTTCATCGAAGTGTTCATCGACTGCCCGCTCGACGAGGCCGAGAAGCGCGATCCGAAGGGCCTGTACAAGAAAGCGCGCGCGGGCCAGATCAAGAATTTCACCGGCATCGACGATCCGTATGAAGCGCCGGAACATGCGGAGATTCATCTGCGCACCGACGAGCTGTCGCTGGAACAGGAAGTGGCGGTATTGCTGGACGAGTTGAAACGACGCGGCATTCTCGACGCCGACTAAAAAACGGCGGCGGAACTGCGGCACCCATAACGATAGAGAGGAGACACGGGATGCTACTGCAGGACAAGATCGTGGTGATTTCGGGAATCGGGCCGGGCCTCGGCGTCAAGCTGGCGATCGAGGCCGCGCGCGAAGGCGCCGCCGGTGTGGTCGCCGCCGCGCGCACCGCCGAGAAACTCGACGACGCCGAGCGTCGCATCCTTGCAGTCAATCCGCGTTGCAAAGTGGTCAAGCTCGTCACCGACATCACCCAACGCAGCCAGTGCGATGCGCTGGCTGCGGCCGCGGTGAAAGCTTTTGGCCGCATCGACGCGCTGGTCAACAGTGCGTATGCGCATGGCGCGATGGACTACGCCTCGACCGCCGACCTCGACAGCTGGAGCGAGCCGCTCAACACCAACCTGATCGGCACCTTGAAGCTGACCCAGGCCGTGCTGCCGCAGATGAAGCAGCAAGGCGGCGGCGCCATCGTCATGATCAACACGATGGCTGCGCGCCAGGTGCCACCGCTGGGCGAAGCCGGCTATGCCGCGTCGAAAGCCGCGCTGGCGATGTCGACCAAGTTCCTGGCGAAGGAACTCGGGCCCTACAAGATCCGCGTCAACACCGTGCATATGGGCTGGATGTGGGGCGCGCCGGTCGAGGGTTATATGAACTGGCAGGCGCAGACCAATGGCGTGCCGGTTGAGCAACTGAAGGCACAGGTCACCGCGAACATTCCGCTCGGCGAAATTCCGCCGGACGACGATTGCGCGAAAGCCGCGCTGTTCATGGTATCGGACTACGCACGTGTCATTACCGGTGCATCGCTCGACGTCAACGGCGGCAACTACATGCCCTGAGCCGCGACCCGGCTGTAACGCATCGAAGACTCGGGAGTAGCGATGGAAAAGATCATCTATCTGGTCTGGCGACGGCCGTCCGACAGCGTGGACGGCTTCGCACAGCGCCTGCGTACCGAGCTGGCTGCACCGTTGCAACAGGCCGGCGTGCATGCACTGCAGGTGAACGTCGCCGACGCCGCGGTGGCGCTGGCGGCGCAGCTCAAGCAGACCCATACCGATCCGCCGATCGAAGCGCTGGTCAGCGTCTGGGTCGATAGTGCGGTGGCGCGCTTCCGCGCGCCGATCGAGCAGTTGATCGCCGCACAGGGCTCGGCCTGTGCGGGTTATCTGGTCACCGAATCACAGCCGCTACGCAATATGAAGCATCTATCGCAGCCGGGTACGCGCACCGAAGGCTTTGCGCAAGTCGCGCTGCTGAAGCGCCCCGCCCGGCTCGACTACGCGCAGTGGCTCGACGTCTGGCACAACTTTCACACTGGGGTTGCGCTCGAAACGCAGTCGACGTTCGAATACACCCAGAACGTCGTCGTCCGCACGCTGACGCCGAATGCGCCGGCGTTCGACGCGATCGTCGAGGAGTGCTTTCCGGCCGCCGCAATGACCGATCCGTTCACGTTCTTCGACGCGCTCGGCGATGAGGCCAAGTTCCGCCGCAATCTCGACCGCATGATGGACAGCGTCGGCCGCTTCATCGACATGGGCATGCTCGATGTGGTGCCGACCAGCCAGTACCGCCTGTTCTCCAAACGCGACTGAAACAGGGCTACACAGCCACGAACGCATGCTCGATCCGGACGCGGTTCTCGCCGCGCCGACTGCGGCGGTCAAGCCGATCGCCGTAGAATGACCGGAGATTCCGGAGCCTTCATGAAAGCGACCCAGCAACTGCACGACCTCGGCCAGAGCCTGTGGCTCGACAACATCACGCGCGGCCTGCTCGATAGCGGCACATTGGCGCGCTACATCGGCGAATTGGCCGTCACCGGCCTGACCTCGAACCCGACCATCTTCGACCAGGCGATTCGCGCCGGCGGCTTCTACGACGTAGCGATTCAACAGAAGGCCGGCAACGGCCTCAGCGACGAAGCCCTGTTCTTCGAACTCGCGCTGGAAGACCTGAACCGCGCCGCCGCGCTGTTCCTGCCGATTCATCAGGCTACCAGCGGCACCGATGGCTGGGTTTCGCTGGAAGTCTCGCCGCTACTGGCACACGACACGGCGGGCACCGTGAAGACCGCCGTGGCGCTGCACCGGCAGGCGCACTGCCCCAACCTGTTCATCAAGATTCCCGGCACCCGCGCGGGACTCGGCGCGATCGAAGAGGCGATCTACGCCGGCGTACCGGTCAACGTCACGCTGCTGTTCTCCTGCGAGCAGTATCTCGCCGCAGCCGAGGCCTATTTGCGCGGCATCGAACGCCGCATCGCCGCCGGACTCGATCCGCGCATCGAATCGGTCGCCTCGGTATTCGTCAGCCGCTGGGATGTCGCGGTCAAAGACAAGGTCGCTGCGTCGTTGCAGAACCGTCTCGGGATTGCCATTGCCCAGCGCACCTACAAAGCCTATCGCGAACTGCTGGCTGCGCCGCATTGGCAAAAGCTCGCGCAGAGCGGCGCGGCGCGGCAGCGTCTGCTGTGGGCCAGCACCGGCGTCAAGGACCCAGCGGCGCGCGACACGATGTATCTCGAAGCGCTCGCCGCACCCGATACGGTCAACACGATTCCGGAAAAAACGCTGCTCGCATTCGCCGATCACGGCAAGGTCGGTGGCGTCATGCCGCTCGACGGCGGCGACGCTGAAACGCTGCTCGCCGAATTCGCGCGCAGCGGTATCGATCAGGCCGCGCTCGCCGATCAGCTACAGCATGAGGGCGCGCAGGCCTTCGAGAAGTCCTGGCACGAGTTGATCAACTGCATTCACAGCAAGCGGGCGACACTGGCAACCGCCGTCTGAAGTCGGCGCCCGCAAAAAAAGGCCGCTGCAGGATTTCTGCAGCGGCCTTTTTCAGTTTGCGATCCATCGATGCTGGTGCCGACGCCGAGACTCGAACTCGGACGAGTTTCCCCGCTACCACCTCAAGGTAGTGCGTCTACCAATTCCGCCACGTCGGCTTATTTAATAGTGTAAATGCAGTGCTGCGTTTTATCCTGAGAAACTCAAATCGAAGTCACGCGCGCGGACCCTACGGCGTTTTCGGTGCCGGCACGGCGGGGGGCTTCGCGTCCGTTGCCGGCTGCGCCGTCTTGGCGTTGTCGGAGACTGGCGTTTTCGGCTGATCGGCACTGGCCGACGGCGTCACCGGAGCGGGTGTCGCCAGGGTTGCAGGCGCGGCCGGAGCAGTGGCCGCCGGCGCATCGTCGACTACGCTGCGCGCTTCGCTACGACCGTGCACGACATAGGCCAGCGCCAGACTGAGCAGAAAGAATACCGTCGCCAGCCAGGCGGTGGCACGGCTGAGGAAGTTGGCCGAACCGCGCGAGCCGAATACGGTACCGGACGCGCCGCTGCCGAATGCGGCACCGGCATCCGCACCCTTGCCCTGCTGGATCAGCACCAGGCCGACCAGCGCGACCGAGACCAGTACGTAGAAAACGATGAGTAAGGTATACATTGCTCTATGGGTAAGGCTTAACCGCTTGAACTGCTTGATCGAGACCTAGCTACGGCTGCTTTTTTGCGCCGCCAGGCAGATCGCCAGAAAGTCCGCTGCCTTTAGCGCGGCTCCGCCGATGAGCCCGCCATCGACATCCGCCCCCGCGAAAAGCTGCGCTGCGTTGTCGGCCTTGACGCTGCCGCCGTACAAAATCCGCAGTGAGTCGGCGATTATAGCATCCCGCTTTGCCAGTTCACTGCGCAGGAAAGCGTGCACGGCCTGAGCCTGTTCCGGCGACGCGGTATGGCCGGTGCCGATCGCCCAGACCGGTTCATAGGCCAGCACAGCATTTGCAAACGCGGCAATCCCGCAAGCCTCGATCACGGCCTCCAGCTGACGCTGCAGCACTGACTCGGTGCTCCCGTTTTTACGCTCCTCCAGCGTTTCGCCCACACACAAAATGGGTATCAGGCGGGCCGCCTGCGCTGCAGCGAATTTCTCGGCGCCGCGAAGATCGGTTTCGCCGTACAGCGCGCGCCGCTCGGAATGACCGACGATGACATAGCGGCAGCCCACTTCAGCCAGCATCGCGCCGAGAATCTCGCCGGTGAAAGCGCCCGGCGTCGCCTGTTCATTCAGATCCTGCGCACCGAGCAGCAGCGGACTATCCGCCAGCTCGCGCCCAACCGATTCGAGGTACACCGCCGGCGGGCAGACCACAATTTCGACGGCATCATACTCCCCCGCCCGCTGTTTCAAGCTGGCGATCAATGCCGCGTTCGCGCCATAGCTGCCATTCATTTTCCAATTGCCCGCGACCAGATAACGGCGTTGCATGTCGGCTCTCTTGCTCTGGTGAAAATGAGGGGTTTTTGCGATCAGGCGATTTCGGCGCCGGGCGCAACACTGCGCACGACCGCGGCAAGCTGCTCGGCCGAGCGACGCGTTTCCTGCTCGTCCTGCGCTTCCACCATGACGCGGATCAGCGGCTCGGTGCCGGACGCACGCAGCAGCACGCGGCCCTTGCCGGCCAGCGATTTCTCGGTTGCGGACAGTGCCTGGCGCACCACTGCCGTGTTCAGCACTGCGCTGCTCTGGCCCTGAATCCGCACATTGACCAGCACCTGCGGCAACTTGCGCAACGGCGCCAACAGCGCACTCAGCGGTCGCTCGGCGACGCGCACGGCATCGAGCACCTGCAGCGCGGTGACGATGCCGTCACCGGTGCCGGCGCGATCCAGGCACAGTGTGTGGCCTGAGGTCTCGCCGCCGATGATGCCGCCGCGTGCCTTGAGCCGCTCGAGGATGTTGCGATCACCGACCGCGGCACGCTCGAATTCGATGCCGAGCGCGTCGAGTGCCCGTTCCAGGCCGAGATTGCTCATCACGGTGCCCACCACCGGTCCGACCAGCGCACCTTGCGCGAGCCGATGCGCAGCGATCACGTAAAGGATCTCGTCGCCGTCGATCGCGCGACCGTCTGCACTCACCATCAGGCAGCGATCGCCATCGCCGTCGAGCGCAATGCCGAGCTGCGCGCCATGCCGCAGCACCGCGTCCTGCAATGGCTGCAGATGCGTGGAACCGCAATCGTCATTGATGTTGAGGCCGTTCGGCTGATCGCCGATGACGATGACTTCGGCGCCCAGCTCGGCCAGCACCGCGGGTGCGACGCGATACGCCGCACCATTGGCGCAATCAATCACCAGCTTCATGCCGCGCAGCGTGCGTCCGGCGTAGGTGCCCTTGCAATATTCGATGTAGCGGCCCTGCGCGTCCTCGATGCGGCGTGCACGGCCGAGCTGTTCGGACGGCACGCAAATCAGCTCGCGCTCGAGTTCGAATTCGATTTCCGCTTCGATCTCGTCGCTGAGCTTGTCGCCATCGGCGGAGAAGAACTTCACGCCATTGTCGAAATGCGGATTGTGCGAAGCTGAAATCACCACGCCGGCCTGCGCTCGCAGTGCGCGCGTCAGGTACGCGATCGCCGGCGTCGGCAGCGGACCGGTCAGGTAGGTCTCGATGCCGGCGGCGGCGAAACCCGCTTCCAGCGCCGATTCGAACATGTAGCCCGAACGCCGCGTGTCCTTGCCGACCAAGACGCGCGCACCGGGCGTTTTCGCCAGCACGCGACCGGCGGCCCAGCCGAGCTTGAGTGCGAATTCGGGCGTCATCGGCGCCTTACCGACGTGACCACGGATACCGTCGGTGCCGAAGTACTTGCGGCTCATGGCGCGCGCGCCTCTGCAGCCTGCCGGACAGCGCCGGCAAGCCGCACGGCGGCCACCGTCGCCGCGACGTCGTGCGCCCTGACGATATTCGCGCCGCTACGGACCGCGATCGCGGCGGCCGCAATCGAAGGCGGCAGGCGTTCAGCCAGCGGCAGGCCCAGCAATTGGCTGAACATCGACTTGCGCGACAGGCCGACCAGCAGCGGCACGCCAAGTGTCAGAAAGCGATCGAGATGAGCCAGCATCTGCAAATTATGCGGCAAGGCCTTGCCAAAGCCGAACCCGGGGTCGACCAGCAGGCGCTCGCGAGCCAGCCCGGCCGCCGCGCAGGCGGCGATACGCGCGGCCAGAAACGCATGCACTTCGGCCACCACGTCGCCGTACTGCGGCTGCTGCTGCATCATGCGCGGCTCGCCCTGCATGTGCATCAGGCAGACCGCCGCCGAGTGCCGGCAGGCCACCGCCAGCGCGCCATCGGCGCCCAGCGCGGTGATGTCGTTGATCAGCTCGGCGCCCGCGCTGCAGGCGGCGTCCATCACCGCCGGCTTGGTGGTATCGATCGAGACGATGCAGTCGAGCTCGTGCTTGATCCGTTCGATCACCGGCAGCACGCGCGCCAGCTCCTCGTCGAGACTCACCGCCACTGCGCCCGGCCGGCTGGATTCGCCGCCGACGTCGATGATCGCAGCGCCTTCGGCCAGCATCGCGCGCGCCTGCGTCAGTGCGGCGTCGATGTTGCTATAGCGGCCGCCGTCGAAGAACGAGTCCGGCGTCAGGTTGAGCACGCCCATCACCTGCGGCTGACGCAGATCGAGCGTGCGATTCGGCAGTTTCAAGAACATTTTTTCTCGCCCCAAAAAGTTAGGGCCGCAATGCGGCCCTAACTAGCGAGTGACGCCGCGCTTGCGGCCTGTGACTCGTCCCGGCTGGCTACAGCCCGCCGGTTTCAGTTCATGCCGGCCGGCTTCGGCGTCACCGCCACGGTGCCGGTACCGGCACTGGAGCGCGGCGGCGGCGGGGTCGGCCGATTACCGCCGACCCAGCTGGCGGGTACGCCCGGATCCTTGCCTTCCATGATGCGCCTGACCTGTTCCGCATCGATCGTCTCGTACTTGATCAGCGCGTCGGCCATCGCGTGCAGTTTTTCCATCTGGTCGACCAGCATCTGCCGCGCTTTCTGGTAGTTGCGGTCGATGATCTTGCGCACTTCCAGATCGATCGAGTGTGCGGTTTCGTCGGAGAACGCGCGGTTGTTCGACATCGAGCGCCCCAGGAACGGCTGGCTCTCGTCCTCCGAATAGGCCACCGGACCCATCACGTCGGACAGGCCGAACTTGGTGACCATGTCGCGCGCGATGCGGGTGGCGTGCTCGATATCGCTGGCCGCGCCCGAGGTGATCTTGTCCGGACCATAAATCAGGTCCTCCGCCAGACGGCCACCGAAGGCCGAGGCGATGCGGCTCTCGTAATATTCCTTGGTGTGGCTGTGCTTGTCGCCATCCGGCAGGTAGAACGTCACGCCCAGCGCCATGCCGCGCGGAATGATCGTGACCTTGTGGATCGGATCGTGACCCGGCGACAGGAAGCCGACGATGGTGTGGCCGGACTCGTGATAGGCGGTCATCCGCTTCTCTTCCTCGGTCATCACCATCGAGCGTCGCTCGGCGCCCATGTAGATCTTGTCGCGCGCGCGCTCGAAATCGTCGTGATCGACCAGGCGCTTGTTCGAGCGCGCGGCGAACAGCGCGGCCTCGTTGACCAGATGGGCCAGATCGGCGCCCGAGAAGCCCGGCGTGGCACGCGCCAGGATGTCGGCCTTGACGTCGTCGGCCAACGGCACCGAGCGCATGTGGACCTTCAGAATCTGTTCGCGGCCGCGCACGTCAGGCAGCGGTACCACCACCTGGCGGTCGAAGCGGCCGGGTCTCAACAAAGCCGGATCGAGCACGTCCGGACGGTTGGTGGCGGCGATGATGATGACGCCTTCGTTGCCCTCGAAGCCGTCCATCTCGACCAGCAGCTGGTTCAGCGTCTGCTCGCGCTCGTCGTGACCGCCGCCCAAGCCGGCGCCGCGATGGCGGCCGACCGCGTCGATTTCGTCGATGAAGATGATGCAGGGCGCATGCTTCTTGGCCTGCTCGAACATGTCGCGCACGCGGCTGGCGCCGACGCCGACGAACATTTCGACGAAGTCGGAACCGGAAATGGTGAAGAACGGCACGCCCGCCTCGCCGGCAATGGCTTTCGCCAGCAGGGTCTTGCCGGTACCGGGGCTGCCGACCATCAAGACACCACGCGGAATGCGGCCGCCGAGCTTCTGGAACTTGCCCGGATCCTTGAGGAAGTCGACCAGTTCGGACACTTCGGCCTTGGCTTCCTCGACGCCGGCGACGTCGTTGAAATTGATCTTGACCTGATCCGCGCCGAGCATGCGCGCGCGGCTCTTGCCGAAACTCATCGCGCCGCGGCCGCCGCCGCCACCCTGCATCTGGCGCATGAAATAGACCCAGACGCCGATCAGCAACAGGATCGGGAAGGCGTTGATCAGCAATTGCAGCAGCAGCGGCGTTTCGTGCGGCGGCTCGCCGACGATGCGCACCTTGTTGTCCAGCAGCGTGCCGATCAGCGCACGGTTGTCGGTTTCCGGGCTCTGCGTCAGGAATTTCTGACCGCTCTTGAGCTTGCCGCTGATCTGCTTGCCGTCGCTCTCGATGTTGACTTCGTCGACGTTGCCTTCCTTGACCTGACCATAGAAGTCGGAATACACCATCGGCGTGTTGCTGGCGGTGCGATTCGAGAACGTCTGAAAGGCAATCATCAGCACGAACAGAATCACCACCCACATCAGCAGATTTTTAGCTAAGTCGTTCAAAGCAGCCTCTCATTCGCACTTCCAAATAAACGCACTTCTGCACTCTCTTGATCGCTAGAGTACGCCATAGTTGCGCGCCAGCAAATAAACTTCGCGGCTGCGCGGCCGCGACGCCTTCGGCTTGCGCACAGTGACCGTGGCGAACTTGCCGCGTAAAGCCCGTACGTAAGCCTCGTAACCTTCGCCCTGAAATACCTTGGTCAGTAAAACGCCGCCCCGCTTCAGCCGGGCATCCGAGAAATCCAGCACCAAATCCGCTAGATAGCTCGAGGCGGCGGCATCGGCGGCATCCACCCCGGAAATGTTCGGGGCAATATCCGATAACACAAGATCTACCGACGATGGCGGCGTCAAGGTTTCCAACTTTTCCAGCACATCGTTCTCGCGGAAATCTCCGCAAATGAACTCGACATCGGGCAGCGGCTCCATCGGCAAAATGTCCAGCGCGATCAGGCGGCCATTCTTGCCCAGCAAGGGTCGTGCAAACTGGCTCCAGCCGCCCGGCGCAGCGCCCAGGTCGACGACCGTCAGGCCGGGCCGCAGGACGTGGTCCTTCTCCTGGATTTCCTTCAGCTTGAACACCGCCCGCGAACGGTAGCCGAGGCGGCGCGCCTCCTGCACAAAGGGGTCGTTCTCGTGTTCGGCGATCCAGCGCTTGCTGCTGGCCTTGCGTTTCTTACTCACGCGGCCTCGCGCGCAGCCATCGCATGCGGGCAGCGGATCGGACTAGACGTAGTGGACGCGGACAATCTCCAACTCCCGCGCGCCGGCTGGTGCCTGCACCACCGCGACATCGCCTTCGAGCTTGCCGATCAGCGCGCGCGCCAGCGGCGAATTGATCGAGATGCGGCCCTGCTTGGAATCGGCCTCGTCCTCGCCGACGATCTGGTACTTCAGTTCTTCGCCGGTATCGGCATCGGCCAGTTCGACCGTGGTGCCGAACATTACCTTGCCCGACTTCGGCAACGTGGTGATATCCACTACCTGCGCGTTCGACAGCTTGGCCTCGATCTCGCCGATGCGGCCTTCATTGAAGCCATGCTGCTCGCGTGCCGCGTGGTACTCGGCGTTTTCTTTCAGATCGCCGTGTGCGCGCGCCTCTTCCACCGAGGCGATGATTTTCGGGCGCAGCTCGCTCTTGCGGTGGCGCAGTTCTTCGCGCAGCGCATCGGCGCCGCGCTGGGTCATGGGAACTTTGGTCATTTGATTTGCAGATGCAGGTCTTGCAGACGATTGACTTCGACGCGGTCCAGATGATCCTTCGCGATCGCCGCCGCGTAGGCGCCGGCTATGGTGGTGAAATAGCACAGTTTCCGCGAGATCGCCGCCGCGCGGATCGAATGCGATTCGCTGATCGACTTCTTACCCTCGGTGGTATTGGCAATGAACTGGATTTCGCCATTCTTGATCATGTCGACGCAGTGCGGGCGTCCTTCCTTGAC
>JAQGNU010000119.1 GCA_028291645.1 Nevskia sp.
GCACTGGACGGTCGAGGAGCTGCGCGATCGCCAGAGCGTCGTCCTCGCCGCTCAGGCGACTGCGGCAGCAGCGGTTACGGCTTGATCGCTGCGACCTAGTCCAGATGGAGTGCGGATGATGTTGCCTACACCGGCGCAGCTCTGCACTTCATTTTAGCGATCAGCGCATGCGCGCCTCTTGGCTCGACCGAGCTCTCATTCTTCTATTCATCTTTGCCGCCTTGGTGGCCTACGTCTATGAGCCGTTGTTCTTCCTCAAGTGCGGATGGAGCGGCCTGGCACTCGGCGACGCAGGAATCTGCTCGCAAAGCTGGGTCGGCCGGGCCTGGTTGGACTATCTGCAGGTCGAACCCTATTACGCCAAGGCGCCGCTGTGGCTGCAGCTCGTCAACGAGTTCGACACCCTGATGTTCGGCTGGTTTTATGTCCTCTCCGCCGTTGTTTTCATACGCGGATTGCAAACACGCAGCTGGTATCGAGTGCTTGCGGTCTTCATGTCCGGAATGATGACCTATGCGATGGCGTTCTATCTCGCATGGGAGGCGCTGAGCTTCCGTGAGACCGGGGCCAAGCTCGGTGCGGTGATCGCTTACAACGGTCTCTGGATTTTCATTTTTGCATTGCTGCTCATACGGCTTTATCTCGACCGCGCGACTGCTCGACCGAGCACGGGAGTGCGGCGACCACCGCCAAGCGCTGCCGGCAAGCGGCACCTCTCGATTCTCAATAGTTAGGAGCGAACGTGTCACTGGTCAACCAAGGCAAACTCTTGAATGTCGATGCCGACGCCGGCATCGGCGAGGGCCGGCTGCTGATCGACGGCGCGCTGGTCGGTGCGCAGTCCGGCAAGCGCTACACCAACATCAATCCCGCCACTGAAGCAGTCGTCGGGATGGTCGCGGATGCCGGGCCGGAAGATGCGAAGCTGGCCGTCGCCGCCGCGCGCCGCGCGTTCGACCAGACCGACTGGTCGACCAATCTAGCCTTTCGTAAAAAATGTCTAAGCCAGCTGCGCGACGGACTGCGCGCCGCGGCGCCGCAGCTGCGCGAGCAAGCGGTCGCCGAAGTGGGTGCGCCGATGGCGATTACCGCCAACGGCCCGCAGGGCGATGGCCCGATCAGCATTCTCGACTACTACATCGACGTCATGGGCAGCTACCACTGGGATAGCGAGCTGTCGGTGGTGAACACCATGGGCGTTCCCAGCAAACGTCTGATCTGGAAGGAGGCCGCTGGTGTGGTCGCCGCGATTTCGCCGTGGAATTTCCCGTTTCAGATCAACATGGCGAAGGTCTGTCCGGCACTGGCGGCGGGCTGTACCGTGGTACTCAAGTCCGCGCCGGAAACGCCGTGGACCGCAACCATCATCGGCAAGATCGCGGCCGAGCAGACCGATATCCCGCCCGGCGTGCTCAACGTGCTGACCTCGTCGGACCCGTCGGCGGTCGGCGAAGTCCTGACCGGCGATCCGCGCGTCGATGTGGTGTCCTTCACCGGCTCGACCGGCACCGGTCGCCGGATCATGGCGCAAGCCTCGAATACGATTAAGCGGGTGTTCCTCGAACTCGGCGGCAAGTCCGCGAACATCATCCTCGACGATGCGGATTTCAATACGGCGCTGTTGAGCGGCCTCGCCGTCTGCTATCACGCCGGCCAGGGCTGCGCTTTGCCGACGCGCCTGCTGTTGCCGAAGTCGCGCTACGAAGAGGCGATCGCATTCCTCAAGTATTGCTTCGCGCAAATCCCCTATGGCGACCCGTTCGGTGAAGGCCAGATCATGGGACCGCTGATCAGCCGGAAGCAGCAACAGCGCGTGCTCGAATACATCGAGATCGGCAAGCGCGAAGGCGCGCGGCTGGTCTGCGGTGGCGGCAAGCCGGCGCAGCTTGTGCAGGGCTTTTATGTCGAGCCGACCCTGTTCGCCGATGTCAGCAACGACATGCGCATCGCGCAGGAAGAAATCTTCGGCCCGGTTCTGGTGGCGATTCCATATGCCGACGACGACGAGGCGGCACGCATCGCCAACGATTCGATCTACGGCCTGTCGGGCTCAATCTTTTCGGCCGATCTGCAACGTGCGCTGCGCCTGGCGCGTCGCATCCGCACTGGCACGATGAATATCAATGGCGCGAATTTCTTCGCGCCGGATTCGCCGTTCGGCGGCTACAAGCAAAGCGGAATCGGCCGCGAGATGGGCATTGCCGGCTTCGAGGAATACTTGGAAAGTAAAACGGTCGCGATTCCCGGCTGAGTCGTCAGCACAATCAATGCGGCGAACGCAGCGTCGCGCCTGTGTAGAGGTGGCGCAGTAACAAACGTCGGTCTCGTTTAAAAAAACATACATCGGATGAGGAGGAGCGGAACAGCATGTTTACGGGAAAAGTTGCAGTGGTTACCGGTGCAGGACAGGGAATCGGCGAAGGCTATGCCAAAGGGCTGGCGCAGCTCGGCTGCAAGCTCGTCATCGCGGATATCGATAGCGCCCAGGGCGAGCGCGTCAGTGGCGACATTCAGAAATCCGGCGGCGAGAGCCTGTTCGTGAAAGTGGATGTCTCCGACGAAACCTCGGCTTCGAACCTCGCCCGACAGGTCAAAGAGAAGTACGGCGCGATCGACTATCTGGTCAACAACGCGGCGATGTTCGGCAAGCTCGACTTCAATCCCTTGATGACGGTCGACTTGGGATATCTGAACAAGATCGTCGGCGTCAACATGCTCGGCGCAGTCGTGATGACGCGGGCCTGCGTTCCGCTGATGAAGGCGGGCGGCGCGATCGTCAATCAGTCCTCGACGGCGGCGTGGATGAATTACGACTATTACTCGTTCACCAAGCTGGCGATCAATGGCATCACCTGCGTGCTCGCGCGCGAGCTCGGGCCCAAGGGCATCCGCGTCAATGCCATCGCGCCCGGCCCGACCGACACCCAGGCGCTGCGCGACAAGGTACCGGAGGAATATCTGAAGGGCATGATCGCGGCGATGCCGCTGGCGCGGCTCGGTACGCCGGAGGATCTGCTGAAGTCGCTGGCATTCCTGCTATCGGATGATGCGAGCTGGGTCACCGGGCTCATCATGAATGTCGATGGTGGCCAGTGGATGCGTCCATGAGCCCGAAAAATTTCTTCGAGTGGACCGGGAGTCCGCGATGAGCCAGTGGCAGGTCAAGGATCAGGTCATTATCGTTGCCGGCGCTTCGAAAGGCATCGGTCTGGCGACTGCGCAGACCTTGCTTGCGCGCGGCGCCAAGGTCGCGTTGCTGGCCCGCGACAAAGAGCGTCTCGATGCGAGCGTCGCCGAGCTCAACAGCGATCGCGCCTGTGGGATTGCGCTGGATGTTTGCGACAAGGCGGCAGTCGAGCAGGCATTCGAAGCGGTCGTCCGGCGCTGGGGCAAGATCGACGGTTTGATCAACAACGTCGGATTCCAGTTCGCTCGCCGTATCGAGGTGATGCCGGAAGCCGAAATCAGGAAGCTGATCGATCTGAACTTCGTCGCTGCACTGTTCACCACGCAGGCAGTCATTCCGAAAATGCGTGCGAATGGCGGCGGCCGCATCATCAACCTGTCGTCGGCGACGGTCCGCAACGACAATGAATTCTCGCACCTGGCGATTTACTCTGCCTGCAAATCCGCGGTGGAGCATTTCTCCAGAGAACTGCGCCATGAGGTCAAGAAAGACGGCATCATGGTGACGGTGTTCAGCCCGGGCGCAGTGGCAACCGGCAGCATTGCGAACTTCGATCCGGTCGCCGCGGGCGAGGCGATGCAGGATTGGCTCACCAAAGGGCAGGAGTGGGATGGCGTCACCCAACCCGAAGTGATCGGCGCGGCGATCGCGGCCTGCTTCGAACTGCCGCCCGGCGTTGCGGTGGAGTTCATGGAAGTTCGGCCGAACATGCCGATGCCGAAGATGCTCGAGTCCGAGCTCGAGCAGAACGCAAAGTCGACGGCATGAGGCGCGACGCACCTCGGCGGATCGCGCGATGACCATCGGATTTGTCGGCCTCGGCAATATCGGTCGGCCGATGGCGAAGAACCTGCTCAAACTCGGCGAGACGGTCTGCGTTTACGACGTGGCCACCGCAGCGGTGGACGAGTTGGTCGGTCTGGGTGCGCAGCGTGCGGCGAGCATCGCCGAACTCGGGCGGGCGTGCCGCGTGGTGGGCCTGTGTGTCCGCGACGACAAGGACGTCAATGAGTTGTTGTACGGCGCCGAAGGCCTGCTGGAAACGCTCGCGATCGATACGGTCGTTGCGATTCACAGCACCGTGACGCAGGCGTCGATCCTGCAATGGGCGAAAGACGCTGCGCAAAAAAATCTGCATGTGATCGACGCGCCCATCACCGGTGGCGCCAGCGGCGCCGCGGCGGGGACTTTGTGCTACATGGTCGGTGGCCCCGGCGAGATCGTCGAGCGCTGCAGGCCGGTATTCGAAACCTCCGCGCAAAAGATCATCCACGCGGGCGCGCTTGGCGCGGGCATTGCGCTGAAGCTCTGCAACAACCTGATGACCTACGCCGCCTTCGCCGCAATTCACGAAGCCGCGGCATTGGCGCACGCCAGTGGTCTCGCGCTGGACCTGCTGATCGAGGTTGGGCGCAGCAATGGCGTGGTGACGCCGCAGATGCAGGCCTTTATCGAGAATCGCAGCCACATGTCCGCTGCCGGCACCGACGTATTGGTCAAGAACTTCGGGCCGTTTGCCGCGCTCGGTAAAAAGGATCTCGCTGCAGCGCTGGCAAGCGCGGCGCAATTGAATCTACGTTTGCCGCTCACCGCCGGCTTGGTCGAAACGATCGAAGACGCGTTCTTCGACAGAGTTTCCTGAGATTCGGCACGCCCGCGATTGGGTACTCAGCGTGGTGCCGGATGTTCTGAGCGGGCTTTGAAGCATCACTATTAAATCGTTACAGCAGGAGCGAGCCGTATGCAGCGCATCGTCAAACTCGATGACATCAAGCAGTTCGATCTCACCACCGATGTCATCGTCGCCGGATACGGCGGCGCCGGCGGCTGCAGCGCACTGGAAGCGCGCCGCGCCGGCTCCGAGGTTCTGATCCTCGAACGTGCCAGCGGTGCCGGCGGCTCGACCATGATGTCCGCCTGCGAAATGTATCTGGGCGGCAATGGCGGCACCAAGCTGCAGCGGGATCTCGGTTTCGAGGACTCGACGGAAAATTTCTATAACTACCTGATGGCCTGCTTCGGCGATCACGCCGATGAGTCGCGGGTGCGCATGTTCGTCGACGGTGCGGCCGAGCATTTCGACTGGATGGAAGCGCTCGGTGTTCGCTACAAGCGCGGCTTTTTTCCTGGGCGCGATGTGGTGGCGCTCACCGGCGATTCCCTGCAATTCACCGGCAACGAAAAATCCTATCCGTTCTCCGAAATAGCCGCGCCGGTACCGCGTGGACATCTGCCCGCCGATGCCGGGCACGAAGGCGGATTGCGGGTGATGGCTGCGCTGACCGCGCGCGTCGCCGAAGCCGGCGTCAAGGTTCAATACGACACGCGCGTCAAGCAGTTGATCCAGGATGAGTCCGGCCGCATCTGCGGCGTCGTCGCGCGCAGCAGCGGCACCGACACTTATATCCGCGCACGCCAAGGCGTAGTGCTCTGCACCGGCGGTTTCATCATGAATGAAGCCATGACGCGCCGACATATTCCGCATCTCGATGCGATCGCCACGCGGCATGGCAATCCGGGAGATGTGGGCGACGGCATTCTGCTGGGTGTCGCAGCAGGCGGGCAGACGATCAATATGAGCGAGGCGTTTGTCGGCATCGCGCACTATCCGCCCGAACAACTGACCTTCGGCATCTTCGTCAACGAGCAGGGCCAGCGCTTCATCAACGAGGACATCTATCTGGCCCGGCTTGGGCACTATGCGACGCTGCAGGCCAGCGACAAGATCTACATGTTCATCGACAACAAACACTTCGAGCGTCCGGCCTACATGAAGACCGAACTGGTCGCGGTCGGCGAGACCGTCGCCGAGGTCGAGCGCGAGGCCGGCTTGCCGGAGGGCGCGCTGCAGCAGACGGTCGCTTACTACAACAAGTTCGCCGCCGAGGGCAGCGATCCCTTGTTCCACAAAGCCAGCGAATGGCTGCAGCCACTGGAGACTGCGCCGTTCGCGCTGGTCAGCTACCGCCTGAGCGAAATCAAGCCGTTCGTGTTCACGCTCGGCGGTTTAGAGGTATTGCCGACGGGAGAGGTGGTCAATCCCGATCGTGAAGTCATCCCGGGTCTTTACGCGGCGGGGCGCACCGTGGCCGGCATCCCGCGCACGTCCAAAGGTTATGCGAGCGGCATGTCGGTTGCCGACGTGACCTTTTTCGGTCGCGTCGCCGGCCGTCAGATTGCACGGCAGCCGCGCAGTGCGAATTAGAAAAGCGCTTCCAGTCGGCAGGCCTCATTCGTAAAAAAACATTTTGACACAAATGTTTTGCTGGATTAGGATGGGTGGGAGTAGGCGCGTATTGGCGGTGTGTGGCGTGTTGGGCGCGGTGGCGCCCTATGCGGACGGGCCGGTGAGCCTGGGTGACGCAGG
>JAQGNU010000135.1 GCA_028291645.1 Nevskia sp.
CCCAGGTTCGATTAGCACCTCGCTTGCTTCCTGCGGACGCTGCTCGAGCCAGTGCCGAAACTCGGCGCCGGACTGCAGCGTCGCGTAGGCCATCGATTCGGCGACGAGTGCCGATTCCAGCGGCAGATGCCCCACCGCGCGAAGCAGTTGCACCAGCACGGTCGCGGCGATCGGCGTGCGGCGGATGTTGGCGACCAGCAGCGCGGCGTCGACAGTCTCGTCCAGCAGCACGTCGCAGGCATCGCCGATGATCGACGCCTGCGTGTCGAGCGCAATGCCGAGCACCGGGCAGGGCAGGCGCCGCAGCCAATCGGCCACCGCCCGTTGCTGTTGCTCGCCAAGTCCCTTGGCGTCGACGTGCAGCAGCAGGAAATTCTGTGCCGAAAGCGCCGAATAATCGGTGCTGACGACCTGCCGCTGCGAGTGCTCCAGCACTTCGGCGGCACACATCGGCTGTGCTAGCTTGGTCTCGGCTGTCTGGATGCTCATCTGCGCCGCTTCCGGGAGAATCGCCGCGGTCATCGGTGGCCGCTTGTGGATCAAAAAAGCCTAGCACGGCGCTGCCACGCAAACGTTCTAAACGTCCCGCACTTGTAGTGTCTGCTGAAGCCGCCAATGCGCGTCCCCCTGCAAACGGGTGAGGTTGACTCACTTAATATCCGTTTAACCTGCTCACAGTGTTGAGCCGGGCGTTTGGAATAGCCAATATGCCCGGCTAGACCCAAAAGCCTAGGCAGATGAGTGCGGCTCACCAAAAGACCGCGAGCGAGCAGGAGATCCCGATGTCGGAACCGGTATTGGTGGAGCGCCGCGGTGCGGTGCAGTGGCTCACGATCAATCGTGCCGAACGGCGCAATGCGCTCAACGAAGCGGTGATCGCGGCGATCGGGCGTGGCATCGCCACGGCGCTGGCGGACAGCGCCTGCCGCGCGATGGTGCTGACCGGTGCCGGCGAGCAGGCGTTCTGCGCCGGTGCCGATCTGCAGAAGAATGTGCAGGGCGGCGCCTTCGCGGTCGACTTCTCGCAGCCGCGTCACTACATCGTCGATCTGTTCAAGCTGATGCAGGACTGCCGGCTGCCGATCATCGCGCGCGTTAACGGTCATGTAATGGCGGGCGGTTTCGGTCTGCTGTGCGCCTGCGACATGGCAGTGGCCGCGGACGACATCCGCATCGGCACGCCGGAATCGAAGATCGGCATGACCCCGATGATGATCCTGCCATTGATGATGCGGCTGCTGCCGGCGCGGCGCCTACAGGAGATGTGCATCACCGGCGAACAGTTCAGTGCCGCCGAAGCGCTCGAATGGGGCGTGCTGAATTACATCGCACCGCGTGCCGAACTCGATATCAAGCTCGACTGGCTGTTGAGCCGCATCGTCGACAAATCGCCGACCTCGGTGCGGCTCGGCAAGCAGGCCTTCAACGCGATGCGCGACATGGGTCTGCGCGAATCGCTCGAATACGCACAGGCGATGGTGCCGGTGATGTCGAGCACCGAGGACGCGCGCGAAGGCATGGCCGCGTTTCAGGAGAAGCGCAAACCGAATTGGACGGGCCGCTAGATATGAAGTACCAGTGGCACTTCATCCCGGGCCGTGACTGGCCAAGGATGGCCAGGCCGGGGTTCGGCAAGAGCGCCGAAGTCGCGCCAGGGATGGCTGCTGCTCAGCAGGGAACGGTGCAATGACTGCCAAACAAATTGTCCGCATCGGCTGCGGCGCCGGCTTCTGGGGCGATAGTGCGGAAGGTCCGAAGCAACTGGTCGAGTCCGGCGAGATCGACTACCTGATTCTCGACTATCTGGCCGAGATCACGATGTCCTTGCTGGCAAAAGCGCGCGGCAAGGATGCGAATGCGGGCTACGCGACCGACTTCCCCGATGTGATCGCGCGGCTCGCACCGGCGATCAAGCGGAACCGCGTGCGCGTCGTCAGCAATGCCGGCGGCGTCAACCCAGAAGCCTGCAAGGCCGCGATCGAATCCAAGCTCAAAGCGACGGGTGTGGAGTTGTCGATCGCGATTGTCACTGGCGACGATCTGCTCGCGCGTGCGGCCGAATTGCAAGACCTGCGCGAGATGTTCAGCGGCGCGGCATTTCCGGCGCAGCCCTGGAGCGTTAATGCCTATCTCGGCGCGTTCCCGATTGCGGCGGCGCTGGATGGCGGTGCCGACATCGTCATCACCGGGCGTTGTGTCGACAGCGCACTCGCGCTCGGACCGCTGATCCATGAATTTCAGTGGCCCGCCGATGATTTCGATCGGCTCGCCGCCGGCAGTCTCGCCGGTCATGTCATCGAATGCGGCACGCAGGCCACCGGCGGCATCGTCACCGACTGGCGCGAGACCGTCGACGACTGGGATCGCATGGGCTTTCCGATCGCGGAGTGCGCAGGCGACGGCTCCTTCGTCGTGACCAAGCCGCAGGGCAGCGGTGGCCGCGTGACGCCGCAGAGCGTCGGCGAGCAGATCGTCTATGAGATCGGCGATCCGGCGACGTACATCCTGCCGGACGTGGTCTGCGATTTCCGCCAGGTGCAGCTGCGCCAGCTGACGCCGGATCGGGTCGAGGTGCGCGGTGCGGCCGGTCGTGCGCCGACGGATCAGTACAAAGTCTCGGCGACGTTCCAGGACGGCTTCCGTGCGTCCGGCACGATGATGATCGGCGGGGTCGATGCAGTCGAGAAAGCCGAGCGCGTCGGCGCGGCGATCCTGAAGCGCACGCGGCGCCTGTTCGCTGAACGCGGCCTTGCCGATTACCTGCGTACCGATGTCGAGGTGCTCGGCGCCGAAGCCAATTGGGGCGCGAATGCGCGCGCGCGCGGCACGCGTGAAGTGATTCTGAAAGTCAGCGTGCATCACGCCGACAGACACGCGCTGGAACTGTTCTCGCGCGAGTTCATTCCGCCGGCGACGTCGATGGCGCAGGGCATCACCGGTTTCGCCGGAGGCCGTCCGAATGTGACGCCGCTGGTGCGGCTGTTTTCCTGCCTGGTGCCGAAAACCAGCGTGCAGATCGCGATCGACGGCAAGGCGTATACGCCGCCGGCTGTCGCATACGGCAGCGCGAACGTACAGATAACGATCGAAGCGGAATCTTACGGCAACGGCACGCTGCCGCGCGCTGCGGCCAAGCGCACCGTACCGCTGATCGCGCTGGCGCACGGTCGCAGCGGCGACAAGGGCGATAGCGCCAATATCGGCGTGCTCGCACGCAAGCCGGAATTCGTGCCGCTGCTGCGCGCGCAGCTGACCGCGGCAGCGGTGCGTGAATATCTCGCACATTTCGTTCGCGGCAAGGTCGAACGCTTCGAAATCCCAGGCCTGCACGGCTTCAACTTTCTGCTGCAGGAATCGCTCGGCGGCGGCGGCATGGCAAGTCTGCGCTATGACCCGCAGGGCAAGATGCTGGCGCAGATCCTGATGGACTTTCCGCTCGAGGTGCCGGAGTCATGGCCGCGCGTGGACACCGCATGAGCAAGACTTTGGCCCAGCGTAAATATGTTCCCGCGCAGGCGACTGCCGAGCTTGCGCGGTCAACGCCGCCACGTGTGGCGCGATTGGCGTCGTCGCGCCTTGGTCGCGAGCAGCGCGTCGACGACATCCTGCGCGCGGCGCGCGACGTGTTCTGCGAGAAGGGTTACGGGCACACCGCGGTGGCCGAAATCGCTGCTCGCATCGGCGTGGTCGAAGGCACCGTCTACAAGTATTTCGATAGCAAGCGTGAGTTGCTGCTGAAAGTGTTGGAGCGCTGGTACGAGGACATGTTCGGCGACTACGCGCGCGATCTCGCCGGTGTCGAAGGCGCGCGCGCGCGGCTGCGTCTGCTGGTGTGGCGCCATCTGCGGTCGATCCGCGACTACCCGCTGCTGTGCCGGCTGATGTTTCGCGAAGTGCGCGGCGAGCAGGACTATCACGGCTCCGATCTGCACACCTTGAACCGGCGCTATACGCAGCTGCTGATCGATGTCATCGCTGACGGCGTGAAGGCGCATGAGTTTCGCGACGACCTGCCGCTGTGGCTGCTGCGCGACATGGTCTATGGCGGCATCGAGCACACCACCTGGAATTTCCTCTGCGGCCGCGGCGTGCTAGATATCGATCGCGTCGCCGACGATCTGGTCGCGGTGCTGTGCGACGGCATCGGTGCGCGCCGTACCGCCGACGAACTGCGGCTGGAAGCACGCCGCCTGTCGCGCATCGCCGACCGCATGCAGCCGTCGCCGCGTAGCCCACGCAAACCTGCTTCACGAACCTAGAAACATGAACTCCACACCAGCAATCACTGCGGATCTGGCAGCCCGCGTCGCGCAATGGCCATTCCGCTCGGTGCTGATCGCCAATCGCGGCGAGATCGCGCTGCGCATCCTGCGCACCGTGCAGAAGCTTGGGCTCGAAGGCATCGTCGTTTATCACCAGGCCGATCGCGCTGCGCCGGCCGTGCGTGCGGCCGATCGCGCGATTGAAATCACCGGCAGCACGCCGGTCGCCGCCTATCTCGATGCTGCGCAGATTCTCGCTGCGGCGAAAACCAGCGGCGCCGGCGCGATTCATCCGGGTTATGGCTTCCTGTCGGAGAACGCCGGCTTCGCCCGCGCGGTCGCCGACGCCGGACTCGCCTTTGTCGGGCCGACGCCGCAGCAAATCGAACTGATGGGCGACAAGGTGCGTGCGCGCGCCTTCGTCGAGCAGGGCGGCTTTCCGGTCGCGCCGAGCGCGATCGAGGACGACGATCCGAAGACCTTCGTCGAACGCGCGCGCCATGTGTCGTTGCCGCTGCTGATCAAGCCGGCCGCCGGTGGCGGCGGCAAGGGCATGCGCATCGTGCGCGATCTGGCGGTGCTGGAAGCCGAGATCGAACGCGCGCGCAGCGAAGGCCAGCGCTATTTCGGCGACGGTCGCCTGTACGTCGAACGCTATATCGAGAATCCGCGCCATATCGAAGTGCAGGTGCTGGGCGACGCGCACGGCAATGTCGTGCATCTGTTCGAGCGCGAATGCTCGGTGCAACGGCGCTTCCAGAAGATCGTCGAAGAAACGCCGTCGCCGGCATTGACTGCGGAACTGCGTGCGCGCATCTGCGAAACCGCGGCCGGCATCGCGCGCGCGGCGGGCTATCGCAATGCCGGCACGGTCGAATTCATCTTCGGGCAGGAGGGCGAGTTCTATTTCCTCGAAATGAATACGCGCCTGCAGGTCGAGCATCCGGTGACCGAAGAGATCACCGGCAAGGACCTGGTGTTCGAACAGTTGCGTGTGGCTGCCGGTGAAGCGCTCGGCTATTCGCAGAACGACATCGTCGCCAGCGGCCACGCGATCGAGTTCCGCGTCTACGCCGAAGATCCGGCGCGCGGCTATACGCCGACCACCGGACCGGTGCTGATGCTGCGCGAGGCGACGGGGCCGGGCGTGCGCGTCGACAGCGGCATCGCTCAAGGGCAGGACGTCACCGCGGCGTTCGATCCGATGCTAGCGAAGCTGATCGTGTTTGGTCGTGATCGCAGCGAAGCCATCGCGCGCGCGGACAAGGCGCTGGCGGAAACTGTGTTGCTCGGCTGTCAGACCAATATCGCTTTCCTGCGTCGTTTGCTGAATCACCCGGCCTTCGTTGCAGGCCAGGTGCACACTGGCTTCCTCGATGCGCATCCGGAGATCGCGGCAGAGCCTGCTCTGGATCAAAACAAATTGCAGCGGCTGCTGGCGGCCGCAGCATTGAGTGTGCGCCCGTTGCGCGATGCCGCGGATGCAGTGCCCGCGATGCACGCGGCCATCGGCGGCTGGAGGAATTAGTGACGCGAGCAGCGTGGAGGGGTCCCATGCAGAGCATGGGGATCGTAGCGTCGCGAGTCGGCACATCGGGCCACGCAATATTGGCAGAAGCCGAAAATAAGGGAGGAACGGCCTGATGCATCACGCATTCAAGCTCGGCGAGGCCGAATACGAACTCGAACTGTCGCGCGGCAGCGCGGGCTACCGTCTGCATTTCGACGGTGCCACCGTGGCGGTTGATCTGGCCGCTGTGCCCGGCGACGGTACGGTACTGATCACGCATGGCGTGTCGGAACCGGTGTTCATCGCCACGCGCGGCGACGCCGTGTTTGTACATCTCGATGGCGCGGCGTATCAGCTGGCCTACGAGCACCCGCTCGATCGGCTTGCGCAGCAGTCGCAGGGTGCGGCGGCCGATGCAGTGCGCGCGCCGATGCCGGGCAGTGTGATCTCGGTGCTGGTACAGGCCGGCCAAACGGTCACACGCGGCGAGACCCTGCTGGTGATGGAGAGCATGAAGATGGAGACCACCATCACCGCGCCGCGCGATGGCGTCATCGAAGCGGTGCATTTCGCGACTGGCCAGACTTTCGACCGCGATGCCTTGCTGCTGAATCTGCAGTTGGAGAAAAGCACATGACGATTCGCTCCGCTGCGGTGGTGGTTGCATTGGCGCTCGGTGGCATGCTGCTCGGCGCTTGCGGCAGCAGCGGCGATGCGAGCAACGATGGCGACGAGCCGGCGCTGGAGACCGATCAGGCGACGCTCGACAAGGCGCTGACCTGCACCGGCTTCACCCATCCAGACAAGCCCGCGGTGTTGCTGGTGCATGGCACCTTCACCGCCGGCTTCGAGCAATACGAGTGGACCTACCAGCCGCTGCTGAGCGATCGCGGCTTCGACGTCTGCTATGTCACCTATCCGGATCGCGGCCTCGGCGATCAGCAGGTGTCGGCCGAGTACGTCGTCAACGCGATACGCAGCATGCGCAAGCAGAGCGGCCGCAAGATCGCGGTGATCGGTCACAGCCAGGGTGTGTCGGTGACACGCTGGGCGATCAAGTGGTGGCCGTCGGTGCGCGCAGCGGTCGATGACTTCGTGATGGAAGCCGGACCGAATCACGGCACTTCAAGCACCGGTCTGTTCGACATCCTGACCAAACTGCCCTTGCTGCCGGGCGTGCCCGAGGTGCTGCTGCAATTCCCGGCGGATTCGATGTACACGCAGGCGAGCAATCGCGACGACGAGACGCCCGGCGACATTTCCTATACCGCGCTGTATTCGATGTTCGATGAACTGGTCGAACCCTCGCAGCCGGTGCCGACCGCCGCGGTCGATTTCGGACTGAACAATTCGAAGGTCAGCAACATCCTGCTGCAGGATGTCTGCGCCGGCCGCATCGTTGATCACGTCACCATCGGCCTGTTCGATTCGCTGGCGTTTGCCTTGGCGCTCGATGCGATCAGCAACGACGGACCCGCCGACATCGCACGCACCACCGCGACCGCCGGCGGCAAGACGCAGCTGTGCGGCATTGTGCCGATCGTGCCGAGCTTCGACATCGCGCCGCTGCCGGAGCTGCTGACTGGTCTGATCGGCGCGGTGCTGAAAGAGCCGGGCAACGGCCTGCCGGCATTGCATCTGAGCAAGGTGGAGCCGCCGCTGAAGGCGTACGCGCAGTGATGCGATCCAAGCAGAAGCCATTTAACGGAGACGCGCGCCGATGAAGCGCATGCAAACGCAACTGAATACGCGCAGCGCCGAATTCCAGGCGAATGCCGAACACAACAAACGCATCGCTGCCGAGTTCCGCGAACGCCAGCGCGCGACACGCTTCGATCGTCCCGCGCGCGACGTCGAACGCCTGCGCAAGCAGAGCAAGCTGCTGGTGCGCGAGCGGCTCGACCGCCTGCTCGATCCGGGTACGCCGTTCCTGGAGCTGTCGACGCTCGCCGCCAACATGGAATACGGCGGTGAAGTGCCGGGTGCGGGCGTTGTCACCGGCATCGGCATCGTTGCCGGCCGCGAGGTGATGATCAATGCCGGCGATGCCAGCGTGAAAGGCGGCGCCTGGTATCCGCTGTCGGTGAAGAAGACAATCCGCGCGCTCGACATCGCGATCGAGAATCGTCTGCCGGTGGTGCACCTATGCGACAGCGCCGGCGGCTTCCTACCGCTGCAGGCAGAGCTGTTTGCGGATCGCTATTACGCCGGCCGCATTTTCCGCAACCAGTCGATCCTGTCGAAGATGGGCGTGCAGCAGGTCGCTGTCGTCTGCGGTCATTGCACCGCCGGTGGCGCCTACGTGCCGGGACTGTCGGATTACAACGTCATCGTGCGCGGCACCGGCGCGATTTTTCTCGCGGGCCCGCCCTTGGTGAAGGCGGCGACCGGCGAAGAAGTCACGGTCGAAGAGCTAGGCGGCTGCGACATGCACACCAGTATCTCCGGCACCGCCGACTATCCGGCGTCGAGCGAGGACGAGGCCTTCGCCATCGCGCGCGACATCGTCGGCCAGTTCAAGCGGCCGCAGAAAGCACAGGTCGAATGGCAGGAACCGGAGGAACCGCTGTACGCCGCCGAGGAGCTGTACGGCATCATTCCGCGCGACATCAAGCAGCAGTTCGATATCCGCGAAGTCATCGCGCGCCTGGTCGACGGCAGCCGCTTCCACGAATACCAGCCGGCCTACGGCAAGACGCTGATCTGCGGTTACGCGCATCTGTGGGGCTACAAGATCGGCATCCTCGCCAACAACGGCGTGCTGTTTAACGACTCCGCGTTGAAGGGCGCGCACTTCATCGAGCTGTGCAACCAGAACCGCACGCCGCTGCTGTTCCTGCAGAACATCACCGGCTTCATGGTCGGCAAGGAATACGAGCAGCGCGGCATCACCAAGGACGGCGCCAAGATGATCATGGCGGTGTCCAATTCCGAGGTGCCCAAGTTCACCGTGATGTGCAATGGCTCCTTCGGCGCCGGCAATTACGGCATGTCCGGTCGCGCCTTCGATTCGCGCTTCCTGTTCTCGTGTCCGCAGTCGCAGAATTCGGTGATGGGCGCCGAGCAGGCGGCCAATACCCTGGCCGACGTCAAGATCCGTCAGCTGGCCCGTCACGGCAAGCAGCTCACCGCCGACGATGTCGCCGCCATCCGCGACCCGGTGGTGGCGGAGTTCAAGCGCAAGTCCAGCGCCTATTACTCCACCTCGGAAATCTGGGACGATGGCATCCTCGATCCGGTGGATACGCGCAATGCCCTGGGCATTGCCATCTCCGCCGCCTTGAACACGCCGATCGGCGATCCCCGCTACGGCATCTTCCGGATGTGATGACATGAGTCAGCAGCCCGCCTCACCACCGCCCG
>JAQGNU010000142.1 GCA_028291645.1 Nevskia sp.
GCCGGCCGCTTCTTCGGCACCATGTGCCTGAGCGAACCGCAGGCCGGCTCCTCGCTCGCCGACATCCGCACGCGCGCAATGCCGCAGGCCGACGGCCGCTACCACATCGTCGGCAACAAGATGTGGATCAGTGGCGGCGAACACGAATTGTCCGACAACATCGTGCATCTGGTGCTAGCGCGCATCGAAGGCGCAGCGCCCGGTACCCGCGGCATCTCGCTGTTCATCGTGCCGAAGTTCCAGCTCGATGCCGACGGCAATCCGGGTGCACGCAACGGCGTGCGGCTGGCCGGGCTGAATCACAAGATGGGGTTTCGCGGCACCACCAACTGCGCACTCAATTTCGGCGAGCAAGAGCCCGCCATCGGCGAACTGGTCGGCCGCGCCAACGAAGGTCTCGCCTGCATGTTCCACATGATGAACGAGGCGCGCATCGGCGTCGGCACCGGTGCAACGATGATGGGCTACGCCGGCTATCGCTACTCGCTCGACTACGCGAAGACGCGCCTGCAGGGCCGTCTGCCGTCGAACAAGGATCCGGCCAGTAAGCCGGTCGCGATCATCCAGCACAGCGACGTGCGCCGCATGCTGCTGGCGCAGAAATCCTACGTCGAAGGCGCGCTGTCGCTATGCCTGTACGGCGCGATACTGGTGGACGAACTCGAAGCCGCCGATCAGGCGTCGCGAAAGGAGGAGTTGCGACTGCTGCTCGACATCCTCACTCCGATCATCAAGGCCTGGCCGTCGGAATGGTGTCTTGAAGCCAACAAGCTAGCGATCCAGATTCTCGGCGGCTACGGCTACACGCGCGACTATCCGGTCGAACGCCTGTATCGCGATAACCGCCTCAATGCGATTCACGAAGGCACCAACGGCATCCAGGCGCTCGACCTGCTCGGCCGCAAGGTGACGATGAAGAATGGCGCCGCCTTCCGGCTGCTGCTGGCGACGATGCAGGCGACCGTAAAATCCGCCGGCAGCGAACCCGCGCTTACCGAATACGCGACCGCGCTCGATGCCGCGATCACGCTCGCGGCCGCGACGACGCAGACGCTGGCAGGTGCTGCGCTGAAAGGTCAGCTCGACCTGTTCCTGGCCAATGCTGCGCATTACCTGGAAATGCTCGGCGCCATCGTCATCGCCTGGATGTGGCTGCGGCAGGCGCAGGTCGCGCAAGCCGCACTCGCGACGGCGCGCGGCGCCGATGTCGATTTCTACCAGGGCAAGCTCGCTGCCTGCCGCTATTTCTTCCGTTACGAATTGCCGCACAGCGCGCGGCATGCACAACTGCTGGCGCGGCTCGACGATACGACGCTGACGATTTCCGCAGCGGCGTTCTAGTCGATGGACTGGTTCAGCGGAGCCTCATAGCTGCAGAGACGGAGACAACCGACGTGGAAGATGCAAAGGATTACGGCGCGGTAGCGAAACTGGCGCACTGGCTGGTGTTTGCTCTGGTCGCCGTGCAGTTCGCCGTCGCCTGGACCATGCCCGAGATCGGCCGCGACACCCGCCCGGAAGGCCTGGTGGCCTGGCATCTCTCGGTCGGCACGCTGATCCTGCTGGTGGTCGTGCTGCGCCTGCTGTGGCGACTGACACATCCTGCACCGCCGCAGCTGCCGACGGTCCCGCGCTGGCAGCGTTCGCTGGCCGGCCTCGTGCATTTCCTGCTGTATGCGATTCTGCTCGCGCTGCCGTTCCTCGGCTGGGGCAACGCATCCTCGCGCGGTTGGGACGTTGCGCTGTTCGGCCTGATCCCCTTGCCCACGCTGTTCGCGGATGGTTCGCGCTTCGGCCATGCACTCGGCGACATCCACGCTGCGTGCGCTACCGTGCTGCTGATCCTGGTCGGCCTGCATTGCGCCGCCGCGCTTTACCATCAGCTCATCGCGAAAGACCGCACGCTGCGCAGAATGCTGCCCTGGTCCACTCGTTCCTGAGCATACGCAGCGCCGCTTCGGCGACGCTGCGATCTACCAGATCAGCTGCGAATCGGCGCCGAACTTCTGCAGCAGCTGTGCGGCCTGGGCGCCATGCAGCAGCGCCAGCGTCGAGAGCACGCCGGCTTCGGTGCAGGTGTCGGCCGCCACCGTCACCACGCGCGGTCCACCGAGCACCGGCCAGCCGGTTTTCGGATTGAGGATGTGCGGGTAGCGCATGCCATCCTTGAGCAGAAAGCGGTGCGCGTCGCCGCTGGTGGCGACGGCGCCGCGCAGCAGGCGGATCACCGGCGTCGCCACGTCTGCAATCTGCGCGTCGATACCGACCAGCCAGGGCTGGCCGTCGCGGCGCGGCGCGCTGGCGGCGAGATCGCCGCCGCAGTTCACCAGCAGCGGGTGCCGGGTCTGTGCGGAGACGAGCGTACAGGCGCGATCGACCGCATACTCCTTGCCGATGCCGCCGAAGTCGATCTGCATGTCGCGCTTCATTTTAAGTAGCGGTGGCTGCCATTGCACTTTACTCCAGCCGACCAGCGGCAGCAGCGCTTCGACGGCCTGCGCATCCGGCAAGCGATCCGAGCCGTCAAATTTCCAGACGCGACGCAGCACGCCGGAGGTAACGTCGAACAGACCATCGCTGAGTTCGTAGAGCTGCTGCGCGTAACTCAGGAAGTGCGCGGTCTCGTCATCGACTTTGACGGCGCGACCGCGTGCCGTGTTGATGCGGTCGACGATGTTGCCCGACAGATAGCGACTCCAATGGCGCTCGATGCGCCAAACCTCCGCGGCGGCGATACCGGTCAGCTCGCTCAGTTCGCGTTCGTCGGCGCCATCCGCCAGCACTTCGCAAGGCGAGGCCATCGCCTCGAAGCGGCCGGCGAAGCCCCCGCCTGCCAGCGGTTCAATATGAATGCGTCTGGATTCGATCACCAATTAAAACGATAACCCAAACTCACATTGAACGCGGACAGGTTCGGCGCCAGGTTGAATTGCGACAGCGCGGTCGCCGCCTGATCCGGCACACCGGCGACCTTGCTGAACTGCTTGTAGTACTCGACCCGCACGCTCAGTTCGTTGCCGTTGCCGAGCACCTGTCCGTACTTGAGGCCGCCGGTCCAGGCGTTGAACGCGCCCAGGCGCGGATCGGCGCTGGCGTTGCTGACGCTTGCATCCTCGCCGGTGAACAGCGCCGCATGAAAGAAATCCGCCGCGGTCTGCGTGTAGAAGCGCGCGTTCGGTTCGAGATACTGACGCTGCGAGAAATTCCAGCGATAGCTCAGATCGACGGTATGCGCGCGCACGCCCCAGCTGTCGATGAAGAAGCGGTACGACAGATCGGCGACATCGTGCCCGAATACGAAGCGCTTGTACTCGGCAAACAACGCATGCTTGGTGCGCGAGTCCGGGCGCTTCTCGTAGACGTAATACTGCGGCTGCGCGTTGCTGTCGACCACCGACAGGATTTTGTAGGGATCGGTTTCATAACCGTTCGACAGGCTCAGCGAATAGTTGAACTGCAGCAGGCTTTGCGGATCGATGATCTGGGTGACGCCGAGCAGCACGTCCTTGACGTTCTTAGTCTTGGTGGTGCCGCCCGTCTTGACCGCGTCGACCATCATCGTCAGCGGAATGGGCACATGACCAACCGGATCGACCTGATCGTACTCGAAGCTCAGCCCGGCATTGAGCGTGGTGTTCTTCTGGTTGAGGTCGAGCGAGTAATGCGTGTTCGCGCCCACCGAGGTGAAATCGTATTCCTTCGAGCCGCTGAGTCCGACGCCGAGTTTGCTGAGATTGTTCAGCGGGAACAGATAGCCGAGCGTGGCGGCGAAGCGGGTGTCCTTGAAAGTGTTGTCCAGCGGCGTGGCGCCGGGCGCAATGGTGTAGGTCTTGCCGCGCCCAGACGGCGAGGAAAAGGTCTGCGGCGTCACCGCGGGCGCAGCGCCGCTTGGCGTGGCACCGGTCAGGCTGTCGAGCACCAGGCCCATGGACAGCGTGCGGTCGTTGCCGAGATCGACTGCGGCATTCACCACCGGTTCGATCGCCTGCACGCGGCCGCCGTTCTCCTTGTAAAACAGCAGGCCGTTGTCGAAGGTCCATTTGCGCGTGTCGTCGTCGGCTGCAACCGGACGCACTGTGGTCACACCCAGCAGACCCAGCGTCGCCGCGACCAGCCGCATGCGTGCGAGGTTCTGCGGCTTCGCATCGTTCAGTTGCATCCGCACCCCCCGCCGCCGAAGCCACGGCCGCCGCTGGCGGCTTCCTTGCTGAAGTAGATGTGATCATCCAGGTGCGACTCGATCGGATACGGATCGAGTTGCATGTCGGTCCGCGCCAGCGTGCCGCGCTGCCAGGGTTTTACGCCGATATCCGAACAGGCGGACATTGCGAGGGCGACAAGCAGCAGCGGAATCAGGCGACACGTCATGGAGAACCCCCGGTGGATGCGGCCGGCATGTTGATGGCCTTGCGGATGGCGGCTTCGTAATCCGCGGCCTGCGCGCTACGAAAACCGGAGTGCTGGTGAATCACGCGGCCGCCGGCGTCGAGGATCACCGTGCTCGGCATGCCGTCGATGTGGTAGCGCTCGGCGAGCTGGCCCCTGGCGTCGTAGACGATGTCGAACTGCGCCGGGTGACGGCCCAGGAAGGTCTGGGCGTCGCCGCTCTGTGCGTCGAGATTGACGGCAACGATAGCCAGCTGCTTGCCGTACTTGGCCTGCATCTGGTTGAGCCAGGGAAACGATTGCGCACAGGGTCCGCACCAGGACGCCCAGAAGTCGACGTAGACGATCTTGCCGGCGTACGGTGCCAGCGGCGTCGGCAGCGTGTCGTCACTGGCACGCGCAGAACCTGAGGCCAGCATCAACGCGAGCGGCAGCGCGCAGATCACCGACTGAGAGAACCGCGTCCACCAACCTATGTCGTCTGCAAGCCTCCGGCTCGCCGACAAGTAATGCTTTGCAATGACCATGACGCGAAATTAAAGCGCCGAGGTTAATTGCTGCTTAATCCCTGGTGCGGCTATCAACAACACGCATCAACTTCACTGCACTGACGCAGCAATCGAAGCTACCGTCGGCAATCCGCCGACGGCATTTGCCGATTAACGCGGACGCTCGCATGCGCCTGGCGTGCCGGTGCCGATAGGTGCAGCTCGTTCGCCGGAGCTATCGGCAACATCTGCTCTGAGTGTGCAAAAACGCAAACAAGGGTTTCCGGATTTTGGACTGTGCGTGCCGGCGCGGCGGCGATAGAGTCCAGCCTGCACTGCCACCCACGTACAGCCGATGATCGATCTCTATACATCGCCGACACCGAACGGGCACAAGGTTTCGATCCTGCTCGAGGAGCTTGGCGTGCCCTACAACGTGCACGCGATCGAATTTTCCAGCAACGATCAAAAGCAGCCGGATTATCTCAAGCTCAATCCGAACGGCCGCATTCCGACCATCGTCGACCGCGACGGCGGCAACTTCACCGTGTTCGAATCCGGTGCGATCCTGATCTACCTCGCCGAGAAATACCGGCGCTTCATGCCCACCGACGTGCAGGGCCGCTCGACGGTGATCCAGTGGCTGATGTTCCAGATGGGCGGCATCGGCCCGATGCAGGGCCAGGCCAATGTCTTCTTGCGCTACTTTCCGGTACAGCTGCCCGCGGTCATCGAGCGCTACCAGAAGGAAACCACGCGTCTCTATGAAGTGCTGGAAACGCGCCTGCAAGGCCGCGACTATCTGTGCGACGACTATTCGATCGCCGATATCGCCAGTTGGAGCTGGGTGAACTTTCATGATTGGGCCGGCATTCCGCTCGATCGCTTGCCGAATGTCAGCGCCTGGTTCGACCGCATCGAACAGCGCCCGGCCGTGCAGCGCGGACTCTGCGTGCCCGGCGGCAAGAAGATCGATGTACGCGAACTGCTGGAAGCGGCGAAGCGCATGATCGTGCGTTGATGCCGATGTCGATCAGGAGCATGCGATGACGCAGACGGTATTGGTGACTGGGGCGGATCGTGGCATCGGCGCCGTGCTATGCCTGCAGTTCGCCGCGCGCGGCGATCGCGCCATCGCCGCCTGCTTCGGCAATCCGGTTGCACTGAAAGAACACGGCGTCGAACTCATCTGCGATATCGACATCACGACGGATGTCGGC
>JAQGNU010000180.1 GCA_028291645.1 Nevskia sp.
TGTGACTGACCGTCGGCATCACGCGCCGCTACCTTGCTCCGGGTCGGCGTGGTCCCTGCCAGCCAGCTGTTTCTCCAGCGCCTTCAGGCGCTTCTCAAGATTCGCCAGACGCGTTTGCGTGCGGCCAAGTAATTCGGCCTGCACGTCGAAGCGTTCGCGACTGACCAGCTCCAGCCGGTCGAGATTGGCGCGTAGCACCCCGCGGAAATTGTCCTCGAGTTCAGTACGCAGGCCCTTCAGTCCGGGCGGAATGACTCGCGCCAGCCGGGCGGCAAGATCCTCGAGTTGCTGCGGGTTGACCATGCTGTTCTCCTGATCGATTGCCATGCGCTGGTATGCCCGCGAGTGTAGCGGCCTTGCTGCGAAATCCGCAGCAGATAGTTGCTGCGCACCAAACTGAGGCCCGCCTCAAGTCACTGGCATAGTCCATGCATATTCACCCAGCGCCGCCGGGGGCATCGGCTGGAGCGGACTAAATAAGCCGTAACTATCTTTGCGTGAACAAGGAGTTGCCTTAATGAAATTGATCACAGCCATCATCAAGCCCTTCAAGCTTGACGAGGTCCGTGAGGCGCTGTCGGAGGTGGGAGTTGCAGGCATCACCGTCACCGAAGTCAAGGGCTTCGGACGCCAAAAGGGACATACCGAGTTGTACCGTGGGGCCGAGTACGTCGTCGATTTCCTGCCGAAGGTGAAGATCGAAGTGGCGGTGGATACCGACAAGCTGGAGCCGGCCATCGAAGCCATCACCAAAGCTGCACATACCGGGAAGATCGGCGACGGCAAGGTGTTCGTAACCACCCTGGAGCAAGCGATCCGCATCCGCACGGGTGAAACCGGTAAAGACGCACTATAAAGAAAGGAGCTGACCAAAATGACTTCGTTGTCTCGCTACATGAGTGTGATGCTCTTTACGGGCCTCTCCGCACTCTGTTTCAACTCGATGGCCGACGATGCGCCGCCACCGGATGCTGCACCTACCGCCGAAGTAAGCAAGGTTGACGCGCCTGCCAAGGTCGCCAAAGCCAAGAAGAAGGCCAAAGCCGCTGTTGCTGCGCCGGCTGTTGCCGCTGCCGCGCCTGCGTCCGAAGCGGTCAGCACGCCGCCTGCTGCGGAAGCCGCAGCTGCCCCGGCTGCCGCTGATGCGAAAGATGCGGCACCCGCTGCTGACGCCGCTGCCGCGCCTGCTGCGGATGCAGCCGCTGCACCTGCCGCCGACGCTGCTGCCGCGCCGCCGCCGAAGTGTGGCGACAAGGGCTTCGAGTGCAACAAGGGCGACATCGCCTGGATGATGACCTCGACCGCCTTCGTGCTGCTGATGACGGTGCCGGGTCTAGCACTGTTCTACATGGGCATGGTGCGCACCAAGAACGCACTGTCGACGGTGATGCAGAGCTTCTCGATTTTCTGCGTGATCGCGGTGCTGTGGGTGGTCTACGGCTATAGCCTGGCGTTCACCGCCGGTCATGATGGCACTTGGTATCAACCCTTCATCGGCTCACTCGACAAGCTGTTCATGAAGGGTGATGACCCGACCACCGCCGTCGCAGCGACGTTCAGCAAGGGCGTCTACCTGCCGGACTACGTCTACTGCATGTTCCAGCTGACCTTCGCCGCCATTACCGTCGCGCTGATCTGCGGTGGTTATGCCGAACGCTTCAAGTTCAAGGCGATGATCCTGTTCAGCATCCTCTGGTTCACGTTCGCCTACCTGCCGGTCGCGCACATGGTCTGGTACTGGGATGGCCCGGATGCCTACACCGATGCCAAGGCCGGCGATCTCGCGGCCACGCACGCCGGCTTCATTTTCAACAAGGGCGCGCTGGACTTCGCCGGCGGTACCGTGGTTCACATCAACTCCGGTATCGCGGCACTGGTCTGTGCGCTGTTCCTCGGCAAACGCAGCGGTCTCGGCAAGGTGCATTTCGCGCCGCATAGCCTGATGATGACCGCCGTCGGTACCGGCATGCTGTGGATGGGCTGGTTCGGCTTCAACGCCGGTTCGGCGCTGGAATCCACCGGCGCTGCCGGCCTGGCGTTCTTCAACACGCTGTTCGGCACCGCGGTCGCCGGTTGCACCTGGGCAATCACCGAATGGCTGCTGAAGGGCAAGCCGAGTCTGCTCGGTGTGTGCTCGGGCATCGTCGCCGGCCTGGTGGCGATCACGCCGGCGGCTGGCTTCGTCGGTCCGCTCGGTGCACTGATCACCTGTGGCGTTGCCGGTGTGGTCTGCCTGCTCGCTTCGACCAAGGTCAAGCAGATGCTCGGCTACGACGACGCACTCGATACCTTCGGCGTGCACTGCATCGGCGGCATCATCGGCTCGCTCGGTACCGGCATCTTCGTCAACCCGGCCTTTGGTGGTACCGGCGTTTACGACTACGTCGCCAACAAAGTTGCCGACTTCGATGCCAAGGCGCAGATCATCTCGCAGCTGTGGGATATCGGCATCACGCTGTTCTGGTCGGCGCTGGTCGCCGCGGTGGTGCTGACGGTGCTGAAGTACACCATCGGCATCCGTTCCACCGAAGAGCAGGAAGAAGAAGGTCTCGATCTCGCCGATCATGGCGAAAAAGCCTACAACTATTGATCGGAACGTAGTCCTAATCAGACCGCGACTCCCTGCCGCGATCTGATCACAAACTAATTTCCTCCAGGGGTTGAAACTTGGGCGGGTCCGAAAAGGCCCGCCCTTCTTTTTGGGCCGGAGTGTGTACGTCCTATACAAGACCGCGACATCCCCGGCGCGGGGAACTTACACAAGCAATTGAAGCGTCTCGTTCCCTTGGCTTTGGTAGACTGCTTAGACCTGAGGGGAACCACAATGAAAATGCTGATTGCGATCATCAAGCCGTTTCGTCTGGATGCAGTGCGCGAGGCGCTGTCGGAAGCGGGCGTGCAGGGCATGACGGTGACCGAAGTGCGCGGTTTCGGCCGCCAGAAAGGTCATACCGAGTTGTACCGTGGCGCCGAATACACAGTCGACCTGTTACCGAAGATCAAGCTGGAAGTAGCGCTGTCGCCGGAACAGGTGGACAAGGCAATCGATGCCATCAGCAAAGCGGCCAAGACCGGCCAGATCGGCGACGGCAAGATCTTCGTCTACGACCTCAACAGCGCCGTGCGCATCCGCACCGGCGAGAGCGGCGTCGAAGCCGTCTGACCAATACGCGCTGAGCGGATCAGCCGTGCGGCGCAGCGGTTCTTTTCGCGCTAGGCATACTAGATACCGGTATGCATAAAACAACGACGCTGATGTCGGCTCGAACGCTATTCCTGTTGGTGCTGCTGACTGGTGCCGTGCACGCGGATACCGGCAAGGTCTATCGCTGGGTCGATTCCGTCGGGCACGTGCACTTCAGCGATCAGGCTGATCTGAGCGCGCACGAGGTCAAGAAGAACGCACCCGCTGCCTCGAAGGCGCCAGTGAGCGATAGCAGCGAAGTTTCCGATGGCGGTGTGCGCGCGCAGGAATGCCAGCGCAAGAAGGAGCAATTGATCACCTATCGGCACGCTGCGAAAGTCACCGAAACCGATGGCCTTGGCAATACGCGGGAATACTCGCCGGACGAGAAGCAGAAGCTGATCGAACTGACCGAGAAGTCGATCCATGAATTGTGTAATCCGGCATAGCCGCACCCTGTTGGCGGCCACAGTTTGGCTAGCCGGCGTTGCGCTCGCGCAATCCGATCCGGTGCCGGAACAACCGCCCGGTGTTTACAAATGGGCGGACCGTAACGGCGTGCTGCATTACGACGATGCCAGCCTGACCGAACCGCGTCTGACGCTGGATATCCTCGATGCGCGCCGTATTGCGCCGGCGCCGGACCAGGGCGCGCCGCGGAGCTTTGCGGCCGAAGTCGGTCGCCGCTGCGCGCTGACGCGCGATCGCCTGCAGAACTATCAGGGTGCACGCGCGCTGTACGGGCGCGATCCGTTCGGCAATGTCTATCCACTGTCGTCGACGCAGACCGCATTGGCGATCGGTGCACTGGGCCGCGACGAGTCGCGCTATTGCGGTCCGGACGCGGCAAAAAAGCTCTATCTCGCCGCGCCTAAGCCGACCAGCATCGAAGCCGCCAAGTAGAACGACCGCGCGCGGCGGTGCTCAGCCGGCAAGTGCGCGCTTGATGAAGTTCGGCAGCGCAAACGCCGCGCGATGAATTTCGGCGTTGTAGTACTGGGTGCCCAGCGCGGTCAGCGTCGCCTCATCGAGACGCTCGGCCAGTGGCCCGGCGGTCTTCTGCGCAATCGAGCCCGACCACCAGCCGGATGGATAAATCACCTGCGGGAAATGCAGCAGCCGCGTTTGCGCGAAACCGGCGGCGTGCATCGCTTTATGCATTTCGACGATCAGCTCCAGATGCAACAGTGGCGATTCCGACTGCTGCACCAGCATGCCGCCCGGGCGCAGCGCTTTCAGGCAGTCGACGTAGAACTTCTTGCCGAACAGGCCTTCGGCCGGACCGACCGGGTCGGTCGAGTCGATGATGATCAGATCGAGGCTTGCGGCTGCTGCTTGCTTCATCCAGGCGATACCGTCGCCGAAGAACAAGCTTGCGCGCGGATCGCCGTTGGCGACGCACAACTCGGGGAAATACTGCTCGGCCAGGCGCGTTACGCGCTCGTCGATCTCGACCTGGGTCGCGCGCTGCACTTCGGCATGTTTCAGCACTTCGCGCAGCGTGCCGCAGTCGCCGCCGCCAACGACGACGACATCGCGCGGGTTCGGATGCGAGTACAACGCCGGGTGCGACATCATCTCGTGATAGAGGAAATTGTCGCGTGTCGACACCATCGTGCAGCCGTCGATCACCATCAGATAGCCGAAGCTCTCGGTGCGATAAATCTCGATCTTCTGGTAGGGCGTCACCTCGGCATGTACGCGCTCGCCCAGCTTGAGCGAAAATGCCGTGCCGGTCTTGTCCATCGGCTCGGTAAACCAGGTGTTGTCCAACGCCATGTCGCGCTCCTGCAAATCCGTCGTCATCAAGGCCGCGCAGTATAAGGCGGCGTATTGTGCCCAGTGTAAATTCGGCATCGCTACAAATGAGTGACCGCAACACCAACCCGGAAATTTCTGAGGCGATGTCGATCCATTCGAGTCGCGGAGCATTGAAGATGGATGGCACCCGCAGCTGGACCGCCGCCGACGCGGCCGATCTGTACAACATCAGCCACTGGGGCGAGGGCTACTTCGATGTCAACCCCGCCGGCCACGTCGTCGTGCGGCCGCACGGCGCACGTTCGACCGCGGCCATCGACCTGCACGAGCTGGCCCAGCAGCTGCCGCGCGAAGGCCTGGAACTACCGGTATTGCTGCGGTTTCCGGACATCCTGCGCGACCGCGTCGACGCACTCACCGGCGCGTTTGCGGCGGTCATCGAGGAACTCGAATACCAGGGCCACTACACCGCGGTCTATCCGATCAAGGTCAACCAGCAGCAGTCGGTGGTCGATGCGATCGTCCGGCACGGTTTCGCCAACGGTGTCGCGCACGTGGGTCTAGAAGCCGGCAGCAAGCCGGAGTTCGCCGCGGTGCTGGGGCTGACGCCGCCGGGCGGCATCATCGTCTGCAATGGCTACAAGGATCGCGCCTACATCCGCCGCGCGCTGATCGGCGCCAAGCTCGGCCACCGCGTCTACATCGTCGTCGAGAAGCTGTCCGAACTGCCGCTGGTGCTGGAGGAATCGAAGAACCTGGATGTCGCGCCGCTGATCGGTCTGCGCGTGCGCCTGGCATCGAATTCCACCAGCACGCAGCAGAACACCGGCGGCGAGAAATCCAAGTTCGGCCTGACCACGCCGCAGCTGCTGAGCGCGGTGGAAATGCTGCGCGCTGCGGGTAAGCTCGATGCGGTGCGCATGTTGCATTTCCATCTCGGTTCGCAGGTCGCCGCAGTGCAGGACATCGCGCGCGGCCTGCGCGAAGCCGCACGCTTCTATGTCGAACTGCGCCGGCTTGGCGCGCCGGTCGACGTGGTCGATGTCGGCGGCGGACTCGGCGTCGATTACGAAGGCACGCGCTCGCGCAGCCACTGCTCGATGAACTACTCCTTGCGCGAATACGCGCGCAACATCCTGCGCACCTTGCAAGACATCTGCGCGCAGGCCGGCGAGCCGGAGCCGGACGTGATTTCCGAATCGGGACGCGCGCTGACCGCGCATCATGCGGTGTTGATCACCTCGGTGGTCGACGAGGAAGTCGTGCCATCGACCGCGCTCGAAGCGCCGGCTGCCAACGCGCCGATGGTGCTGCAAACGCTGCACGGCCTGCTCGACGAAGTAACCGACGATCCGGTCGAGAGCCTGCACGATGCCGCGCACTTTCTCGCCGAGGCGCACGCGCAGTACACGCACGGCGAACTGTCGCTGGCCGGTCGCGCCTATGCTGAGCGCGCCTACTACGCGGTCGCACGCGCCGCGCTGCCGCGGCTCGATGCCACGGTGCGCGCGCAGCGCGAAACCATCGACGAACTCAACGAAAAACTCTCCGCCAAATACTTCTGCAACTTCTCGGTATTCCAGTCGATGCCGGACGCCTGGGCGATCGATCAGGTGTTTCCGATCGTGCCGCTGCAGCGGCTCGACGAGCGACCAGACTTGCGCGCACGCCTGTGTGATCTGACCTGCGATTCCGACGGCCGTCTCGATCAATACGTCGATCGCGAAGGCGTGTTGCCGACACTGGCGCTGCACACGCGCCGCGCCGGTGAACCGTACCTGCTCGGCTTCTTCATGGTCGGCGCCTACCAGGAAATTCTCGGCGACATCCACAACCTGTTCGGCGACACCAACGCGGTCAACGTCGTCATCGATGGCGACGGTTGGAAACTCGAGCAAGCCGAACACGGCGACCGCACCGACGAACTGCTGCGCTACGTACATCTCGCGCCGGAAGAACTGGCGCAGTCGTATCGACGCAAGTTCGCGGCGAGCACAATGCCGGAAGCCGACAAACGCGCGCTGCTAGCGGAGCTGGAAGCGGGCTTGTCGGGCTACACCTATTTGTCCTGAGGCCGGGAGAACGGGCCGTTCGACGATCGATGTCGAACGGGCCTGCTTGTACGATGATTTCGCGGCGCTCGACGCGGCGTTGACTGCCGGGGTCGAAGCCGTCGTTGCCGGACTTCGGCGCGCCGCGCTGAACCCTCGTCTCGCGCAGTAGTCCAATCAGCACCCCACAACGCAGAACACTGCGCTGCCGGCCGCGCGCATCGCACGCGGACTTCAGTCAACGGCGCGTTCAGGAACAAACCCCATGGATCAGGATAAGACGGCAATCGACGAGGCCCGGCGCCAGCAACAACACGGCGCGGTCAAGCGTGAAATCGAAGGCGGCGTGCACGGCGAAATCCGCGCGCACGCAACGGCTGGTGTCGACACCGATGCGGCGAAATTACAGGAAGTCGCGACGCGCTTGCGCGGCAAGGCGATCGACGACGTCGTCAGCACCGACAGCGAGATCGAGCGTCAGCGCGGCATCGCCCGCCTCGCACAGTTCGTCGACTACCTGTTCTATCTGATCTACGGCCTGCTGGCGCTGCGCTTCGTGCTGGCCTTGATCGGCGCGCGCCAGGGTGCCGGTTTCGTGCGCTTCATCAATGGCGTCACTGCGCCGCTGTTCGCGCCGTTCAAAGGCACGCTGCCGAGCAACGACCTCGATACCGGTATGGTGTTTTCCACCGCGGTGCTGCTGGCGCTAGTGGTCTATGCGCTGCTGCACGCAGCGATCAAGGGCCTGCTGCGCGTCGTTGGTCGACGCCGCACTGAAATCTAGCCGCGTCGCCAGCTTCTAGCCGGCGGCGCGCGCGCGCGCAATCGCCGCGCGCACCTGCGTCGGCGCAGTGCCGCCATAGGTTTGACGCGCGGCCAGCGAGGCTTCGAGCGTGATGTGCGCGAACACGTCGGCTTCGATCAGGGCCGAGAAGCGCTGTAGTTCATCCAGGCTCAGCTCGGCCAGATCGCATTGCCGCTCGAGCGCGTAGGCCACCGCGCTGCCGCAGGCATGATGCGCGTCGCGGAAGGCTAAGCCTTTGCGCACGAGGTAGTCGGCCAGATCGGTGGCGGTGGAAAAACCTTTCGCCGCCGCCGCACGACAGGCCGCGCGCTGTACTTCCAGCGACGGCATCATCGCAGTGAACACGTGCAGACAGGCGTTGACCGTATCGTGCGCATCGAACAGCGGCAGCTTGTCTTCCTGGTTGTCGCGGTTGTAGGCCAGCGGCTGTGCTTTCATCAGCACCAGCAGCGCGTTGAGATCGCCGATCACGCGGCCGCTCTTGCCGCGCACCAGCTCGGGCACATCCGGATTCTTCTTCTGCGGCATGATCGACGAACCGGTGCAGAAGCGGTCCGGTAGTTTGACGAAACCGAACATCGGGCTGCTCCACAGGATCAGCTCCTCGCTCCAGCGCGACAGATGCACCATCAGCAGCGCGCAGGCCGCGACGAATTCGATCGCGAAGTCGCGGTCGCTGACGGCGTCGAGTGAGTTCTCGCTGATCGCATCGAAGCCCAGCTGTGCGGCAACGAAGTGGCGATCCAGCGGATACACCGTGCCGGCCAGCGCGGCACTGCCGAGCGGCAGCACGTTGGTGCGTTTGCGTGCGTCGAGCAGCCGTGCGCGGTCGCGCAGGATCTGTTCGCGCCAGGCCAACAGGTGATGGCCGAAGCTGACCGGCTGCGCGATCTGCAGATGGGTGAAGCCCGGCATGATGCTGTCGGCTTCGCGCTCGGCGAGATCGAGCAGCGCGGTGGCGAGTGCGCCGATCACCTCGACCAGTTCGTCGATCGCGTCGCGCACGTAGAGCCGCAGATCGGTCGCCACCTGATCGTTGCGCGAACGCCCGGTGTGCAGGCGCTTGCCGGCGTCGCCGATGCGCGCGGTCAGCGCCGCTTCGATATTCATGTGCACGTCTTCGAGCGTCTGCTGCCAGACGAAGCGGCCGGCTTCGATCTCGGCATGGATCGCGGCGAGACCGGCGACGATCGCATCGGCATCGGCACCGCTCAGCACGCCAACCTTAGCCAGCATGCGCGCGTGCGCGCTGCTGCCGGCGATGTCCTGACGCCACAGCCTTTGATCGAAGCTGACCGATTCGGTAAAGGCTTCCACCAGCGCATCGGTGCCCTCGGCGAAGCGGCCGCCCCATAGCTTCTGATTGCCTTGGGGGCTGGCTTGCGGGGTATCGGAACTGGAAGGGGCGTTGCCGCCGCCGGATGCGTTCATGGGCCTGCTTCTGCTGTTCGATGAGCGGCCTCGCAGCGGCGGGATGCGCGGCGAGTGCGCCATTTTAGGAGGTTCCCGCGCAAGGCCGTAGTTTCGCGCCTGCGGCAGGTTGGTTAGTCTGCGTGCACATGAAGCGCTTCCAACCCAAGCCCGCGGTGCGCGTCAACATCATTCCGGAATTCTGCCGGATGCCGGCGTTGGTGACGCTGGCCTACGTGATGGAACTGGTGGCGGTGCTGCTGACGCTAGCCAGCATGGGCGGCAATGTGCAGACCGAGGGGCGTTTCCTGCTGTTGTCGCTGTACCTGCAGTGGATGGGATTTTCCGGTGCTGCGGTGCTGTGCATCGGCCGGCGCTGGCTGGGCCTGGTCAGCGTCGGCGTGGTGTTCTTCGCCTGCTGGGGCATGCTGGTGCTGGTCACGCTGACGGTCAGCGATCTGGCCTGGCGGCTGGAAAACTGGATCCACTTCGGCATGCCGGTGGGTGTGTCCGAATGGGACTTCGTGCTGCGCAACGTCTGCGTCGGCGCCATCGTTTCCCTGCTGCTGCTGCGTTACTTCTGGGAACGCCACCAGTGGCAGGAGGAGGCGCGGGCCGAGTCGGAAGGTCGCTATCTGGCGCTGCAGGCGCGCATCCGGCCGCATTTTCTGTTCAACGCGCTGAACTCGCTGGCCGAGCTGATCCGCTCGAAGCCGGCGCAGGCGGAGGAGATGGTGGTCGATCTGGCTGACCTGTTCCGCGTCAGCCTCGATTCGCGCCAAAGGCTGGTGCCGCTGCGCGAGGAAATCGAGATCGTCAAAGGCTATCTGCGCATCGAAGAGGTCCGGCTCGGCGACAAGCTGTTCGTCAACTGGGAGTTGCCGCCGGACACGCTGGATGCTCGGGTGCCGCACCTGATCGTGCAGCCGCTGGTCGAGAATGCGGTACTGCATGGTGTGTCGCGCCTGCGCGGACGCGGCATGCTGCACGTCAGCGCGCGCCGCGAAGGCGACTTTCTGGTGATCGATATCGATAACCCGATTCCGCCGCAGGAAGCCGCGCCGCGCACCGCCGGCACCGGCACGGCGATGAACAATATCGCGCAGCGTATTAAGCTGATCTACGGCGAGCGCGCTAAGCTGCTAATGGGTCGCGACGAAGGTGAGTTTGGTCCGTTCTTTCGGGCGCGTCTGCGGTTACCATTCAAGCTGGGCGATGAATCTCTTCAGTAGCTATAAAAGTTGTCATTCAGGGCGACAAAAATGAAGAAACTGATTGGAGTGAGGCCGTGAGGGTGGTGATTGCCGATGACGAGCCGCTGGCGCGCGAGCGTCTGCGACGCCTGATCGCCGAGTTTCCCGGCTACGAGGTGGTCGGCGAGGCCGAGGACGGCGACGCAGCGATCGAGCTGTGCCGCGAAGAAGAACCGGACGTGGTGCTGCTCGACATCCGCATGGGCATGGTCGACGGTTTGCAGGTGGCACGCACCATCGCCGAAGAAGACATGCCGCCGGCGGTGATTTTCACCACCGCCTACCCCGAACATGCGCTGTCTGCCTTCGACGCGCAGGCCTATGCCTATTTGCTGAAGCCGATCCGCAAGGAAAAGCTGAAGGAAGCCTTGCTGCGCGTGCGCAAGCTGTCGCGCGCGCAGAAGCCGGTGATGGTGGCCGCGCCCGGCAGCCGGCCGAAGCGCGAATTCGTGCTGGCGACCACGCGCGAAGGCCTGGTCCGCGTGCCGGTCGACGACATCATCTATTTCGTCGCCGATCAGAAATACACCACCGTCAGCCATCTGCACGGCGAGGTGCTGATCGAGGAATCGCTGAAAACGCTGGAGGACGATTTCTCGCCCTGGTTCCTTCGCGTGCACCGCAAGGCGCTGGTGGCGACGCGCTTCATCGCCGGCCTCGAGCGCGGCAAGGGTGACGAATCGCTGCACTGGTTGCGCATGCGCCACGCCACTGGCCTGTTACCGGTGAGCCGGCGCCGCCTCGCCGAAGTGCGCCGCTTCCTCACCGACGACGGCGGGACGCCCCCTCAAACCTCGCCTTGATACGCATGCAGCGGCGGCCGTAATGGGCGCCGCCGACCAGTGTCGACGGCGTCCCCGGCGCTGAGCTTGTGCCCGATTGATCTGGGCCTGCCCGAAAAAACTGCTGGAAACCCGGCGCCGGAAAATGGAAACTGTAGCGATGCCATTGCTCGGCGACGCACCCCAGAAAACGAGCCGCGACGCTGCTCTTGCAGCGCGTGCTGCCGTGCCTAACGCCGCAGGCAATCGGCGCTCGGGCCGCCTGCGCGGCTGCGGCGCATGAGCGCAAACTTGCGGATCGCCACCCGGCAGAGCCCGTTGGCGTTGTGGCAGGCGGGACACGTCAGGGCCTTGCTGGAAAATCTGCATCCCGAGCTGAGCGTCGAGCTGGTGCCGATGACCACCGCCGGCGACCAGATGCTCGATCGCAGCCTCGCGGCTGTCGGCGGCAAAGGCTTGTTTGTCAAGGAGTTGGAGCAGGCGCTCTTGGATGGCCGCGCCGATCTGGCGGTGCACTCGATGAAAGACGTGCCGGCGCAACTGCCGGAAGGCCTCTGCCTGACGGCTTTTCTCGCCGGCGAAGATCCGCGTGACGCCTTCGTCTCCAATCGCTATGCCGATCTCGCTGCGCTGCCGCAGGGCGCCCATGTCGGCACCGCCAGCCTGCGGCGCCAGGCGCAGCTGCGGCGGCTGCGTCCGGACCTGCGCGTCGGCGACTTGCGCGGCAACGTCGGTACGCGGCTGCGCAGGCTCGACGCCGGCGAGTTCGATGCGATTCTGCTGGCGCATGCCGGCCTTGCGCGGCTCGGCTTGGGTGCGCGCATCCGTCAGAGTTTCGATCCAGAAGTCTTCGTGCCGGCGATCTCGCAAGGTGTGATCGGCCTCGAATGCCGCAGTGACGACGCCACCACCCGCGCGCGCCTGACGCCGTTGCACGACATCACCACCGCCATCCGACTGGCGGCCGAGCGCGCAGTCAACGCGCGTCTCGGCGGTGCCTGCACGGTGCCGGTGGCCGGTCACGCAGTGGTCAACGGCACGCGTCTGCGTCTGCTCGCGCTGGTCGCTGCACCGGATGGTTCGCGCCTGGTGCGCGACGAAATCAGCGGCCCGACCGCGCAGGCCGAGCAGCTCGGCGCACAACTGGCGCAGCGTCTGCTCGCAGCCGGCGCACGCGAAATCCTGAGCGATCTGGGAGTGCATGTGGGAATAGCGGCATGAGCGATCCGCGGCCCTTGGCCGGGATCAATGCCTTGATCACGCGGCCTGCGCATCAGGCGGAGAACCTGTGCGCGCTGATCGAGCGCAAAGGCGGCGCTACTTCGCGTCTGCCGCTGTTGGCGGTGGAACCCTTGTCGAACCGCGAAGAGCGTGCACGCATGCTGGTCGAAGCACGCAGCTTCGATGCCTGGATCTTTACCAGTGCCAATGCCGTACGCCAGGCGCTGCGGCTCGATCCGACCGTCAAGAAATGGCCGAAGCTGCTGGCGACCGCCGGCACCGCCACCGCCGCCGCGCTGAGCGAAGCCGGCCGTGCCGATGGCCGCATCCCGGCGCTGCGCGACGGCGCGGCCGGACTGCTGGCGATGAGCGAATTCGCGCAGCCGAACGGCCGGCGGATTCTGATCATCACCGGCGACAACACGCTGCCCGATCTCGGCCGCGGCTTGCGCGAACGCGGTGCCAAGGTCGAGACCTTGCCGGTCTATCGGCGCGTGATGGTGAAACACCCGATGGCGCGCGTCGACGCCGCGATCCGCGCCGCCGATGTCATCCTGATCAGCAGCGGCGAAGCGCTGCAGCGATTGGCGCGGGCAGCGTCGTTCGCCTCGGGTCTGGCGTCGAAGCAACTGGCCGTGCCCTCGGCGCGTGTGGTAGAACACGCCAGAACCCTGGGTTTTTTACACGCCCCGCTACTGCCTCCGCGCGTCACCGATGCCGCCTTCGTTGAAGTGCTGGAGCATTGGTGGCGCGACCATCCTTCCGACTGATTGATTCAAAAACGACTGCCGATGACCGAGTACGAAGCACCGATCCGCGCACCGCGCCGACGCTGGCCCGGACGCGTGCTGATGAGCTTGCTGGTGTTGATCGTGCTCGTCGCGCTCGTCGCCGGCAGCTTGCGCGGCTGGCAGCTGTGGCACCGGCATGCCGATGCCGAAGACATCATCGCCGCGCAGGACACGCTGCTGCGCCGGCTGAGTCATCAAGTTGCCGACCAGCAGGCCGATCTGGAGCAGCAGCGCGAACGCACCGCCGACCTCGCCGACAGCCAGCATCAGCTCGCCGATGGGCTCGCTGCCGAGCAAAGCCGCAGTGCCGATTCTGAACACGCGCTGGCGCAGCTCGGTGCGGCGGTGCAGGGCGGCCGCACGCGCGCGCAGTTGATCGCGGTCGAACAGCTGCTGCTGATCGCCAACGATCGCGTGCAGCTGGAACACGACAGCCAGACCGCCGCCACCGCGCTGCAGCTGGCGCAGGATCGCCTGGCGACGCTGGCCGAGCCGAAGCTGTTCCAAATCCGCAAGGCGATTGCCGACGAGCGCACTGCGCTGCTGGCGGTGCCGCACGCCGATCGCGCGACCACCGCGCTGGCGCTGGCGAGCCTGATCGATCGCGCGCCGACGTTGCCGTTGCGTGCGCGACCGCCGGTGCAGCCGCTGCCGGGCAGCACACTGCTGGCGGAGCCCGCGCCGATCGGTGCCGGATTCTGGGCGCGCGGCTGGGCCTCGGTGCGGAAAGTGCTCGGCGCGCTGTTCGTCGTACGGCGCACCGATCAGCCGGTGCAGCCGCTGCTGCCGGCGGATCAGGAAGCGCTGGTGGTCGATCTGTTCGATCTGAAGCTGGAAGCTGCGCGCACTGCGCTGCTGCGCAATCAAACGGCCGCGTTCCGCAGTGCGCTGGAATCGGCGCAGAAGCTGCTCGACGAAAACTATCGCGTGGAAGATCCGGCGATCGCCGCCGCGCGCGATCAGCTCGAAGCGATGAAGAAGCTCGAACTGGATCCGCCGCTGCCCGACGTCAGCCGCAGTCTCGGTCTGTTGCGTGCGTATCTCGATGCGATGCCGCGTTGACAATTCCTAGAGCATCCACGTGATCCGCTATTTCCTGCTGGTGATCGCCATCTTCGTCGCGGGCGCGGCGGTGATCGTTCTTCTGAAGCCCGACGCCGGTTATGTCCTGATCAACTACGGGCACTGGGTCGCCGAAACCTCGCTGACGGTGCTGGTGATCGGACTCGCGCTCTGGTACTGGCTGTTCTATCTCGCCTTCAAGCTGTTCGTCCTCGCGATCCGCCTGCCGGGCAATCTGCGCGAGCGACTCGACCAGCGCCGCAACGATCGTGCGCGCAACTCGTTCGAAGCCGGTCTGCAGAGCCTGTTCGAAGGCAACTGGAAGCGTGCCGAAATGGAACTGGTGCGGCGCGCGTCGGATCATCATGCCGCGCATCTTAATTACATCGCGGCTGCGCGTGCGGCCCAGCATCAGGGCGCGGCCGATCGGCGCGATCATTACCTGCAACTGGCGGCGCAGAACAAGCCGGAACTGGAATTCACCACGCAACTGGCGCAGGCCGATCTGCAGCGCAAGCGCGGTGAATTCGAAGCCACGCGCAGCAGTGCGCTGGCATTGCGCGCGCGCGATCCACAGCATCCGTTTGCGGTGGAGCTGCTGGCGGAAAGCTATCTCGCGCTGGGCGACTGGGAGCCGCTGCGGCAGCTGTTGATCAGCAGTGCCGGCGTTGCCGCGCTGACGCCGCAGCGACACGAGGCCTTGCTGTGCCGGGCGACAGTCGAATTGATGCGCATCGCCGTCAGCGACGCACGGCTCGATCGGCTCAAGGCGCTATGGGACGCCGCCGGCGCGGCGCGCCAACATATCGAGGTGGTGCGCGAGTACGCACGCGGCCTGGCACGTCTGAACGCCGACGCACAAGCGCTGGCGCTGATTGCGCAGACCTTGGCGCAGCAGTGGGACGGCGAACTGGTGCTGCTCTACGGCGATCTGCACACGGTCGATCCGATCGCGCAGCTGGCGACCGTCGAGCAATGGCTCGGCCGCTATGGCGAGAAGGCGGAACTGCTGCAGGTCGCCGGCCGCGTCTGTCTGCGCAACAAGCTCTGGGGCAAGGCGCGCAGCTATCTGGAAGCGGTGCTGCAGTCGTCGCCGACACCGAAGGCCTATCTCGATCTGGCACGGCTGTGCCAGGAAACCCAGCATCCGGAAGATGCGGCGAAGTTCTTCCGCCAAGGTTTGGAACTGGCGACGCAGGCCAGCTGAAGGCCTCGCGTCTCGATGAACTCAGCACCCGCGGAGAGCTGGATCGTCGGCTGCGGCGACATCGGCCGGCGGCTGGCGGCGCGCTTGATCACAGCCGGCAGCCGCGTTGTCGGTTGGGTCCGCAGCGATCAAGGCGCTACCAAACTTGAAGCACTCGGCATCGTTCCGCGCAGCGTCGATCTCGACGCTGAGATGGCGTCGATCGATGCTGCACCGGCCTGGCTATTCTGGTTCGCGCCGCCGCCGAACAGCGGCTCCACCGATCCACGGCTGGCGCGCTTTCTTGCAGCACTGCGGACGCCGCCGCAGCGTCTGATCTACCTGTCGACTTCCGCGGTCTACGGCGACTGCGGCGGCGCCTGGATCGACGAGGATGCCGCCTTAAACCCCGCCAGCGATCGCGGCCGGCGACGGCTCGACGCCGAGCGGATCGCGCACGACTACGGCGCACGCAGCGGCTGCGAAGTATTGATCCTGCGCGTGCCGGGGATCTATGGACCGGGGCGCATGCCGGAAGCACGCCTGCGCGCCGGCACGCCGATTCTGCGTGCGCAGGATTCGCCGTATACCAATCGCATCCACGCCGACGATCTGGCGACCGCAGCTTTGATCGTCGCGCAGCGCGGTGCCGCCGGCGCGGCCTACAACGTTGCCGACGGCGCGCCGACGACGATGAGCGATTATTTCCTGCGCTGTGCCGAGCGACTCGGATTGCCGCCGCCGCCGCAGATCAGCCTGGCGCAGGCGCAGCAGCAATTGCCAGCGTCGATCATGAGCTTTCTGGAAGAATCGAAGCGCCTGCGCAGCGACCGTCTGCGCGCGCTCGGCTGGACGCCGCGCTACCCGGATCTGGAAAGTGGTCTGGCGAAATTGATCGACAGTCGTTAACGTCGCCAGCACGCACAGACTGCAATGCCATCCATCCATGTCCGTTAGAAGGAGTGAGTCATGAGTATCGTCAGTGAGTTCAAAGAATTTGCGATGAAAGGCAACGTCGTCGACCTCGCGGTCGGTGTGATCATCGGCGCCGCCTTCGGCAAGATCGTTTCCTCGCTGGTCGGCGATATCTTCATGCCCTTGCTGGGCCTGGCCACCGGCGGCATCAACTTTGCCGACATGGCGATCGTCCTGAAAGACGCTTCGGCCGACGGCAAAGTGCCGGCGGTGCTGCTGGCCTACGGTAAATTCATTCAGGCCGGCATCGACTTCGTCATCGTCGCGTTTGCGATCTTCCTGTTCATCAAGGCGATCAACCGATTCAAGGCAAAGGCGCCTGCGCCCGCAGCGGCTGCGCCACCGCCGCAGGAAGTTCTGCTGGCTGAAATTCGCGATCTGCTGAAACAGAAAGCCTAGCGGCCTGATCGCCCAAGTTGCGCTCGCTGCCGCGCGAAGCTGCGCCGATTGCTTTCGCTGTGCGATCCGATCGGTCGCGCGGCGCTCGGCGTAAAATCGCTTGATGAGTCAAATCGAAACGTTTGCCGTCGCCAATTGGTCGCCGGCGCCGGCCGCCGCAGATGATCAGCGCATGATAGCGACGCTGGAAGCCGGCAAGGTCTTGCTGCTGCCGCGCTTAAGCTTCGAACTGCGCTCCGACGAGCGTCGCTTCCTCGATCCGCGCTGGTCCGATCGCAGGGCCAAGAACATCAGCTACGACCCGGCCTCGGCGCAGATCAAAGGTGCGATCGGCAATAGCGCCGATCTCGAAGATCTGCGACGCCTGCTCGAGCGCTTTCATCTGAGCGCCGTCGGTCTGATCAAAAATCTATTCCCGGCCTATGGGCCACAGCTGCGCATTGCCCGCGCCAGCTTCCGGCCGCTGCCGATCGCCGGTCGCGCCAGCTCCTGGCGCAAGGACGACAGCCGCCTGCACGTCGATGCATTTCCATCGCGGCCGAATCGCGGCGAACGCATCCTGCGCGTGTTCGCCAACGTCAATCCGAACAGCGTGCCGCGCGTCTGGCGCGTCGGCGAACCGTTCGCCGATCTGGCGCGGCGCTTCCTGCCGAAGCTGCCGCGCCAGCTGCCGGGCTCTGCGGCCTTGCTGAACGCGCTGCACATCACCAAGTCGCCGCGCAGCGCGTATGACCACTACATGCTGCATCTGCACGACGCGATGAAAGCCGATCTCGAATACCAGCAGACGGCGCCGCAGGAGACCGTGCCGTTCGCTGCCGGCTGCAGCTGGATCTGCTTTTCCGACCAGACCTCGCATGCGGCGATGTCGGGTCAACACCTGTTCGAGCAGACGCTGCATCTGCCGGTGAGCGGACTGTATGACGCCGACAGCAGTCCGCTGCGCGTGCTGGAAAAACTCAGCCGGCGCAAACTGGCTTGAGGCTTCGTTTGATCGCGCCGGAGATGCAAGCATGAGCCGTTCGTTTTGGATCGCCTTTACCGTGCTGAGCTTGACCGCTGTCGCCGGCTGCAAACCGGTCGCGCAGCAACAGGCCGCCGCCGCGCAAGCTCTGCTCGAGACCGATCGCAGCTTCGCCGCGGCTTCGCTGGAGCAAGGCACCGCCGACGCGTTCTACGCCAACCTCACCGACGATGCCTTGCAGCTCAGTGCCAACGGTGCGCCGGTGCAAGGCCGTGCGGCGATCCGCGAACATCTGCGGCCGCTCGGCATGCAGGTGTTGAGCTGGACACCGCAGAAAGCCGCCGTCGCCGCCTCGCTCGATCTCGGCTGGACCTGGGGCGAATGGCGGCTACTGGCCTCGGCGCGTTCCGGCAAGGAACTGGCGCGCGGCAAGTACGTCAACATCTGGCAGCGCGACGCCGCGGGCCAGTGGAAAGTCGCCGTCGATATGGGCAACACCGCGACGCCGCCGCCGGATGACGCGGCGGGCGCACCGCCCGCCGTCGATGCGCCCGCTACGACGTCGAACTAAAAAGATTCAGCGCGCTGGATAAGCAGCGGCACGATGCGCCGATCGCTTGGGTGTTAGAACCACCGCAAACTCTTCAGCAAGCCGGCGATCAGCACCGCGACGCCGCCGATTTCGGCGGCCATCAGCAGCCACATGAAGCCATGCAGGGCACTGTGCGGCAAGGTCACCGAGGCAACTCGCTGCGGCCGGCGAAACTGATTGTCGGTGTCGTTCAGAAGTCCATGCACGAGGTAGCCGCCGATCGCCAGCGCGAAGAACAGCAGCGGTGCGGCGGCGGCGAGCAGATTGACCGTGGACGACCACGCCGACAGCCGCACTAATTGCGCGATCAGCAGTGCGGCGAAGCTGTACAGCAGGCTGGCGCGATGCGCGATGTCGACATACGCCGGTGCAGTCGCCGCCGGCGATGCGGCGATCGCGAAATATTTCCAGGCGCCGGTCAACAGTCCGACGAAGAAAAACAGCGCGGCCGCCAGCATGCACAGCCGCACGGCCGGATCGATCAGATCAACGATAGCGATCATCGATGCAATCCCCGTGTAGCTGGCGCTCGGATGCGCGTGTCCTTAGAGCTTAGGCCGTGCACGGCATCGGCGCGAAACCGGGCAGTGCGGCGAAGCGCTGCAGCCAGGCGCGCACTGCTGGATAGCCGTCGAGCTCGAAGCCGCCCTCATGGGCGACATGCGTGTACGCATACAGCGCAACGTCGGCCAGCGTCGGCTGCGCCCCCGCCAGAAACGGCGTTTGCGCCAGCGTGCGCTGCATGACGCCGAGTGCGGCATAGCCCTTGACCATCGCTTCGGCGATCTTGTCGCGCCACTCCTCGCCTTTGCCCATGAACGCAACCCAGAAGCGCACCGTGGCGACGAAGGGTTCGTGGCTGTACTGCTCGAAGAACAGCCATTCGTAGACCTTGGCGCGGGCGTAGGCGTCGACCGGCAACCAATCAGTGCCTTCGCCCAGGTGCAGCAGCATTGCATTCGATTCGGCCAGTAGGCGGCCATCCGGCAACTGCAGCAGCGGCACGCGGCCGTTCGGATTCAGCGCCAGGAATTCCGCTGTGCGGCTCTCCTTTTTCAGCACGTCGATCTCGACCCAGCGGAACGGCAGGCCGCGCTGTCGCAGCAGGAAGGCGGGCTTCCAGCAATTGCCGGAAATCGAACTGCCATAGAGCGTATGCATAGGCGCTTGCCGTCTAAGCCCGAAGTGGGTGGAGCGCAGTATGCCGCTTCGCCGGAGCGCTTGACGTGCAGCGCGATTCGCTCGAATCTCGCCGCAAACGAGCAGCTCAATAATCAAACAGGAGAGACGATGTCTTCAGGACTGCGGCGGCTATCGGGCTTGGTGGTGTGGGGCGTCATTTCCGTGCTTGGCGCCGCCTGCATCGCCGCGCTGGCGCTGCACCGCGGCGAGCAGATCAATGCACTGTGGATGATCGTGGCGACACTCTGCGTGTTCGCGATCGGCTATCGCTTCTACGCGCGTTTCATCGGCGCACGCGTGCTGCGCATCGACGCCGCGCGCGCCACGCCCGCGCATGTGCATAACGACGGGCTCGACTTCGTGCCGACCGATCGCCGCGTGGTGTTCGGCCATCACTTCGCCGCGATCGCCGGCGCCGGTCCGCTGATCGGCCCGGTGCTGGCCGCACAGATGGGTTATCTGCCGGGCATGCTGTGGATTCTGGGCGGCGTGATCTGCGCCGGCGCCGTGCAGGATTTCGTCATCCTGTTCCTGTCGACGCGACGCGATGCGCGCTCGCTCGGTGACATGATCCGCGCCGAGCTGGGTGCGGCGGCCGGCTGGATCGCGATGATCGGCATCCTCGCGATCATGCTGATGCTGCTGGCGGTGCTGGCGCTGATCGTCGTCAAGGCGCTGGCGAGCAGCCCCTGGGGCACGTTCACCGTCGCGGCGACGCTGCCGATTGCGCTGCTGATGGGCTTGTATCTGCGTTACTTCCGGCCCGGCCGCGTGATCGAAGTGTCGATCATCGGCTTCGCGCTGCTGATCGCCTCGATCACGCTCGGCGGCCACGTCGCCGCCGATCCGGCGCTGGCCCGATTCTTCACCTTCGATGGCGTCACGCTGGCCTGGGCTTTGATCGGCTACGGCTTCGTCGCGTCCGCCTTGCCGGTATGGCTGCTGCTGGCGCCGCGCGATTACTTGTCGACTTTTCTGAAGATCGGCACGATCGCGCTGCTGGCGGTCGCGATCCTGCTGGTCGCGCCGGCGCTGAAGCTGCCGGCGCTGACGCAGTTCATCGACGGCAGCGGCCCGGTGTTCGCCGGCACGCTGTTCCCGTTCCTGTTCATCACCATCGCCTGCGGCTCGGTTAGCGGCTTCCACGCGCTGGTCAGCTCCGGCACCACGCCGAAGCTGATGAACTCGGAAGCCGATATGCGCCTGATCGGCTACGGCGGCATGCTGATGGAGAGCTTCGTCGCCATCATGGCGCTGTGCGCCGCCTCGGTACTGGAGCCCGGCGTCTACTTCGCGCTGAACGCACCGGCCGCCGCAATCGGCACGACCGTGGAAACCGCGGCGGCGGCGATCTCCAACTGGGGCTTCGTCGTCACGCCGGAGGTGCTGACGCAGACCGCGCAGGACATCGGCGAGCACAGCATCCTGTCGCGCGCCGGCGGCGCGCCGACGCTGGCGATCGGCATGGCGCAGATTCTGCACGCGCTGACGCCCAGCACCGGCATGATGGCGTTCTGGTATCACTACGCTATTCTTTTCGAAGCACTGTTCATCCTCACCACGATCGACGCCGGCACCCGCATCGGCCGCTTCATGATTCAGGACCTGGTCGGCGCGGCCTGGAAGCCGTTTCAGCGCACCGATTCCTGGGCCGCCAACGTCGTTGCCAGCGCTCTCTGCGTCGGCGGCTGGGGCTGGTTCCTGTATCAGGGCGTGGTCGATCCGCTCGGCGGCATCAACACGCTATGGCCGCTGTTCGGCATCGCCAACCAGATGCTCGCCGGTATCGCGCTGGTGTTCGCCAGCGTCGTGCTGATCAAGATGAAGCGCGAGCGCTACGCCTGGGTCACTGCACTGCCGATGACCTGGCTGCTGATCTGCACGCTGACCGCCGGCTGGCAGAAAGTGTTTTCGGCCGATCCGAAAATCGGCTTCCTCGCACACGCGCACAAGTTCGGCGGCGCGCTGGCACAGAACCAGGTGCTGGCGCCGGCCAAATCGATCGCGGAGATGCAGCGCGTGGTCGGCAACGATCACATCGACGCCGCGCTCGCGCTGCTGTTCATGGGCGTGGTCGTCTCAATCACGCTGATCGGCGCACGTACTGCCTGGCGCGCACGCCGCGCGCCGCTGTCGACTTCGCAGGAGGCGCCGTATGTCGTCGCGCCCGCCGTCTGATCTCGCGCCGGCGATGACGCGCTGGCAGCTCGTCGTCGCGACCTTGCGCAGCGCGCTCGGTGCGCCGGACTACAAAGCCTATGTCGAGCACCGGCGTCTGCATCATCCGGATCAAGCGCTGCTGAGCCAGAGTGAATTTTTTCGCGAGCGGCAGGCGGCGAAGTATCGGCGGGGGAGTTCGCGGTGCTGTTGAGCTTCTGGTTAGATCTCAAACAACATGACTAAATCTCGAATAAAAATTCCGGAGAAAGTTCGGGCCGCTCTACAGCAGGAAATTGGCTCCGCATGCCCGATCTGTGCAAATAGAGACGTTGGTCATTTCCAGATTCATCATGTTGATGACAACCCTGCAAACAACGACCCTGAAAATTTGTTGATGCTTTGTGCCAACTGTCACTCAAAAATCACGAAAGATCAGTAGGGCGGGTTAGCGGCTTCATCGCGTAACCCGCCGATTCGCGGAAGGCGGGTTACGGCTGTGCCTAACCCGCCCTACTTTGCTCTATTGCCCGATGAGGCGGCTAAAAGAGTGTGCTAACTTTGAGCCATGGACGCCGCAACCATCGAACAAGAAGCGCTGCACCTGCCGCTGCCGGCTAGAGCCGCGCTGGCGCACAAGCTCCTTGTGAGTCTTGATGCGCTGTCTGAAACAGAAGCGGAGCAACTCTGGTTGGATGAGGCAAAGCGGCGCGCCGCGGAAATCGACAACGGCACAGTGCAGCTGGTGCCGTCTGACGAAGTGAGTCGCAAGGCGCGGGCTTTGCTTGGGTGAGGTATCGTTTTCACCCTGCGGTTGAAGCTGAGCATTACGAAACCATCCAGTTTTACGAATCTCGCAGCAAGGGTCTCGGCAGCGATGACCTGATCGAAGTCGAACGGGTCATGCAGCGCGTAGTGGAAGCCCCGCAGCGCTATCGCGTTGAACGAGGGCCCAACATCCGCAGCGCTTCTCTAGTGCGCTTTCCGTACAAAATTATCTACCGCGAGCTTGAGGGTGAGGTCCAAGTGCTCGCGGTCTCGCATAAACGGCGGCGTCCGGGCTACTGGGCGAGTCGCGTCTAGCGCAGGTGTTCTGCACCTGTCGTCGCGATGCGCCGCCGCGCATCGTCGAGCTTGGCGCAGACCTCATCCACGCCATCCAGCAGTCGCGGCGTCGCGCGCGCCAGCCAGTCGGCGTTGATCGCGTACAGCGTGTCGTTGCGCTGTGCTGTGCTGCCCTTGAGACGCTGCCAGTACGCGCGCACTGCCGACTGATTGTCTTCGCCGCCGTACAGCACGACATCGGGCCGCGCGGCCAGCATCGATTCGGGACTGACCGGTGCGGCCAGCGTCGGCAGCGCGGCGAAGACGTTGATGCCGCCGCAGACGGCGATCGCTTCGCTGATCGGCGAAGCACCGTTGATGGTGTAGGCCGGTGCGGTTTCGATTTGGTAGACCACGCGGATCGGTGCGGCGCCGTGCCAGCGTTGGCGTTGCGCTGCAAGGCGCGCGCGATACGCCTGTGCGGCGGCTTGCGCGACGCTCGCCGTGCCGATCCAGCCGCCGACTGTTTCGAGCGAGTCGCCGACACCGTCGAGTCCGCGCGCGGCGACAGCTTGCACAGGCAGGCCGAGTCCGCGCAGGCGCGCGATGGTGTCGGGCGGTGTGCCGCCGTCCCAGGCCAGTACCAGGTCCGGATGCAGGTTGAGGATCACTTCGAGATTGACCGCGAAGGCATCGCCGATCTGCGGCAGTTTCAATACCGACGGCGGATAGTCGCTGCGCGCGGACACGCCGACCAGACGCTCGCAGCCGCCGGCAGCGCAGACCAGCTCGGCCAGATGCGGCGCCAGCGTGACGATGCGCGCGGCGGCCTGCGCCGCGGTACTGCCGAGCAGCGCCAGGGCGATGACCGCCAGCGCGCGGCGCAGATCGATTTCGCGGTGCTGCGGTTTCCGTAGCGCCATGCGCATCACTGGTAGACGCGGCCGTTGAGGCGGATGTAGCCGCCGGCGTGCCGGCCGGAAGGATCGTGGTGGGTCCAGTGCACGATGCCGCCCTTGCGGTTCCAGATGTATTCGCCGCGGAACGCGATCGTGTCGCCGCGCTGCAGCGCATCGATGCGCGGCGCGAGGTCGATGTTGTAGGCGAACAGCAGACGCTGGCCGTTGGCGAGCTGCACGACGAAGCGCTGATGCCGGCTGCCTTCGGTGTCGTCGGGCAGCAGCTTCAGCACCACGCCGTCGTCTTCGATCTGCAGATGGCTGCGGTGCGCGGCATAGGCCTGCGCCAGCTGCTGATCGGCGGCCGGCTCGGCGAGTGCCGGAGCGGCGCCGGCGAGCGTCAGCAGGCCGGCGAGCAGCAGCGCGGCGCCACGCCTAAGTTGCGGTTTGATCATGCTCTGGACTGCCTGCGGATTCGTATCAAGCGATGAAGGTACCGGCGCTGAGCAGTGCCGCGACCGCCAGCAGGATCAGCAAGGTGCGCGCCTGCATGCGCTGCACTTCGTGCAGCACCGCATCGAGCGAGAGGTTTTCGGCAGCACCGCCGCCGCTGCTGTCCTCCCAGTCGAGCGCGGCGGCGGCGACTTCGGCGAGCACGGTCCAGGTACGACGCTGCCAGTCCGCGTGCGGGTCCAGCCGCAGCCGGCGCCAGGCGCGCGCGGCATCGTCCATGCTGCCGGCAAGCGCGAACAGCGCTGCGGTCAGTCGCGCCGGCAGCCAGGCCAGCACGGCGTGGATTTGTCGCGCGAGTCGCGCGGCCGGCGACGCCGTGTCGGCAATCAGGCACGGCAGGCGGCTGGCGATGCGATACAGCACCGCGCCGGCCGGCCCGCCGAGCAGAAACCACCAGAGCATGCCGAACAGACGCTCGTGTGATTGGATGAACAAGGCGCCGATCAACGAGCGATGGTCTGTATCCGGTTCCGGCCCCATCTGCAGCTGCGCGCTGATGCGCGTCACCGCGGCGCTATCCGCTTGTGCGCGTGCGGCGCGCAGCAGCTTGATGTCGTCGCTGAGATCGCGTGGGCCGAGGCAGACGAACAGCAGCGCAGCGTCGAACAGCAGTCGTAACGGCATCGGCGTGATCGCGCGGTGCAACGCCTCCACCAGCACCACCGGCAACAGGATCAGCGCCACGATCGCCGCGGCCGAAGTCCACAGCCCAGGCAGCGTATTGCGTAGCGTTTGCCAGACCTGGGTGCGCGCAACTTCGGCATGGCGATGCGGCGACGACAGCCGCTCGGCAATCAGTGCCAACACGATCGCCAGCAGATTCATGCACCAGGCTCCTGCTCAAGCGCCGCGCGCAGACGCGGCCAGTCGAAATGCGGGCCGGGGTCGGTCTTGCGGCCTGGGGCGATGTCGCTATGGCCGACGATGCGCGCCGATGTGATTGCCGGATAGCGCCGCCGCAGGGCGTTGGTCACGGCGCCGAGCGTGGCGTATTGCGCGTCGCTGAACGGCTGCTCGTCGCAGCCTTCGAGTTCGATGCCGATGGCGAAATCGTTGCAGCGGCTGCGGCCGTCGAACGCGGAGACGCCGGCATGCCAGGCGCGGCGATCGAACGGCACGTACTGCGTCACCGCACCGTCGCGGAAGATGCACAGATGCGCCGATACGCGCAACTCGCGCAGGCTTTCGAAGGAGGGATGCGCGCGCCAGTCGAGCTGGCCAAGAAACAGCGCATCGATGTAGCTCAAGCCGCCATCACCGGCGCCGAATTGGCCCGGCGGCAGCGAGATCGAATGGATCACCAGCAGCGAGATGTCGGCAGCGTCGGGGCGCTGGTCGAAGTGTGGTGAAGCCTGCTGGCGCGCACCCGCCAGCCGCTGCGCTGCGTCCACGGTAAAGGCGGGAACGCGGCCAGCCACCGCGCGGTCAGACGCGGGCAATGGCGCGCTCATGCGGGGCGGCCTATAGAATCGCAGAAATACCAGGAAGCTCCCATGCGTCGCATTGTCCCATTCGCCGCAGCGCTTTGTCTCGGCGCCTGCGCTGCTGTTTCGACCCAGCCTGCCGCCGCGCCGAGTGCGCCGGCCACGACTACGCGCGCTGCCAGCGGCGCGCCGCTGGCCGAGGTCGATGTGCCCTACACCAAGTTCGTGCTGGCCAATGGCCTGACGGTGCTGATTCACGAGGACCACAAGGCGCCGCTGGTCGGCATCAACATCTGGTACCACGTCGGCAGCCGCGACGAGCCGAGCGGCCGCCACGGCTTCGCGCATCTGTTCGAGCACCTGATGTTCACCGGCTCGCAGCACTACGACGACGAATATTTCCGCGCGCTGGAACCGGCCGGCGCGGTCGACATCAACGGCACCACCAACGACGACCGCACCAATTTCTTCGAGACGGTGCCGACCTCGGCGTTCGCGCGCACGTTGTGGCTTGAATCGGATCGCATGGGTTATCTGTCCGAAGCGATCACGCAGGCCAAGCTCGATCAGCAGCGCGAAGTGGTCGAGAACGAAAAACGCCAGGACGAGAACCAGCCTTACGGCAAGGTCGACGATGTCATCGCACGCGAGACCTATCCGGTCGGCCATCCGTATTCCTGGACCACGATCGGTTCCGAAGCGGATCTCAATGCCGCCACGCTGAGCGACGTCAAGACCTGGTTCAAGAGCTATTACGGACCGAACAACGCGGTGCTGTCGATCGCCGGCGACGTCGATACCGCGCAGGCCAAGGCGCTGGTCGAGCGCTACTTCGGCAGCCTGCCACCGGGTCCGCCGGTGCCGCATGTCAAAGCCTGGCCGGCGCCGTTGTCGGCCGACAAGCGCGTGACGCTGCAGGATGCGGTGCCGCTGCCGCGGCTCTACATCGTCTGGAACGTGCCGGGCGACGGCGTCCGCGACAGCGTCCTGCTCGACCTGTTCGGCGATGTGCTCGGCGGCGGCAAGAGCAGCCGGCTGTATCAGCGGCTGGTGTATCGCGACCAGATCGCGTCGTCGGTCAGCGCCGGCGCCGAGAGCAACGAGATCGGCGGCCAATTCCAGATCGAAGTCACCGCCAAGCCCGGTGCGGCGAGCGACGCGCTGAACACGATCGAAACCGCGACGCGCGAAGAACTGGCCAAGCTGCTGAGTGAAGGTCCAACGGCCGACGAACTGGCGCGCGTCGAATCCGCCACCAACGGCGGCATCGTGCGCGGCCTCGAAAAAGTCGGCGGCTTCGGCGGCAAGGCCGGCTTGCTGGCGAGCAATCAGACCTATCACGACGATCCGGCGCACTACAAGATCGAACTCGCCTGGCAGCGCGCGGCGACACCGCAGGACGTGCGCGACGCCGCGCAGAACTGGCTCGCGCATGGTTCGTTCACGCTGCAGGTGCAGCCGCAGCCGACACTCAAGGCCGACGGCACCGGCGCCGATCGCAGCAGCGTGCCGGCACTCGATGCGCCGCCCGCGCTGAAGCTGCCGACGCTGCAACGCACGACGCTGTCGAACGGTTTGAAAGTGATCCTCGCCGAGCGCCATGCGGTGCCGGTGGTGGAAGTGCAGGCACTGTTCGACGCCGGCCGCGCGGCCGACGCCGGCGGCAAATCCGGCACTGCGGCGCTGGCGCTCGATATGCTCGACGAAGGCGCCGGTTCCTACGACGCGCTCGGCATGGATCAGCGCCGCCAGCAACTCGGCGCGACGATGGCGGCATCGACCAGCCGCGATACCTCGACGCTGGGTCTGTCGGCGTTGAAACCGAATCTGTCGGCCTCGCTCGATCTGCTCGCGGTCGAAATCGAAGATCCGAAATTCCCGGCCGGCGATCTGGCGCGCTTCAAGCAGCGCATGCTGGCTGCGATCGCGCGCGAAAAAGCGCAGCCGTTCGGCGCTGCGCGCCGCGTGCTGTCGCGCCTGCTGTACGGCGAGGGGCATCCGTATGCGTATGCCGGCGTCGGTCTGGAGCGCGATGTCGCCGCGATCAGCCGCGACGATCTGGTCGCGTTCCAGCGCCGCTGGCTGCGGCCCGACAACGCCACGCTGGTGGTGGTCGGCGATACCACGCTGGCCGAAATGCAGCCGCTGCTGGAAGCCAAGTTCGGTCGCTGGCAGGCGCCGGCCGCAGCGCTGCCGCAGAAGAACATCGCCAGCGTCGCGCTGCCGTCCGCGCCGCGCGTTTATCTGATCGACAAGCCCGGCGCCGACCAGTCGCTGATTCTCGGATCGAATCTGGCGCCACCGGCGTCCGATCCGGCCCACGAGGCGATGGAGACCGTCAACACCGCGCTCGGCGGCATGTTCATCTCGCGGCTCAATCTGAATCTGCGCCAGGCCAAGCACTGGAGCTACGGCGCCAGTTCCTTCATCGCCGAAGCGCGTGGACCGCAGATCTTCGCGGCCTATGCCGAAATCGAACGTGCGCATACCGCCGAAGCGCTGGCGGAAATGAAGCGCGAGCTCGAAGGCATCGCCGGCCGCAAGCCGCTAAACGCTACCGAAATCGAAGCGGCGAAGAAATCGCAGTTGCTGGCGCTGCCGGGCAGCTTCGAAAGCTCGGAAGAAGTGGCGGGTGCAATCGACGCGCAGGTCGAGTTCGGCTTGCCGGACGATTACTGGAACAAGCTGGTGCCGACGATCGAAGCGCTGACGCCGGCACAACTCGCCGGCGCTGCCGACCAGCTGGTGAAGCCGGCGGCACTGACCTGGATCGTGGTCGGCGATCTCAGCAAGATCGAAGCTTCGGTGCGCAAGCTGCAGCTCGGCACGGTGCAGGTGCTGGATGCGGACGGCGTGCCGCTGCGCTGAGCGGCTGCGTCACCCGGAACGATCCTTGAGAAACGCGGCGCCGCCGATGGGCTGCGCCGCGCGCGCCGCTAGCGGAACTCGCCGAGCGGACGCGTGAAAGTGAATTCGAGCGGCTCGACCACCAGCCGCTTGCCGGGTCCGGCGACGTCGCCGGACAGCACTTCGAACGGCAGGCCGGCGACGAAGATGGCGGTGCCGATCACCGAGCCGACCAGACCCAGCGGCCGGCCCAGCACTATGTCTACGGCCATCGCCAGACCGCCTGGGCGGTCGTCGCCCTGTTCCGGATACGGCGTCGTGCCCTCGGCCTGAACCACGGTCGCGGCGAGCAGCAGACCGGTGGCGGCTACGGTAGTCATGACAGCTTGGATGCGACGAGCGGCGCCAAACATGACGCACCTTCCTGTGGAGCCCGAGGCCCCGTAGTCGATATGGAAATCCCGCCGCAGACTAGGCGGCGCCAGCCGGCAAAGTCAACAGCGCTGGGCTGTGCCCGCATCCGACAACATCGGCCGCCGCGTGCCGCGCTAGCATGCGCGCATGTTCGACGTGGTTCTCTACCAGCCGGAAATTCCGCCCAATACCGGCAACGTCATCCGGTTGTGCGCCAACAGCGGCGCACGGTTGCATCTGATCCAGCCGCTGGGTTTTTCGCTCGACGATGCGCAGCTGCGTCGCGCCGGGCTCGACTACCACGAGTACACCCGTCTGCAGCTGCATGCCGATTTCGCCGCCGCACAAGCGGCGCTGCCGGGCGCGCGCTGGTTTGCGTTCAGCACCAAGGGCCGCGCGCGTTACGACACGGTGCGCTATCGCGCCGGCGACGCCTTGCTGTTCGGGCCGGAGACGCGCGGCCTGCCGGCGGAGTTGCTCGAAACGCTGCCGGTGGCGCAGCGGCTGCTGTTGCCGCAGCAGCCGGGCATGCGCAGTCTGAATTTATCGAACACGGTGGCGATCGCGGTGTACGAAGCCTGGCGTCAACTGGATTTTGCTGGCGCAGCTGGCTGAGACCGCCGCTGCGGGCGCGCTTAATCGCAGCTTATTTGGGGCACTCTTTGCCGGCGCCGTCGTCGCTCAGATTTCCGCGCAGCGGTTTCATCCGTTCATGTACTGGACCACGATTATCGCCTCGACGACCGTCGGTACGACCTTGGCCGAAAAGGGCGGCGAAAGCTGCGCATTGATCAAGCGCATGAGGCTTCAAGCTTTTTCGCGAGTGTTTCAGGCAGCGCGCTCGAACTCGGCCAGCACTTCCTGCAACTCCAGCGCATCGGCTGCATCCAGAATGGCTTGCGCGCGTGCGCGCAAGCGGCCGACATCCGACTCGATGATGATGCGCTTGATCTCGAGAATGCTGGCCGGGTGCATCGAGAACTCGGTGAGGCCGAGCCCCAGCAGCAGCCGCGTGTACTTCGGATCGCCCGCCATCTCACCGCACATCGCGACCGGACGCCGGGCGCGGTCGCCGGCTTCGATCGTCATGTGGATCAGGCGCAACACGGCCGGATGCAGCGGGTCGTAGAGGTAATTGACCTCGTCGTCGACACGGTCGATCGCCAGCGTGTACTGGATCAGGTCGTTGGTGCCGATCGAGAAGAACTCGGCGTGGCGCGCCAGCAGCGGCACCGATAGCGCAGCGGCCGGCACTTCGATCATCGCGCCGAGCGGCACATGTTGGGCCATCGGCTGGCCCTCGGCTGCGAGCTGCACGCGCGCGGCTTCGATCAGCGCCTGTGCCTGACGGAATTCCTGCACGTTGGAAATCATCGGCAGCATGATGTGCAGATCGCCGTGCGCGGACGCACGCAGCAAAGCGCGCGCCTGTGCGCGGAACAACTCGGGTTCCTTCAGGCACAGACGGATCGCGCGCAAGCCCAAGGCGGGATTGTTCGGCGTCGGGCCGGAACGCGCGCCGGAATCGACCTGCTTGTCGGCGCCGAGATCGAGCGTGCGGATCGTGATCGGGCCTTTCACCGAAGCCACCACGCGCGCATAAGCCTGGTACTGCTCTTCCTCGGTCGGCAGGCTGCGCCGGTTCATGTAGAGGAATTCGGTGCGATACAGGCCGACACCTTCGGCGCCGAGTTCGGCCGCATGGGTGGCGTCTTCGCTCAGTTCGATGTTGGCGAGCAGGCGAATCTTGACGCCGTCGCGCGAGATCGCCGGCTTGTCGCGCAAGCTGCCGAGCGCGGCGCGATCCGCCAGCTGGCGCGCGCGTTTGGCGCTGAAGAAGTCGCGCGCGCCGCCATCGGGATCGGCCAGCACATGGCCGAGATCGCCGTCGATGATGACCCACTCGCCCTCGCGCAGCAGGCGCCGCGCGTTGTGTAGGCCGACGATCGCCGGCAAGCCGAGACTGCGCGCCAGAATCGCGGTGTGCGACAGCGGGCCGCCGTATTCGGTGACGAACGCGGCCACGCCCTGCTGGCCGAGCAGGATGATGTCGGCCGGCGTGACGTCGTCGGCGACAATCACGATCGGATCGCTGGCCGCGGCTTCGCCGCTATCGGCACGCGCCACCGGCGCGGCTTTTTCCTGGTTCAGCAGAATGCGCAGGATACGTGCGGAAACGTGCTGCACGTCATCCTTGCGCGAACGCAGGTACGGATCCTCCATCTGCTCGAACACCGCTACCAGCGCGTCGCGCTGCCGCTTCACCGCGGCTTCGGCGTTGTAGCGCTGCGCGCGGATCAGGCCGACCACCGCGTCGGTCAGCGAGCGGTCGTCGAGCATCAGCAGATGCGTATCGATGAACGCGGCGATCTCACCAGGCGCGCCGCCGGGAATCTGTGCGCGCACCTGCTGCAGCTGTTCCTTGGCGCGTCCCTGCGCGCCATGAAAGCGCGTGACTTCGGCCTCGACTTCGTCCGGCGGCAGCAGGTATTCCGGAATCTCCAGATCGCCGCCGTGCAGTCGCTGCACGCGGCCGATGGCGATGCCGCGCGAGACGCCGATGCCGTTGAGCCAGAGACTCATGGAAGCAGTTTCCGGTTTCCGGTTTCCAGTTTCCAGACAGGCAAAGCGGAACAGGTGCGCGCGGTACTCATGCTTCTTCGTCGAAGCGTCGTGCGATCAGCGCGGCCAAGGCATCGAGCGCTTGCTGCGCATCCTCGCCTTCGGCGACCAGCGTTACCGAGCTGCCTTGCGCGGCGGCCAGCATCATCACGCCCATGATGCTTTTGCCGCTGACGGTTTTATCGTCCTTGCGCACCTGCACGTCGGCCTGATACTTCGCCGCCAAGGTCACCAGCTTCGCCGCCGCGCGCGCGTGCAGGCCGAGACGGTTGACGATGGTGACGGTTTTTTCCAGTGGCAACGTAGTGTTCAAGTGATTATTCCTTTGCATGCACGGGCGTCGGTCGCGGGCAGACGACGACGCCGCGTTGGCCGCCTTCGACTGCGGCGCGCGTCATCGCCGCCAGATCGAGTTGCGGGTAGTTGAAAATCTTCACCAGCATCGGCAGGTTGACGCCGGCGACGACGGCGGTCGCAACACCATCGGACAGATGATTGGCGATATTGCTCGGCGTCGAGCCGAAGGCATCGGTCAGCAGCAGTACGCCGTCGCCGCTATCAAGCCGCTGGATCATGCGTCGGCCCTGCAACAGTAAAACATCCGTCGCCTGCACGCGGCGCACTTCGAGCACGTCGGCGGCCAGCGGCAGCGGACCGATCATGTCGGTGATGGTATCGAGCAGGAAATGCCCGAGCTTGCCGTGCGTCACCATCAGCAGGCCCACGCTCATGCGCTTGCCTTGATCGCGCCGAGTTCGCGATGCTTCACCACCACCGAGTCGTAGCGCGTGCGGAACTCGGCGGCGAGTCGCTCGACCATGTAGACCGAGCGATGCTGGCCGCCGGTGCAGCCGATCGCGACGGTGACGTAGGCGCGCTCCTGCGCTTTCAGTTTCGGCAGCCAGCGATCGAGAAAATCGTGGATGTCGCCATACAGCGCGGCGACATCGGCGTTGGCTTCGAGATAGCCGGCGACGGCGGCGTCGCGGCCGGTCAGTGCGCGCAGCTCCGGCACCCAGTGCGGGTTCGGCAGGCAGCGCACGTCGAACACGAAATCGGCGCCCTCGGGCAGGCCATTCTTGTAGCCGAACGACAGGAACAGCACCGACATCTGCGCGCGCGCGGCGTCCGGCAGATGCGCCAGGATCGCGCTGCGCAGTTCGTACAGATTCATCGCCGAGGTGTCGATGCTGCTGTGCGCGAGATTGGCGATCGGCTCCAGCAGTTTGCGCTCCAGATGAATCGCTTCGAGCAAGGCGATCGAATCGCTCGACAGCGGATGCTTGCGCCGCGTTTCGTGGTAGCGCCGCTGGATCACTTCATCCGTAGCATTGAGGAACACCACGCGCACATCCACGCCCTGCGCGCGCAAGGCGTCGATCACCGCCGGGAAGCCGGCGATCTCGAGCCGGTCGGCACGCGCATCGACGCCGATCGCGAGCTGCCGGTAGCGTGTGCCGGAACCGCCTTCGAGACCGTGCGCGATCAACGGCTGCACCAGCGCCAGCGGCAGGTTGTCGATGCAGTAGAAGCCGAGGTCCTCGTATTGGCGCAGCGCCACCGTCTTGCCGGCGCCCGACAGGCCGCTGACGATGATCAGGCGCATCGTCGCAGGGCAATCAGAGGTCGGCAGGTCAGGCAATGTCATCGTTGGATTCCAGGCGCCGCAGCTGGCGTTCCACCAGCACCTCGTCGGCGCGGTAGCCGGCCAGGCGTAAGCGGTGGTCGCGGCAAGCGGCCTCGACCAGCACCGCCAGATTATGCCCGACGCGCCGCGGCAGAGAGATTTCCGGGATCGGCCGATCGAGCAAGGTGAAGATGCCGCGACGGCCGCTGAGCCGTTCCTCCGCCGAAGGATCGGCGCGCACGCCGAGATCGATCACCAGATCGAGCGCGGCTTCGGCGATCACCGAATCCTTGCCGTACAGCGCGCGCGCATCGAGCACTCCGAGTCCGCGCACTTCAATGAAGCCGGACAACAGCGCCGGGCAACTGCCGATGATGCGGCCGTGGCTGTCGCGGCGCCATTCCACCGCATCGTCGGCGATCAGTTTATGGCCGCGCGACAGCAGCTCGATTGCCAGCTCGCTCTTGCCGGTGCCGCTGGCGCCGCGCAGCAGCAAGCCGAGATCCTCGACCGCAACCAAGACTCCGTGAGTGAGCATTTCCGGCATGGCAGCGGAATGATACGCAGAGCCGCTGACGCTTGCGGCTAGGCGCCTGCGCCATGGTAATGAGGGTTGATGTCGGCGCGTGCGCCGGAGCTGGGCTCAGCCGATCAGCAGCGCGTGCACCGCGGCGGCATCCGCGGCACTGCGCACCGAGGCGCAGAAATCGTCCTCAGAGAATTTCTCGGCGATGGCGGCCAGATGCTTCAGATGTTCGCTGGTGGCGTTCTGCGGCACCACCAAACCGAAGATCAGGTCGACGCTGCGGCCGTCGTGAGCTTCGTATTCGACCGGGTGCTTGAGGCGCAGGAACGCGCCGACGCTGGTGGTGACGCCGGCCATGCGGCCGTGCGGGATCGCCACGCCGTGGCCGAGGCCGGTGCTGCCAAGCTTCTCGCGGTTGGCGAGGCTGGCGAGAATGTCGGCCTGGCTGACGCTGGGCGCACCGAGCGCCAACAGCCGGGCAATTTCTTCGAGCGCGCGTTTCTTGCTGGTAACGGTCTGGCCGACGGCGACGCGGCTGTTGCTGAGGATTTCAGCGAGTTTCATCGAGCTCTCTTCCTTGGTTTCTTTTTACTGAATTTTTACTAAAAAGGAAGCCCGACGATGCTGTCGCCGGGCTTCGGTACGCACCGCTTTAGTGTACTGCCGTACCGCGGCGAAAGCTTAAGGCCGTCGTCCGCGGGGTCGGCAGTGGCTGCTAGTTGATCAGGTGCTTCTGCACGTCGCGCGCGTGGTGATCGCGGATTTTGCTTTTGAATTTGCGGGTTTGCTGATCGAGCTTGTCGATCAGGCCGTCGATGGCGGCGTACATGTCCTGGCAGATTTGTTCGGCATGCAACTTGGTACCTCGGGCATGCAGCGTGGCCTCGGCCTTGTGCTGCAACTTGGTGTCGACTGAGAGGATCACCGTCGCGTCGATCAGGTGATCGAAGTGTCGCTCCACGCGCTTGAGCTTCTCGACCACATAGCTGCGCAGTGCGGGGGTTAGATCCGTGTGATGCCCGGAGATATTCAGATTCATGCGAAGACTCCTTCTTGAGCCGGCCAAAGCGCGGCCGGAATACGGTTGACGCAGAAATCAGGCCATGGAGTCGTGTGCCGTGCTGGTTTTTTCAGCTCAACGGTTTACGTTCGTGCGACGGCGGGATGTGCATGGCTTCGCGGTACTTCGCGACTGTGCGGCGCGCCACTTGTATGCCTTCCTTCAACAGCATTTCGGCAAGGGTTGCGTCCGACAGCGGCTTGGCCGGTTCTTCCAGCGCAATCAATCGCTTGATCATGGCTTGAATGGCAGTTGCAGAGCAGGTACCTCCTTCCGTGGTTTGGACATGGCTTGAGAAAAAGAATTTCAATTCAAACAGGCCGCGCGGCGTCAATAAATATTTATTGGCGGTGGCGCGGGAGACGGTTGACTCGTGCACGCCGAGTTTCTCGGCGACATCGCGCAGCACCAAGGGCCGCATCGCTTCCTCGCCGTAATCGAGGAAGGCGCGCTGTTCTTCGACGATGCACTGCGCCACCCGCAGCAGCGTTTCGTTGCGCGCTTCCAGGCTGTTGATGAAGTAACGCGCTTCCTGCAGATGCTGCTTCAGCGTCAGCTGATCGCGCGAGGTATCGGCGCGCTTCACCAGCCCGTGGTAGTACGGATTGATGCGCAGCCGCGGGTTGTGTTCCGGGTTCAGGCTGACGCGCCAACGGCCGTTCTTCTTGATCACGAACACATCGGGGGCGACGTAGTCGTTCTGATGCGCCTGATACGGCCGGCCCGGATGTGGCTGCAACTGCTGGATCAGCGCCAGCCCCGGCTGGATTTCGGCAAGGGCGAGGCCAGTGACCTTCGCCAGTGCGGTTTCGTCTCGCCGCGCCAGCAGCACCATCGGCGCTTCCAGCAGGCGCAGCGCGGTATCGCGGCCCTCGGTGGCCGCGGCGAACTGCTGCAGCTGCAGCCGCAGGCATTCGGTCAGATCGCGTGCGGCAACGCCGGCCGGATCGAAGTCCTGCACCATCTTCAGTACCGCGTCGATCCGTGCCGGCTCGACCTTGAGGCTGCTCACCAAGCGCGCCCGGATCGCGTCCCAGTCTTCCAGATAGCCGTCGTCGTTGATCGCGTCGATCAGGTTCAGCGCGATCTCGGCATCGACATCGTCGAACGGCGACAGATTGGCTTGCCAGATCAGGTGTTCGCGCAGCGAGCGCTCGCTGTGCAGGTTGGCCTGCATGTAG
>JAQGNU010000184.1 GCA_028291645.1 Nevskia sp.
CAGTGATCACCGACATTCGCACGCGCCTGTCGGTGCTGCCGGCGAACCTGTCGATCGGCGCACCGATTTCGCATCGCCTTGATCATCTGCTGTCCGGCGTGCGCGCACCGCTGGTGTTCAAGGTGATCGGCGACGATCTGCCGACCCTGCGCCGGCTCGCCACTGCCGTGCGCGAACAGCTGCTGAACATTCCCGGCCTGGCCGACGTGCAGCTCGAAAAGTAGATCGACGTGCCGCAGGTGCAGGTGCGCGTCGACCCGCGCGCCGCCGCGCAGTACGGCGTCGCGCCCGCAGCGGTGCAGGACGTGCTGAGCCAGCTCACCATCGGTCAAACCGTGTCGCAGATCGTCGACGGCGAACGCCGCTTCGATCTGGTGGTGCGTCTGCCGGAAGCGCAGCGCAGTCCGGCAGCACTCGCCGGACTGTTGATCGATACGCCGACTGGCGTGGTGCCGCTGAACTGGATCGCGAAGTTCGACGAGGCCGGCGGTCCCAATCAGATCTTGCGCGAGGATCTGCGTCGGCGTCTGGTGGTCGCGGCCTATCCGGACCATACGCAGGGCGCGGCCGACTTCGACGCGGCGAGCGCACAGGCGCGGCAGGCGGTTGCTGCAATTACGCTGCCGCCGGGCTACGAGATTCACGTCGAAGGTGAACAGGTGGCGCAGCAGCAGGCCTTGCTGCGGATCGGCGGCTTGGCGCTGCTGTCGCTACTGTTGATGGCGGCAGTGCTGCAAGGCCGCTATCACTCGCTGCGATTGACCGCGATGATTCTCGGCAATGTGCCGTTCGCGATGGTCGGCGGGATCATTGCTCTGTGGCTGACGTCGACGCCGCTGTCGGTGGCGAGCCTGATCGGCTTCGTCACGCTTACGGGTATTGCGGCGCGCAACGGCATTCTGAAAATCAGCCATTTCATCAATCTGGCGCGCGACGAGGGCGAGACCTTCGGCAGCGCACTGCTGCTGCGCGGCTCGCGCGAGCGGCTGACGCCGGTGCTGATGACCGCCTTGATCGCGGCACTGGCGTTGGTGCCGCTATTGCTCAACAGCAGCGAGCCGGGCAAGGAAATCCTGCATCCGGTGGCGCTGGTGATCTTCGGCGGCCTGGTCAGCAGCACGTTGCTCGACAGCTTCATCACACCGGCCTTGTTCTACCGTTTCGGCCGTGCGCCGCTGGCGAAACTGTTGCAGCGCGGCGGCGAACTGCGAGCGTTCTGATGCCGTGTTCCTGCGGCATGTGCCTGAGCTTTCGAATAAGCATATATCCAAAGAGACAGTAAAAACATCGGAATACACCACCGGTGTAGATGCCTGTGAATGCATATAAACAGAGCGGATCGATACAAAAATACCGATACGCCATAAGTGCATTAAGACGGGCGAAAAAGTTCTAGATTTTTTCGACTGCAAGGCCGGTTTCAGCGTGTATGGTGCCTGCCTGAAGAAATGCCACGGCGACCCAGATCGTCAGGGCTGAAGATTGTTGTCAGGAGATTCGGTCGAACCGGATTCCTTTATTCGCAGGCTACACGGCACAGGAGAAGGGAGTTATGAAAGAGGCATCTCAGGGAATGCGGCGACTGTATGCGCGCTTGGCAGTGGGCTGCATGGCAGCGGCGTTGAGCGCAGCTACCGGTACTGCCGGTGCGGCGGGCTTGATTGGTGGTTTGCTCGGCGGCGGCAAGGCCACGACGACTAGCGGCGCGCAGCCGGCGATCAACAAGAACACCGGCGCCATCATTCCGAACGGCGCGGTGTTGCTGGTCTGGACCGGTGACGGCTGCTCGCTGCCGACCTGTGCGCCAGGCACCAGCCAGGACTTCCTCGCGGTGGTCGACGTTGAACCGAACTCCAGCACCTACGGCAACGTCATCAACACCACCGAACTGCCGAACGTGCTCGGCTCCAACGTCGCCGGCAACATTCTCGGTGCACTGGGTTCGGATTCGCACAACGACCCGCATCACATGCTGAGCTATACGTCCTACATTTCGGGCGGCGGTGATGGCCTGATCCAAGGTCATAAGTACACTTTTGCGGGCGGCGTCATCAGCAAGAACGCGTTCCGCTTCGATATCACCAGCGTGCGCAACATTCCGAAAGCCGAGGTCGCAGTCTGCGGTACGCAGCCGCGTCGTTCGTCGCTGACGGATGATTTCGTGGTGATGCCGGCACCCGGCGCCAACCACAAAATCCTTTACACCTACATGAGCAATTACGTCTACGGCCCCGGTGGTACGGTGACGGAAATCGATCCGGACCGGACCGCGCCGACCGCGCTCAACGCCTGCTTGCCGGCGGTGCCGGCGGTGGTGCCCTTGCTGACCAGCGTCGCCCAGGGCGGCATCCTGCCCAGCCTGCTGGCCGGTGTTGACGTTGCCGATGACAACCCGCTGTTGGGCCACAAGGGCATTACCGAATACGCCGGCGTGGTACGCGCCGACCAGCCGCGCAACCCGACCGAATACACCAGTTCGCCGGACCTGCGCGCGCAGCGCACGTTCAACGAAGGCGTGTTCTATTTCGGCAACAAGGATGTCGGCATCGAAGCGCTGCCGCATGGCATGGCGCTGACCTATGACGGCAAGTATCTGGTGAGCTCGGACTACGCGGTGGCGGCCAGCATCGGTGCGGCGGCGATCAACGGTGCGCTGCGCGGCCTGTGCAACCAGGAGCCACTGATCGCGGGCGGCCGGAGCATCAGCGCCGGCGCGCTCGGCATCTGCGGCTCGACCTACGGCAGTTCGGTGCGCGTCTATCCGACCAGCAACAGCTACACCCACGGCAAGACCAAGGATTCGCTGGCGGGCAACTCGACCGTCTACCGTACCAATCCCTACATCCGCTCCGTCAGTGCGGTGCCGGATGGTCCGCGTCAGGAAGAAGTGATTTTCCACGAAGAGAACGAGGGCCTGATGGGCTTCGGCGTGCCGCATCAGTCGCATCACTGCATCGGCCAGAAAGGCTGGGTCAACAATGGTGATCCGACCTACGACAAGGCCATCACCGCCGTCGGTGTCGCAGCCAATGCCGCGTCGGCGGTGACTGCGGCCGGCTGCACCAAGGCCAGCACTGCTTACGTGCCGCACGACGGCGCGTTCGCCGCGGCGATGTGCGGCGGCGTGCTGTACTACTCGCCGGACATCACCGTGGCCGGCGACCAGACCAATGTGTTCGGCGGCAAGGGCCCGTACTGGCGCGCGATCTACGATGTCGGTCCCTGCACCGGCGTGTCGTACTTCAATCTGACCGACGACGATCGTCTGATGGTGCTGCCGATCTCCGGCATCGAGAGCCCGGCGTCGATCGATCCGGACGGCGCGGTCGAATTCGATCGCGACTATCCGCGCGAGCACAGCCGTCGCGTGCTGACGGTCGACGTGCGTCCGCTGCTGGCGAAGGGTCATGCGGATACGGTGGCGACCGCGATCCAGTGCGACTTCGAACCGGCCAATCCTTCGCGTACCGCCAACACCACGCTCGGTACCGCGGCGACGCGTCCTGATCTGAGCGGCGGCATCAGCGGCAAGTTCAACATCCTCAAGCACAACAACGAAGCTGCGGATTGCCCACGCGTGCGCGGTGCGATCGGCCAGTTCGAAACCGGCGTCACCGGCGCCGGCGCGCCGACCACGCTGACCTCGAACGTAACGCAGACCGGTGTCGGCTATTGCCGCTTCGGTCAGACCATTCAGGAAGTGGAGTCTGGCACGATCGGCAACATCTGCCTGACGGGTGCGAAAACCAGCGGCGAGCCTTCGGGCACCGGCGGCGATCCGGGCAGCGGCAATCTCAACACGCTGCAGAACTTCTACACGCATGGCGGCCCGCACTTCACGGTGATCGATCGCATCGGCTATCAGCCCACCGCGACAGGACTCGGTGGTTATCTGGATCTGACGCCGCTGGCCGATGGCAGCGGTCTGGGCTTGCCGCGTGATGCCGTCGTCGGTCAGGCAGCGGCTACCGGCACCGAGCGCTTCGCGTTCATCCAGTATTTCGTCGAACTGAACCATGTGCCGCTGCCGGGTACCGGTTCGGACGGCGATCGCACCATCTGCCTCGGCCGTATCGATCGCAAGACCGGTGCAACCGTGCTCGACACCTCGTTCACCGACGAGCTGCTCGGCACGCCTTGCCTGGACTTCGACAGCGCGGCGCGCGACAACTGGATCTGGCCGGGTGCGCGTGGCGTCAAGGGTACGGCCAAGCCGCATTCCGCGATCTTCGAGCGCGACGGCGCGCCGCTGTTCGGACCCGGCTATTACCCGGCCGCACCGCTGAACACGGATGGCACGACCTAAGGGAATAGGGGCTCAAGTGCGCAGTTGAGGCTTGAGTTGAGATGCAGGACGCTGCCCGCGCGAGTGGGCAGCGTCTTCATTTTTTCTCAGTGCCGATCGCGCCGCGCCGTCTCGCCGCCACGGTCTTTTTGCAATCGATTCACCCAGGAGTATTCGATGTCCTTATTCAAACCGGCACGGCTGATTTTCGGATTGGCCGGCCTGATGGTCGGATTCACAGTGTTGGCCGATGACGTTTCGGTGCCGGCGTCCGCCGGCCTCGCGCCCGACATCGTCGTCAACGGTCAGCCGATCAGCGAAAACCACGTCACCCTGATGACTGCAGGTTTCGACACCGACAAGAACGGTCGCAACCTGAATGCGCCGGATGCGCGCGTTGCCGCACGCACCGAGCTGATCACTGAAGAATTGCTCGCACAGGAAGCGCGCAAGAGCGGGCTCGACAAGAAGCCGGTAATCGCCGACCAGCTGGCGTTCCAGAGCCGTGAGATTCTGTCGCGCGCGTATCTGGAAGATTACTTTGCGAAGAATCCGGTCACCGACGCGACTTTGAAGTCGTCTTACGAGTTCAATCGCGCCAACGGCAAGATCGTCGAATTCCATGTGCGCCAGGTGTTGGTGCAGACCTCGGCGCAGGCGCGCGAAATCATCGACAAGCTCGGCAAGGGCAGCGACTTTGCCGAACTCGCCAAGCAGTACACGCAGGATCCGGGCGGTCAGAGCAACGGCGGCGATCTCGGCTGGTTCCGCCCCGATATCTTCATCGACCACTATTTCAGCGACGCCGTCGCCAAGCTGAAGAAAGGCGAATACACCAAGGCGCCGGTACGCACGCGCTTCGGTTGGCATGTGATCAAGATCGAAGACGGTCCGCGAGCGGTGGCCAATCCGAGCAGTTATGACGCGCTCGACGACAACGCCAAGCAGGCGCTGCGCCAGAAGGCGGCGCAGATCAGCATCGAGAATCTGACTGCGCGGCTCACCGCCAACGCCAAGATCAGCGGCCCGGGTGCATTGGCGTCGAACGCCAAGAGTTCGAAATGAGCATGGACGCGAAGCATCCGAAACTCGGCTGGCTTGCGGCGTTGAGCCTGATGCTGGTGGTTGTCGCCGTCGGCGGTTGCGCGCAGACCGCGGGCAAGCCCGAGGCGGCCGCGGTGCAGGACAACAGCGATGGTCTATCGCCTGAAGATCGCCTGGCGTTCTTCGTCAATCACGCCCGCAACGGCGAGTGCGATGAAGTCGCCAAGGGCATCAAGGCCGGCATTCCGGTGAATCAGCTCGACGCGCTCGATCAGACCGCGCTGATCGCCGCCGTCAGCCACAACTCGATCGCCTGCGTGCGTCTGCTGCTGGATCACGGCGCCGATCCGAAGGTCACCGACAACGCCGGCTGGACACCGCTGATCTTTGCCGCCTATTTCGGCGGCAGCGACGAGTTGCTGAACCTGCTGCTCGATCGCGGTGCCGATATCAATGCGCAGAACGATCGCGGCATCACCGCGCTGTACCTGGCCAGCGCGTCCGGTCATGTACCGCAGGTCAAGCTGCTGCTAGCGCGCGGTGCCGATCGCCAGCTGGCGTCGAAGTCCGGCTACACGCCGCTGCGCATCGCGCAGCTGAAGACGCTCGACCCGATCGTCGCGCTGCTCGATCCGAATGCGCCCAAATCGGCGCCGGCATCGCAGGCTTCGAATGGTGCGCCGGCGATTCATTGACGACGGGCGTATGCAGCCCGTGTCGCCCGCTCCCTTGACCCTTCTCCCGCGCACGGGAGAAGGGAACTCGGGTGGAGCTTACTTACGCATTGTTGCGGGATTTGTCATTGCGCTTGCAGTGGCAATGCCGGCCGCGGCGCTTCCGCAGGATGAGCCGGTAGGAATTGCGACCGACGTTTCGATCAACGCGACGCCAGCCCCGCAACTGGTGCTCGACAAATCCGCACAGCGACGCTTTGGCCTGCGCACGCAATTGGCTGCGGCGCGCGCGCCGGCCATCACGCTGCCGGCACAGGTGATCGCCGATCCGCGACGGCAAGTTGTGCTGACCGCGGATCAGGCCGGCACGCTCGAAGCGCCGCCGGGCGGTTTTGTCGATGCCGGCAGCAGCGTCCGCGCCGGACAGGTGTTGGCACTGTTGCGACCGGCGCTGCCGGAACCGCAGCGGCGCGATCTCGAGGCGGATCTGGCGTTGGCCGAGCGCGATGTCGAACTCGGCAAAATCCAAATCAAGCGCTATGGAATCAACCTGGCCGAGAAGTTCGATGTGAAATTGCCGACGCCGTCGCTGCAGGTGGTGCTCGACTACCGCACGGCGCAGGCGCGCGCGCAGCAGTACGGCACGGCCTTATTGCAGCTGATCCCGCTGACGGCGCCGTCGGCCGGCGTCGTGCAGCGCAGTCTGGCGCGGCGCGGCGCGGCCGTTGCGCTGGGGCAGTCCTTGTTCGAGTTAAGTCTCAGCATCCCGCGTGCGGTCGAATTGCAGTTCGCCGATCGCGGCTTCGACGCTGCCGCCGCGACGCAGGCGACCACGCTGTCCGGACGCACCCTGCCGCTGGCGTTTCTTGGTACAGCCTACGATCCGGCATTGCGTCTGCAGCGTGCGTACTACGCGCTGTCGTCGAACGATACCGGACTGGCCGTGGGCGAGCCGCTGCAGGTGCGCGTGCCGCCAGTGCGCGCGGCGGCCGGACATTGGCTGTTGCCCGCACTCGCGGTGGTCGCGGATCGCGGCGAGTCCTGGGTTTGGCTGCACCGGCAAGCCGAGCAATTCGTTGCGCGGCCGGTGACGGTCACGCCGATGGGCAGCGGCTGGGTGGAGGTCGCCGGCGCGCTCGACGATGATGATCGGATCGTGGTTGAGGGTGCTGCGACGTTGCAGCGGCGTGCGCGTTTGCAATCTGTGCACTCATGAATTGCAGGTGCCGGCTGATCGTTGCGTTCGGCCTGCTGGCGCCGTATGCGCTGAGTGCACATGAGGGCCATGACGACGAAGCTGCACACGCGGCCGCCGCAGTGCCGCCGAGCGTCGCGTCGTCGCGGCCGCATGTGCTCGTCGATGGGCAGTTATACGTGCCCAAAGCGGTGCAGCACGCGCTCGGTCTGCGCACTGCAGTGTTGGCGGCACAGATGTCGAGCCGCCAATTGATGGTGGTCGGCGAAGTGGTCGCCGATCCGAATGCCGCCGGCAGCGTCGGTGCCACACAGCCTGGCCGCTTGGAAGCGCCCGAGCAGGGCTGGCCGTTACCGGGCCGCAGCGTCGGCGCCGGCGAAATGCTGGCTTATCTGCGTCCGCTGATCAGCCAGCGCGAGCAGGCGCAGCGGCGTGCCGCACTGGCGCAGATCGACAACGACCTGCAGATCGCCGAGATCAACGTCGCGCGCCTGAAGCTGCAGGCCGATGCCAATGGCAGCGCCGAGAACAGCGGCAACGTCTATTACGAACAGGCGCGTCTCGACTGGCAAGGCTTGAACGACAAGTACCGGCTCGAATCGGAGGCGCTGAACCGACGTGTCGCCATCCGCGCAACGGGCGGTGGCGTGCTGATTCGTGTGGTGGCGCAGCCTGGCGACGTGGTTGCGGAAGGGCAGTCGCTATTCGAAGTGGCCGATCCGGCGCATCTACGCATCGCGGTGCGTACCTTCGATCCGGCGCTGCTGCAGCATCTGCAGTCGGCACGACTGCGCAGCGACGACACCAGCGTGACGCTGACGCTGCGCGGCCAGGAACCGCTCGCCGGGCAGCAGGGTTGGCGGCTGCTGTTCGATGCGCAGCCGGCGCTGAAGACCGGTTTGACGCCGGGACAGATCGTTGCGGTTGCGCTGCAGCTGTCGACGCCGGATCTGGCGCAGACGCTCGCGGAGGCCTGTGTCGCCGGCGCTGGGCGCGCCAGCGTCTGGGTGCACGTGGCGCCGGAACGGTTCGAGCGGCGCAGTCTGCCGGGCTGCCAGTTCGCTGCGCAGGATGTGGACTCGAACCTGAGCATCGCGGCCGGCGAGCGCGTCGTCACGCAAGGCGCGGCGCTGCTGTCGGAATATCGCTGATCTGGCCGTCGATCCGGGGCGGCTCAAACCGCGCAGTCGAATATCAAACGAAGAAATCGGTATTTGTCCGTTATAAGGACAGCCGCCATAGTTCTGGCTCAATCAATTAAAAGCCGGCCAGACGCAGGTTTAGGCTGGGCCATGATCGGGGATCACGTGAAGGGACAAAACGCTCGGGCCGCATCAATGCCTTCGCACGCAGTCAGGCAAGCCGTCGAGCCCTTGCGGCTTGTTGGCAGCGTCCTCTGCGGACTGCTGGCGATGACCGGCGCACGTGCCGATGACGCAGCGCCAGCAGCACCGGTACTGACTGCGGCGGACCCGGGCGCGCAGCCCGGTGCGGTGACGCCGATTGCGGTCAATACGGCACCGTCCGAGCCGACGCGCCTGCCCGAAGTCGTCGTCACCGCGCAGCGGCGTGGCGAGAACATCAACGCGGTGCCGCAGGCGGTAAGTTCGTTCCGCGGCGAGGAATTGAAAACCTTCGGCATCACCGACACCCGCGACCTCGGCAAGCTGGTGCCGGGGTTTACCTCGGCCGATTCCGGTTTCGATATTCCGGTCTATACGTTGCGTGGCGTCGGCTTTGCCGATACCAGCTTTGCCACTACGTCGACTGTTGGCATCTATGCCGACGAAGTCAGCCTGGCGTATCCGATCATGAGCAAGGGTGCCAACCTGGACCTGCACCGGGTCGAAGTGGTGAAAGGACCGCAAGGCACGCTGTACGGCCGCAACTCAACCGGCGGCACCATCAACTACATTGCCAACACGCCGACCGGCAAGTTCGCCGCCGGCGGCGACGTGTCGTTCGGCAGCTATGGCCGCGTCGACGCCGAGAGCTATGTCAGCGGTCCGATCAGCGAGTCGCTGAAGGGCCGCTTCGCGATCAATTCGATCACCTCCGCCGACGGCTGGCAGCAGAGCAATACGCGGCCCGGCGATACGCTCGGCAAGCTCAACAAGCAGGCCGCGCGCGGTATTCTCGACTGGCAGGCGCTCGACGACGTGCTGGTGCGCTTCACGCTGTCCGGCTGGCGCGACCAGAGCGAACCGCAGGCGCCGTTCGCGGTGGCGCTGCAGCCGCAGAATCCGTTCTTCGGCCAGGCCGGTCTCGATCCGACGGTGCGCAATTATCCGATCATTCCGAATAACCAGAACCCGCGCATCGCCGACTGGAACCCGAAGCGCGACTTCAAAGAACGCGACAATTTCTGGAGTGCCAGCCTGCGGCCGAGCTGGGACATCAGCGACACGCTCAATCTGACCGGCCTGTTCTCGTTCCAGCAGGTGCGCGCCGATGGTACGCAGCTGCCGTCGAGCGGCCTCAATGTCGAGGATATCGATCAGGTCATCTATGCCTTCATCCGTTCCTATTCGGCGGAAGTGCGGCTGTCCGGCAAGTTCGGCGAACAGGGCAACTGGGTCGTCGGCGTCAACGGCAACTATGACAAGCATCACGAGGTCAACGAAGGCCACTCGTCCGAGAACAGTCTCAACATCCTGCTGTTCGGCGATACGGCGCCGCTGTTCAAACCGATCTTCTTCGAGAAGGGCGCCGCCAAGAGTGATGCGCAGGTGCATGCCGGCAGCGTCTTCGCCGATGGCAACTGGCAGCTGCTCGACAGCCTCAAGCTGACCTTGGGCGCGCGCTATACGCGCGAGAACGAAAACTACCAGGGCTGCACCTACATCCTCGCCGACAACGACTCGATCATCCCGTTTCCATACTTCACCATCGCCAGCTTCCTGCGCGGCGGCGATACCATCGTCAACCAGGGCGACTGCGGCAGCATCGGTCCGGACGGCAAGCCCGGCCTCGTCATCGGCCGTCTGGGTGAGAGCAATGTGTCGTACCGCTCGGTGTTGAGCTGGACGCCGATCGACGACACCTTGTTCTACGCCTCGTATTCGCGCGGCTTCAAGTCGGGCGGCTTCCCGACGATCTTCTCAGTCGACCAGACCAGCCTGTCGCCGGTCAAGCAGGAGAAGCTCAATGCGTACGAAGTCGGCAGCAAGCTGACGAGCTTGAACGGCGATCTGCACGTCAACCTGAGCGCGTTCTATTACGACTACCGCAACAAGCAGCTGCTGACCTATTTCAAGGATCCGGTGTTCGGTTCGCTGCAGTACCTGCAGAACGTGCCGAAGTCGCTCGACGAAGGGATCGAACTGACGACGACCTACTCGCCGATCCATAGGCTCTACCTGACTGCGGCCGGTTCTTACATCCGTACCAAGGTGATCGAATATCAAGGCCTGACGTCACAGGGCAGCGACTTCGACTTCGCCGGCCAGTCGTTCAACTACACGCCGCGGTTGCAGGCGACGCTGATCGGCAGCTATACCTTCGCGCTGAGCGAGCGTCTCGAAGTCTCGCCGGGTGTCAGCTTTACTTATACCGGCGGCACTAATTCGACGCTCGAGCACGATCCGCTGTTCGCGCTCAACGGCCATCGCGTCTACGATTTCCACGTCGGCCTGGCGCCGCCGAAGGCCAACTGGAGCGTCACCGCGTTCGGCCGCAACGTCAGCAACGAGTTCTACAAGAGCTCGGTGATCAAGCTCGGCGACTCGGTGTTCGCCTACACCGGGCCACCACAGGTGTTCGGCGTGACGCTGACTTACGACTATCGCTGAAGCGCAAACCGACCGCTCACGTCAAGCCTCCTGCGGCACAAAATTTCATTCGCCGCGACGCTGAAATGTCACCATTTTGCACGCGCTATCCGTTACCTTATCGGCGCGGAATCTGTTCCGTAACACCAACCGGGAAGCATTTTATGAAGAAGATTATCGCTGCTGTGGTCGTCGCCTCGTTCGCCGGCATGAGCTTCAACGCCGCTGCTGCCGCCGCCGGCAAGGCACCGACGACGCACAAGCATGCCGCCAAGACCACCACCCATCAGACGCACAAGACGACCCGTCAGACCCACAAAACAACGCACGCCAAGCCGCACAAGAAGGCCTAAGCGTCTTCAAGGCCAGGCCCGCGCGGGTCTTTGGCCAGAGTTGCAGCACCAATGCCGCCGTGGGCGCGTTCAAGCGCCCGCGGTTTTTTCGCTGATGTGCGGTGCCGGCCTGACTGTGTTTCACTTTCGCGATGGAGAATTTGAGCAAGAGCGCGATGAAAGGCGTCGAGGTGCTGCGCAAGGGCGATTTCGTCGAGTTGCGCGTCAAGGGCATTTCGCTGTGCGTGTCCAACACCGAGCTGTTCCGGAAACAGCAGTGGGCCAGTGCACGGCCCAGCAGCGGCAATCCGGCGGTCGATCGTCAGCGTCTGTTCGCCGCGTTCGAAACGGTGATCGCGCAAGCCGGCTCGGGCATCGGTACGCGCGGCAATGAGAAGGCGCTGCTCGACCTGGCGAAAGCGATGAAGCAGTCGGGTCTGCCGATGGAGCAGTGGGGACTCGAGAAGTCGGTGCTCGACAAACTCTATCCGGTACCGCCGCGCTGAGTGACGGGCCGCCGGAGCAAGCGGTCAGAGCAGGCTGAACAGCACCGCGCCGGTGCAGATCCCGGCGACAAATGCCCAGATCGCCCAGGTATAGCGCCGCTTCAGTCGCGTTTTGCTCAAGCTATCATCGTAATAAGTGAGGCTCATTGTCGCTCCACGAGATGTTTCCAGCTTAACGGTCGAGTCTTACTGCTGCGTTAAATGACGCTCTTGCGCGTCCATAGGTTCCCGATTAAATGCAAGATACAGGGTCGGCAATACCAGCAGCGTCAGCAGCGTCGCCGACACCAGTCCGCCGATGACGACAATCGCCAGCGGTCGCTGCGTTTCCGCGCCGATCGCGGTCGACAAGGCCATCGGCAGCAGTCCCAGCATTGCCAGCAGCGCTGTCATCAGGACGGTGCGCAGCCGCGTTGCCCCACCTGCGAGCACCGCTTCGCGCGTCGACAGGCCCTGTTGCCGCAGCTGATCGAAGTGCGACACCAGCACGACGCCGTTCAGCACCGCTTGGCCGAACAGCGCGATGAAGCCGATCGCCGCCGACACCGACAGCGGTAGCCCGACCAGCGCCAGTGCGACGATGCCGCCGATCAGCGCGAATGGGATATTGGCGATGATCAGCGCGGCACTGCGCAGCGAGCCGAAGGCATTGAACAGCAGCACGAAGATCACCAGCACCGACAAGGGCACGACGATGGCGAGACGCTTCATCGCGCGCTGCTGGCTTTCGAATTCGCCGGACCAGATCATGCGGTAGCCTTCCGGCAGGTGGATCTGCGCGTCGACCGCGGCCTGCGCGTCGCCGACCACGCTGCCCATGTCGCGGCCGCGGATGAAGATGCCGATCGAGACCACGCGCTGGCCGTCCTCACGGCTGATGTCCTGTGCGCCGCTGGTTTCACGGAAGGTGGCGACGTCGCTGAGCGGAATCTGCGCGCCGTCGGCCGTCGGTATCAGCACCTCGCGCAGATTCGCCAGTGCACGTTGCGGCTCGGCCAGGCGCAGCACCACGCCGAAGTGGCGTTCGCCTTCGTACATTTGTGTTGCGACCTTGCCGCCGAGCGCGGTTTCGATGACGTCCTGCACGTCGGCGACATTGAGTCCGTAGCGCGCCGCCGCGCTGCGATCGACTTCGACCCGGTATTGCGGCAACGATCCTTCGCGGTCGATCGCGGCTTCGACCACGCCCGGCACCTGCTTGATCAGCGCGAGCGTGGCATGCGCCTGCTGGCCGAGCACGTCGAGGTCGTCACCGAAAATCTTGACGACGATCTGGCCGTCGACCTGCGAAATGCTTTCCAGCACGTTGTCGCGGATCGGCTGCGAGAAGCTCGGATCGAGACCGGGCAGCGTGCGCAGCTTGCTGTCCATCTGCTCGATCAGCGAATCCTTGGTCATGCCGGCGCGCCATTCGGATTCCGGCTTCAAGGTCACCAGCGTCTCGGTGCTGTTGATCAGCTTCGGATCGGTGCCGTCGTCGGGCCGTCCGGCCTTGTAGATGACCTGCGCGACTTCCGGCACTTCATGCAGCTTTTCCAGCACCTGCTTGCCCATCGCGCGCGCTTGCTCGACCGACACGCTCGGCGGCAGCGGCAGATTGATCCAGATCGAGCCTTCGTTCAGCTCCGGCAGGAATTCGCTGCCGAGAAATTTGGCGACGACGAAGCTCGCCAGCAAGCTGCCGACGGCGACGCTCAGCACGGTGCGCCGATGATCCAGCGCCCACACCAGCACTGGCTGGTAGCGCGCCTTGCACCAGCTGACCAGGCGGTTGTCGCCGTGCGGCAGCTGCTTCGGCAGCAGCAGCCAGCACATCAGTGGCACCAGCGTCAACGAGATGATCAGCGAGCCGATCAGCGCCGAAGTCACCGAATACGCCATCGGCGCGAAGATGCGGCCTTCGTGACGCTGCAGCGTGAAGATCGGAATGTGCGCGGCGATGATGATGATCATCGAGAACAAGGTCGGCCGGCCGACTTCGCTGGCGGCTTCGAGAATGATGTCGCGGCGCGACTTGTAGCTCTCTGGCGACTGCGATTCGGACAGTCGCCGAAAAATGTTCTCGACCACGATCACCGCGCCGTCGACCAGGATGCCGAAATCCATCGCGCCGAGCGACAGCAGATTCGCCGGAATGCCGATGAAGCTTAAGCCCAGGAAGGTCGACAGCAGCGCTAGCGGGATCACCAGCGCGACAATCATCGCCGCGCGCATATTGCTCAAGAACAAGTACAGCACCGCGAACACCAGCAGTGCGCCTTCCAGCAGGTTGTGGAATACCGTGTGCAGCGTCTTATCGATCAGCCAGGCACGGTCGTAGTAGGGCAGCAGCTGCACGCCCTTCGGCAGAATCTCGCGATTGAGCTGGTCGACCTTGGCGTGGATCGCATCGAGCACCTGCGAAGGATTCTCGCCCTTGCGCATGACGACGATGCCGGTGATCGCGTTGTCGTTGCCGTCCTGCACGATCAGGCCCTGCGGTGGCGCTGCGCCTTCGCTGACGCTCGCGACGTCGCGCACCTGCAGCGGCACGCCATGGTTCGACGCAATGACGGTGTCGCCGATGTCGGCTATCGTCTTCAGCAAACCGATGCCGCGGATCTGGAACTGCTGCTGTCCCTGCTGGACGATGCCGCCACCGGCATTGGCGTTGGCGCGCTGCAGCGCCTGCAGCAGTTGCGCGAGCGTGACATTGGCATCGCGCAGCCGCGCGAGGTCGGGGCTGACCACGTACTGCTTCACTTCGCCGCCGAGCGTGTTGATGTCGGCCACACCCGGCACCTGGCGCAGGTTCTTGTCGACCACCCAGTCCTGCAGCGTGCGCAGCGCGCTGGCGCTGAAGCCGGGGCCATTTAGCGAGTAGCGATAGATCTCGCCGATCGCGGTGCCGAGCGGCTGCAGCTCCGGCTGAATGCCATCCGGCACATCGGCATCGCGCAGATGTTCCAGCACTTGTTGGCGCGCGATCAGATCGGTGGTGTGATCATCGAAGGTGATGACGACGTACGACAGTCCGAACTGCGTGTGCGAGAACATTCGCACCGAATGCGGCAGGCCGGCAAGTGCGATCTCGACCGGAATCGTCACCTGCTGTTCAACTTCCTCGGCGGCATGGCCGGGGTCGAGCGTGATGACGGTGGTCTGGATGTCGGACACATCCGGGAACGCTTCGATCGGCAGGCCCTGGAACGCGATGATGCCGCCGCCGACGAACAGCGCCAATGCCAGCGCCATCATCAGCGGCTGATGCAGCGCCATCGCAACCATGCGACGGATCATCGGCTTCGCTTCCGCGGGCTCGATTGATTTTGATTCATGGCGCGCCGGCGCCGGCTGCGAGCAACTGCTGTAGATACAGCGCGCCACCGGCGACAACGTTCTCGCCCGGTTGCAGGCCGTCGTCGATGGCAACGCTGCCGCGGCTCTCGGGCTCGGTCTTCACCGCGTGCCGCTCGAACTGGGTGTCGCTCCTGGCGACGAATACATATTGTTCGTTGCCGATCAGCAGCACTGCAGACGCGGGCACCGAGGCATGCGGTGTCGTTGCCAGCGGCAGCTCGGCGCTGACATACATCTCGCCTTTCAGGCGATGATCGGCATTGGCGATGCGGCCGCGCAGACGGATCGAACGCGACACCGGATCGACGAAGTCGGCGATTTGCGTCAGCGTGCCGGCGAAGCGCTCGTCCGGATATTGCGCGCAACGCAAGCTCAGGCTCTGGCCGACATGCAGCGACTGCAGATCGCCTTCGTGTGCGTCGAGCTGCACCCATAGCGTGGCCGGGTCGGTGATGACGAACAGCGGCGCGCCGGATTGATCGACGCTGATTTCCTGGCCCGGATTCAGATTCCTGTCGACCACCACGCCGGCGATCGGACTCTTCAGTTCATAGAGTTGATTGACCGCACTGCCGGCATCGCCGAACAGCTTCAAGCGCGCGTGCGCGCGCTGCGCTTCGGCTGCGGCGTTGGCATAGTCGGATTCGGTCTGTTCGACATCCTTGGCGGCGGCAACGCCGTGTTCGAGCAGATCGCGGCTGCGGTCGCGTGCCTTCGTCGCCAATACCAACAAAGCCTGGGCCTTGCGGTCGTCGGCCTGCGCGGCGCCGTAATCGGCCGAACTCAGTACCGCCAGCGCCGCGCCAGCAGCGACATGATCGCCGGGCTGTACCAGGATGCGGGTGACGCGGCCGGCAAACGGACTGAACACGCGCACCGTTGCGTCTTCGTTCCAGACCAGGCGGCCCGGCAGTTGCAACAGGCGCTCGCTGGCACTGCTCGCAGCGACGACCTGAATGCCGCTGGCACTTTTCAGCGTGACGGTATCGCCGGACACTTTGGCGCCCTGATCGACTTCGACCAGCGGGCCGTGATGGCAGCCGGCGAGGGCCAGCAATAGCGCCAGTGCCGAACCGACGCGCGCGAGCGGCACGAATGACGGCGGATACAGCAGCTTCGGGCATTTCATCGGTTTATTCCTGCGGCCTTGTAGGCGCGTCGTAGCGTTCGGTAACCGCGCGCCACGCGGCGAGCGCCTTGGCGTACGCACTTTGCGCAGTGGCGGCATCGATGCGCGTGCTGTGCAGCGTGCGGCGCGCGTCGAGCAGATCGAGCAGCGGCAATGCGCCGCGCGCGTAGGCGTATTCGATCGCATCCGCGGCGGTCTGCGCCTGCGGCAGGATCGAATCGTGGAAGTTGCGCGCGCGTGCAGCGCTCGCGAGCAGATCGCTGTGCGCCCTGGCCAGGTCGGCCGCAGCCTGCGCCTGGGTCTGCGCGAGTGCGTCCTCGCCAGCGGCGGCATCGGACGAGGCGCGCGCAATCTCGCCTTGATAGGCGTGAAACAGATGCAGCGGCACGCTGACGTCGAAGCCGAGCAGTACATCGCCATCGCTCGGCGCCGGCGGTCCGCCCGGATAGTGCTCGACCTGCACGCCGACGCTGATGTCGCGCGTACGCTGCGCCTTCGCCAGATCGAGGCTGCTGTGTGCCTGTGCTGCGCGTGCACGCGCGGCGGCGACATCGGCGCGCTGGGTGCTGTTGGCGTCGTCGGGCGCTGGCAGTTCGCCCGGCACCGGCCAGTCGCCGCTGATGCTGAAGGCAGCATCGGCGCCGCAGCCGATCAGGTAGGCGAGGGCGATCCGCGCTGCGGCCAGATCGGTCTCGGCCTGGCGCACGTCGTTGTCGGCCTTGGAAGTCTCCACGCGCAGCCGCGCGACGTCGGCAGCAGCGATGTCACCAGCGTGCAAACGCTGTTCAGCCGCGTGCTGAGTGGCGGCTTGCGCGTCGGCGATGTCGCGATCGATCGCCAGCTTCTGTTCGGCCAGCTGCAGATCGTAGAAGGCCTGGCGCAGCGCCAGCAGCGCCTGCCGCTTCTGATCGGCGAAATCGGCGTCGGCGGCGACGATGCCCTGCCTGGCCGCAGCCTGGCGCAGGCCGCGCTTGCCGCCGCGTTCGATCGGCTGCTCGAACTGGATGACGCTATCGACTTGCTTGTCCCAGGCGTTACCGGGCCCGAGACCGTGGCGCACATCGTAGGCCGAACTGCTCAGATTCAGGCTCGGATTGGGGCGCTCGCCGGCGCTGGTCAGATCGGCCACCGCGCCATCGACCGCGTGGCGTGCCAGGCGCAGATCGGGGTCGTTGGGCAAGCGTGCTTCGGCGTCGTTCAAGCTCAGCACGCTGGCGCAGCCGTCGCCGGCGGCCGCAAACGCGGGCGCGGATGAGAATCCGACGAGGAGCGCGATCACTAGCCGCGGCAACAGGCGGTTCGGGCAGCACTCAGGCATCGGGGGAATCCATCGACAGACGTCTGCACCAGCGGGAGCGTCAGACTATGTGGGCAAGCTTTCTCCGACCTTTCGGCTCGCGCGGCTGCTCTGCATTAGGCTAAGGGCTGTATTGGTAGCCAGCGAGAGCGAGCTTGCGATTATTGGTAGTGGAGGATGACCTGCAGATCGCCGACAGCCTGTCGCGCGCCTTGCGCCGCTCCGGCCACGTGGTCGACGTGCTCGGCAGCGGCCGCGACGCCGACAGTCTGCTGCTGAGTCAGGAATACGATCTGGTGGTGCTCGATCTGGGCCTGCCGGGCCTCGACGGCTTGAGCGTGCTGCGCAATCTGCGCCAGCGCCAGAAGCAGACGCCGGTGCTGGTGCTGACTGCGCGCGATGGCCTGTTGGACCGTCTGCGTGGACTTAATCTCGGCGCCGACGACTACATGGTGAAACCGTTCGAACTCGCCGAACTGGAGGCACGCATCCGCGCGATCACGCGGCGCGCATTGGCCGGCAGCGGCGGCGACATCACCGTCGGCCAGCTCTGCTTCAAGCTGGCGGCTCGCCGGGTTCACGTTTGCGACATTGCGATCGAACTGTCACCGCGTGAATTCTCGGTGCTCGAAATCCTGCTGCTGCGGCGCGGCCGCGTGGTCAGCAAGGCGCAGATCCAGGAGCAGGTCGGTGACTGGAAAGAACTCACCGACGGTGCGATCGAGCTGTACATCCATCGCCTGCGTCGCAAGATCGAAAACGCCGGCGTCGAAATCCGCACCGTGCGCGGCTTCGGCTATCTGCTACAGGCGACGGACGAGATCGCGTGACAGCGGCGTCGCCAGGCAATTCCAGTCTGCGCCGGCGGTTGTTGCAACTTCTGCTGGTACCGCTGCTGGTGCTGTTTGCAGTCAGCGGCATCGCCTCTTATGTGTTCGCGCTGCATTACGCCAATGCGGTGTACGACGACTGGCTCTACGACTCGGTCAATTCGCTGGCGCTGGAAGTGAAGCGCGATGCCAGCGGCACGCGCCTGGATTTGTCGGAGTCGGCGCAACGCGTGTTTGAATGGGATGCGGCCGACAAGACCTACTTCGCCGTATTCGGTTCGCGCAGCGGCCTGATCGGTGGTCGTGCAGATTTTCCGGAGCTACCGCCGCAGGCCCATCGACTGCGTCTGGCCAAGGTGTACGACGCGCGCATCGACAATCGCGCCGTGCGTGCGGTGGTGCTGGTGCTGCCGGCGAGTGCCGATGGCGAAACCGTCACCGTCGAAGTTGCCGAGAGCACCAAGAAGCGACAGAGCCTTGCGCGTGAGATTCTGCTCGGCACCTTGCTGCCGCAGGCCTTGCTGATCGCGGTGGCCGGCCTGCTGATCTGGCTCGGCGTACGCCGTGGGCTGGAGCCGCTGCTGCGCATCGCGCGCCGACTGCAGGCGCAAAGCCATCGACAGCTGCAGCCGCTGGCCGATGCCGATGTGCCGCTGGAAGCGCAGCCGCTGACACATGCGCTTAACGAGCTTCTGCAACGCTTGCAGGCACTGCTGGTGAGCCAGCGCCTGTTCATCGCCGATGCAGCCCACCAACTGCGTACGCCCTTGACCGCGCTCAAGCTGAATATCGAACACGCGCAGGCCGAGACCACGCTCGAAGGCGTGCGGCCGCTGCTGGCGCAGCTGCGTATTTCCGCCGAACGTGCGGCGCGCCTGTCGAACCAATTGCTGTCGCTGGCGCGCACCGAACCGGAAGCGTCGGAGGCGCTCAGTGTCGAACGGCTCGATCTGTGCGCGCTGGCGCGCGACATCGGTGCGGAATGGGTGCCGCGCGCACTGGCCAAGCGGATCGATCTGAGCTTCAGCGCGGATGCAGCGCACGTCAATGTCGACGGTGACCCGATGCTGCTGCGCGAAGCGCTCAACAACCTGCTCGACAATGCGCTGAAATATCATCCCGGCGGCGGCGCCATCGTCGTCAGCGTGGCGACCTCGCCACGTCCCAGCGTCAGCATCATCGACGATGGCCCCGGCATTCCACCGGAGCTGCGCGCGCAGGTGTTCACACGTTTCCATCGCGGTGATCGCAGCGGCAATGTCGAAGGCAGCGGTCTCGGTCTTGCCATCGTGCAGGGCATCGCGCAGGCGCATGGCGGTCAGGTCAGCTTGCACGAAGGCATCGACGGCAAGGGGGTCGGCGTGCGCTTCGAACTGCCGTTGCCGGCATCGCGCGTTGCCGCAATTTCTGCGCGGATGTCGCCCGGAAATCGTCCGACATGAGCAAGGTCGTCGACCTGTTCCATGCGCGCGTCGTCGCGACGCTGCGGCAGACCTTGCCGGCGACGCAGGTCATCGATGGCGATTCCGAGCTTGCCGGCGATCTGGGCATCGACTCGCTGACGATGCTGGAACTCATCATGTCGCTCGAAGACCGCTTCGATATCACGATCCCGCTCGAACTCATCGCCCGGGTTGCGACGGTGGACGACCTGGTCGACACGTTGAAATCGTCGTTGCTGCGTTGCCACGACCGCTCCATTGCCTGAACTTGCCGCGGTCGTGGTGCCGAGCAAACGCAATATGTCGACATAAAAAAGCCGACCCGCTGCAAGGGGTCGGCTGGGGCTTCTCAGCGTCGGCCGCGTAGCACGGCCGGTCTGTCCTACGGTGGCGGTGCGCTGCTATCGCCGGCGGTGCCGGAGCTGTCGGCTGGTGCGGAACTGTCGGCGGGCGGCGCGGCGTCGGCCGGCGCGGGCGC
>JAQGNU010000193.1 GCA_028291645.1 Nevskia sp.
AGCCGCTGCGCTTCACCCAGGCCGGCCAGCGCCTGCTCGTTGCTGCGCATGAAGTGCTGGCGACCACCGCCGCAGCCGAGCGCGAAATCTCGACCTGGGTCGCCGGCCGCGGCGGCCAGCTGCGCGTCGCCGTCGAATGCCATACCTGCTTCGACTGGTTGATGCCGGCGATGGACGCATTCCGCGAACACTGGCCGGAGGTGGAACTCGATCTGGTCGGCGGCTTTCAGTCCGAACCGATGACGCTGATCGAATCCGGCGCCTCCGATTTCGCGGTGATCCACGATGCGCCGCAAGCGCGTGCCGGCATCGCGGTGGAACCCTTGTTCCGCTATGAGACGCTGGCGATTCTGTCGCCGCGTCATCCGCTGGCGAAGAAGAGCTTTCTCGAACCGGCCGATTTCGCCAGCGAAACCCTGATCAGCTATCCAGTCGACGACGCCATGCTCGATGTCGTGCGCCACTTCCTCGCACCGGCCGGCATCAAGGTCAGGCGGCGCAATGCGGAACTGACCGTTGCGATCCTGCAGCTCGTCGCCAGCGGCCGCGGCATCGCCGCACTGCCGGAGTGGAGCGTCACCGAGTATTTAAAACGCGGCTATGTGATCGGCAAATCGCTCGGCGCCGAAGGCTTGCATTGCGAGTTGCACGCGGCGATTCCGGAGAGCCTTGCGAACAAACCCTATATGCGCGATTTCGTCAGCAAGGTCAGAGCGGGCGCTTAAGGAACCTCTGAAGAAGCGTCGCGAGCGAAGGCAGGTCGCGCGAACCCGGAGCGGAGGAACCGCAGCATACAAAGAGGTATGTGAGGATTCCGAGCACCTGATTCGCGCGAGATGCCGAGCGCAGCAGCTTATTCAGAGGTTCCTTAGTTCACCGCCGGTGCGGCGGCAGCTTCCAGCCGGCGAATCGCTTCCTTCACCGGCTCATCCATGCCCGCGCCACCTTGATGCAGGTGCTCGATGATCTTGCGCCGCATGCGCGGCTCCCAGAACTTCTGCAAGTGATCGACGATGCCGCCGACCGCCGCATCATGCTCGCGGCCACCGGTGGCGAAAAACGCACCGATGTCGTTGGCCATTTCGACCAGATGCTGGTGCGGATCGTGGCTCATGGTGTCGCTCCTGGTGCCGGCGTGCCGAGGCGACCCGGACAGCTGTAGACCACGTGGCGATCACCTTGCGCGAAGCCGATCAGGGTCATGCCCGCTTCCTCGGCGATGCGGATCGCGTAGGCGGTCGGCGCCGAGATTGCCACCACCATCGGAATGCCGACCATGCTCGCCTTCAGCACCATCTCGTAGCTCGCGCGACTGGTGATGACGAGGAAGCCGCGCGCCAGATCGGCTTGCGTCTGCAGCAAATGACCGATCAGTTTATCGAGCGCGTTGTGGCGGCCGACATCCTCGCGCAAGCTCACGATCAGACCATCCGGCGTGGCCCAGGCCGCAGCATGCGTGGCACCGGTGACGCGATTGATCTGCTGCTGCTGGCGCAGCGCGTCGAGCGCGCGCTTCAGCGCACCGAGGCTGATCGTCGTGCCCGCCGGCACGCGCCGCGGAATCCGCAGCGCTTCGCCGATCGTCTGCGCGCCGCACAGACCGCAACCGGTGCGGCCCTGCATGTTGCGCTGGCGTTGTTGCAGCGCCTGCTGACTCACAGCCGGCACGCGCAGCGAAATCTCGAAGCCTGCAGCGATCGGGCCACGCGCTGCATCTTGCGGAATCGGGACGATATGGATATCGGCGATCTCGTCGAGACCGGCGACGATCTCTTCGGTCACCGAAAAACCGCGCGCAAAATCTTCCAGATCGCCGGGTGTGGCCATCATCACGACGTGCGGCTCGCCGTTGTAGAGCAAGGCCAGCGGCACTTCTTCCGCGACCTGATCCTGAGCCGCCTGCAACTGGCCATTGCGCGCGATATGCACCGCCACAGACGCAGTGCCTGCCGGCATTGCGGCAGGCGCGTCGGCGGCGTGCGCCGGATTATTTCGTGACAAAGACATCGGCGCCCTTCAGCAGGCTTTCCTGCATTTCGGTGAATTCGCGATAACGCTTCTGCCACTCCGAAGGCTGGCTGACACGCGTCGCCTGGACCGCGGTGACTTTGTACTCCGGACAATTGGTCGCCCAGTCGGAATTGTCGGTGGTGATGACATTCGCACCCGATTCCGGGAAGTGGAACGTGGTGTAGACCACACCCGGCTGTACGCGTTCGGTGACGCGCGCGCGCAGCACGGTGTCGCCGGCACGGCTGGCGATGCCGACCCAGTCGCCGTCGGTGATGCCGCGTTCCTCGGCATCGTGTGGATGCAACTCGATGCGATCCTCGTCGTGCCACTGGTTGTTGAACGTGCGCCGCGTCTGCGCGCCGACGTTGTACTGGCTCAGGATGCGGCCGGTGGTCAGGATCAGCGGGAACTTGGCGTTGACCTTCTCGCGCGTCGGCACGTATTCGGTGACCAGGAAGCGGCCCTTGCCGCGCACGAATTCATCGATGTGCATGGTCGGCGTGCCATCCGGATGCTCGGCGTTGCACGGCCACTGGATGCTGCCGCCGAGTTCCTCGATGCGTGCAAAGCTGACATCGGTGAAGGTCGGCGTCAGCAGTGCGATCTCGTCCATGATCTCCGACGGATGCTTGTAGTCCATCGGATAGCCCATCGCATTCGCCAGCAGCTGCGTGATTTCCCAGTCGGCATAACCCGACTTCGGCTGCATCACCTTGCGCACGCGCGAGATGCGCCGCTCGGCGTTGGTGAAAGTGCCGTCTTTTTCCAGGAACGACGAGCCCGGCAGGAACACGTGCGCGAACTTGGCCGATTCGTTGAGGAACAGATCCTGTACGACGATGCACTCCATCGCAGTCATCGCCGCGGTGACATGCTGCGTATTCGGATCGGATTGCGCGATGTCTTCGCCTTCGATGTAGAGGCCGAGGAATTCGCCATCGAGTGCTGCTTCGAACATGTTCGGAATGCGCAGGCCCGGCTCATTGTGCAGCGGCACGCCCCAGGCGCCTTCGAACAGCTTGCGCGTGGCATTGTCCGAAACGTGGCGATAGCCGGGGAATTCGTGCGGGAACGAACCCATGTCGCAGGAGCCCTGCACGTTGTTCTGGCCGCGCAGCGGATTGACGCCGACGCCTTCGCGGCCGATGTTGCCGGTCGCCATCGCTAGATTGGCGATGCCCATCACCATGGTCGAACCCTGGCTGTGCTCGGTGACGCCGAGGCCGTAGTAGATCGCGCCGTTGCCACCGGTCGCATACAGCCGCGCCGCCGCGCGCACGTCCGCAGCGGGCACGCCGGTGACCGCTTCCATGTTCTCCGGCGAGTTGTGCGGGTCGGCGGCAAAACGGCGCCATTGTTCGAACGAATCCACTTCGCAGCGCGCGCGCACGAAGTCTTCCTTGACCAGGCCTTCGGTAACGATGACGTGCGCCAAGCTGTTGACCAGCGCGACGTTGGTGCCGGGTCGCAGCTTCAGGTGATAGTCGGCTTCGATATGCGGCGTGCGCACCAGATCGATGCGGCGCGGATCGGCGACGATCAGCCGTGCGCCCTCGCGCAGACGCCGCTTCATCTGCGAGGCGAACACTGGGTGGCCGTCGGTCGGATTGGCGCCGATGACGACGATGACATCAGCCTGCATCACCGAGTCGAAATTCTGCGTGCCGGCCGATTCGCCCAGCGTCTGCTTGAGCCCGTAGCCGGTCGGCGAATGGCACACGCGCGCGCAGGTGTCGACGTTGTTATTCCCGAAACCGGCGCGCACCAGCTTCAGCACCAGATATGTTTCCTCGTTGGTGCAGCGTGAGGAGGTGATGCCGCCGATCGAGTCGCGGCCATACTTGGCCTGGATGCGCTTGAACTCGCTGGCGGCATGATTGATCGCCTCATCCCAGGATACTTCCTGCCAGGGGTCGCTGATCTTGGCGCGGATCATCGGCTTCATGATGCGATCGGAATGCGTGGCGTAGCCGATCGCGAAACGGCCTTTCACGCAGGAATGGCCGTGATTGGCGTGACCATCCTTGTTCGGCACCATGCGCACCACTTCCTCGCCCTTCATCTCGGCGCGGAACGAGCAGCCGACGCCGCAGTAGGCGCAGGTGGTGACCAGGCTGTGCTCGGCCTGGCCTTTGTCGATCAGCGTCTTCTCGGACAGTGTTGCGGTCGGGCAGGCCTGCACGCAGGCGCCGCAGGACACGCATTCCGAATCCATGAAGGATTCGGCCTGGCTGGCCGATACTTTCGAATCGAAGCCGCGTCCCTCGATCGTCAGCGCCAGTGTGCCCTGCTGTTCATCGCAGGCACGCACGCAGCGCGAGCAGACGATGCACTTGCTGGCATCGAAGGTAAAGTAAGGATTGCTCTCGTCCTTGCCGACGAATCGCTCGTTGACTTCTCCGTTCTGCCGCTCATAGACGTGATTCTCGCCTTCATAGCCGTAGCGCACTTCGCGCAGACCGACCGCACCCGCCATGTCCTGCAGCTCGCAATGACCATTCGCCGGACAGGTCAGGCAATCGAGCGGATGGTCCGAGATGTACAACTCCATCACGCCGCGGCGCAGCTCGGCCAGCTTGTCGTTCTGCGTGCTGACCTTCATGCCGGATGCAACCGGCGTCGTGCACGAGGCCGGATAACCCTTCATGCCGTCGATCTGCACCAGACACAGACGGCAGGAACCGAAGGCTTCGAGTTGCTCGGTCGCGCACAGCTTCGGAATGTTGATGCCGTTCAACGCGGCGGCGCGCATCACCGAAGTGCCTTCGGCAACGACCACTTCGCTGCCATCGATGGTGAGCGTGATCAGCTTGGCCGAGCCCGGCACTTCGCTGCTGCCGGTCGGCATGCCGACATTGCGGAACTTCGGCGCCGGCGTACCAAAATCTTTTTCGACAATTGATAACATGATAAATACCTCGATCAATACGGGGGTCGAACGACCCTAGGCCGCCGCTACCGCGTGCGGCGACTTGGTAAAATCCTGTGGGAAATGATTCAGTGCGGACAACACCGGATAAGGCGTCAAACCACCGAGCGCGCAGAGCGATCCATAGGTCAGCGTCTCGCACAGATCGCGCAACACCGCTTCCTGCTTCACCGGCTGCTCGCCGGCGATCAGGCGATCGATGACTTCGACGCCGCGCGTCGAGCCGATGCGGCAGGGCGTGCACTTGCCGCAGGATTCGATCGCGCAGAATTCCATCGCGTAGCGCGCCTGCGCGGCCATATCGACGCTGTCGTCGAATACGACGATGCCACCGTGGCCGAGCATGCCCTTGATCTCGACGAAAGCTTCGTAATCGAGCTTGGTATCGAATTGCGATTCCGGCAGATAGGCGCCGAGCGGGCCGCCGACTTGCACCGCACGGATCGGCCGGCCGCTCAGGCTGCCGCCGCCGTAGTCGTACAGCAGTTCACGCAGCGTCGCGCCGAACGCGAGTTCGACCAGTCCACCCAGTTTGATGTTGCCGGCGAGCTGAATCGGCAAAGTGCCGCGCGAGCGACCCATGCCGAAGTTCTTGTAGTGCTCCGCGCCGCGCGCCAGGATGATCGGCACCGAGGCCAGCGTGATGACGTTGTTGATCACCGTCGGCTTGCCGAACAGGCCTTGCAAGGCCGGCAACGGCGGTTTGAAGCGCACCTGACCGCGTTTGCCTTCGAGCGATTCCAGCAGCGAGGTCTCTTCGCCGCAGATGTAGGCGCCGGCGCCGAGCCGCACTTCCAGATCGAAGCGACGGCCGCTGTCGCGCAGGTTTTCGCCGAGATAGTTGTTGGCGTAGGCCGTCGCGATCGCCGCATTCAAGGCGCGATGCGCGTGCGGATATTCGCAGCGCAGATAGATGTAGCCGCGCGTCGCGCCGGTCGCGAGTCCGGCGATGGTCATGCCTTCGATCAGCACGAACGGATCGCCTTCCATCACCATGCGATCGGAGAACGTGCCGGAGTCGCCTTCGTCGGCATTGCAGACGATGTACTTTTGCTCGGCCTGCGCGCCTAGGACGGTGCGCCACTTGATGCCGGCGGGGAACGCCGCGCCACCGCGACCGCGCAAGCCGGAGTCGGTCACGCACTGCACGATCGCAGCCTGCTCCATCAGCAAGGCATTGGCGAGACCTTGATAGCCGCCGTGCGCCAGATAATCGTCGAGGCTGAGCGGATCGGTGATGCCGACGCGTGCGAAGGTCAGTCGCTGTTGGTTTTTCAGGTAGGGCATCGCTGCGGTGAGACCATGGCCGAGACGATGTTCGGCGCCGCGGGTGAAGCCGGCGTCGAACAGGCCGGCAACATCTTCGACCTGCACCGGGCCATAGGCGACACGGCCCTGCGCGGTTTCGACTTCGACCAGCGGTTCCAGCCACAGCATGCCGCGCGAACCGTTGCGCACCAGTTGAATGTCGATGCCACGAGCTTGCGCTTGCGCCGCGATCGCCTGCGCGGTTTCGTCGGCGCCGACGGCAAGTGCCGAGGCGTCGCAGGGCACGTAGAGTTTGATCGCGCTCATGCCGGACTCCTCGCTTGGCTGGCTCGCGCCTGCTGCATCAATTCATCGAAGCGCCGCGGCGTAACGCGCCCGCGCAACTGCTCGCCGATCATCAGCGAGGGGCCGAGTGCGCAGTTGCCGAGACAATAAACCGGCTCCAGCGTCAGCGCGCCGTCGGCGGTGGTGCCATGAAAATCGACGCCGAGCGTGCGCTTGGCGTGCGCTTCCAGTTCCGTAGCACCGACCGCCTGACAGGCTTCGGCACGGCACAGATGCACCACCTGACGCCCCGGCTTGTCCTCGCGGAACCAGTGATAGAACGTCACCACGCCATGCACTTCGGCGCGCGACAGGTTCAATTCCTGCGCGATCAGCGGGACCGCATCTTTCGGTACGAAGCCAAGCGCATCCTGCACGCCGTGCAGAATCGGCAGCAGCGCGCCGGGCATCGCTTTCATGCGCACGCAGACCTCGAGCACTGTCGTGCGCTGTGCTGGCGCCAGCGATGACAACCGCTCCAGCTTGATCGGAATAACGCGCTTTTCTGATTTCATCGGATCGCTCACAACAGCTCTTTAGTGGAATAGAACGACGGCTTTCTGCAAAGTGGTCCAGACGCCCCAGGCGATCGGCACGCCGACCGCGAGCCAGGCGAGCATGGCGGTTGCGCTGAAGCCGCCGGCAACGCTGCTGACAGTCGTCGTCGTGCCGTCATGCGCCAGCCTGCGTTCCGCCGCCAGTTGCTCGTCGCTCATGTAGTGCTGCGTGGCAACCGGCCGCACCAACAGGTTGCAGACCAGGCCGATCAGCAGCAGCGCGCAAAGGATGTAGAGCGTGGTGTCGTAGGCCTGCGCTTTGGCAACGCCATGGCCGAGCTGGTAATCGCGCAGATAGCCGATCAGCACCGGGCCGATGACGCCGGCGGTGGACCAGGCGGTGAGCAAGCGTCCGTGAATCGCGCCGACCATCTGCGTGCCGAACAGATCGGCGAGATACGCCGGCACCGTGGCGAAGCCGCCGCCGTACATCGATAGGATCACGCAGAACGCCGCGACGAACAGCGCGACGTTGCCGGCGTGGCCGAGCGAAGGTGTCGCCGCGTACAGCAGGATGCCGAGTAGGAAGAAGCAGTAGTAAGTGCCCTTGCGGCCGATCTTGTCCGACAGCGAGGCCCAGAAGAAACGGCCGCCGATATTGAACAGGCTGAGCAGGCCGGTGAAGCCGGCGGCGATCGCCGCGATCTGGACTTTCTGTTCGGTCGTGAGATCGTTGAAGCCGGCGTCGACGCCGATCAGGCGACCGCCGAACACTTCCTGCAGCATCGGCGAGGCCATCGACAGAATGCCGATGCCGGCGCTGACATTCATGCACAAGACACCCCACACCAGCCAGAACTGCGGCGTCTTCCAAGCGACGTTCAGGTGCACGTGGCACTTCGTCACCATCGCATTCGAAGTACTACCAGCCGGTGGCGTCCAGCCTGTCGGTCGCCAGCCGCTCGGCGGTAC
>JAQGNU010000202.1 GCA_028291645.1 Nevskia sp.
CCGCTGACCGAGTCGTTCGGCGAGTGGAAGAACCTGAAGATCGTCATCCTGGCGCTGCTGGGCCTGACCGCCGGCCAGGCGGTGGTCTGGTATACCGGACAGTTCTACGCGCTGTTCTTCATGACGACCATCGCCAAGGTGGACATCACGACCGCGAACCTGTTCATCGCGGCCTCGCTGCTGATCGGCACGCCGTTCTTCGTCGTCTTCGGTTCGCTTTCGGACCGCATCGGCCGCAAGCCGATCATCATGGCCGGCTGCCTGATCGCCGCACTGACCTACTTCCCGATCTTTCATGCGCTGACGCATTACGGCAACCCGGCACTGGAAGCCGCGGCAGCGACGTCGCCGGTGACGGTGGTCGCCGATCCGGCACAGTGCAGCACGCAGTTCGATCCGGTCGGCAAAAAGGTCTACACCAGCTCCTGCGATGTCGCCAAGAGCTTCCTCGCCAAGAACGGCGTGCCGTATCTGAACGAAGCAGCGGCCGCAGGCACAGTGGCGCAGGTGAAGATCGGCGACAAGGTGCTGCCATCGTTCGACGGCACTGCACTCGACAAAGCCGAGTTCAAGACGCAACAGGCGGCGTTCGCGAAAGATGCGGGTGAAGCGATCACTGCAGCCGGCTATCCGAAGAAAGCCGATCCGGCGCAGGTCAACAAGCCGATGCTGATCGTGCTGCTGGCACTGCTGGTGATCTACGTGACGATGGTCTACGGTCCGATCGCTGCCTGGCTGGTGGAGCTGTTCCCGACGCGCATCCGCTACACCTCGATGTCGCTGCCGTACCACATCGGCAACGGCTGGTTCGGCGGTTTCGTGCCGACCATCGCGTTCGCGCTGGTGGCCGCGCACGGCGATATCTACTACGGCCTGTGGTATCCGATCGTCATCGCGGTGATGACGCTGGTGATCGGCACCTTCTTCCTGCGCGAGACCAAGGGCAGCTCGCTGTCGGAATAAAGCAGTCGGTGCCCGCGGCCGCAAGGGTCGCGGGCACCTTTTCGACGGCCTGCACTCCAAACCACGCAATCCGGCGATAGCGCTGGCGACGGCTCGCCATCACCGCTTCAGCGCGCCGTTTTTTTTCGACCGGCCGACTCGCCTATGATGGATAGCGCGACGGCGCACCACGACCGCGAGGAGAACCGCATGAACAAGCCTGAGGGCACAGCCTCCAACATCCAGTCCACGCTGGCCGAGAACCGGCTGTTTCCGCCGCCGGCCGAGTTCGCCGGCAAGGCGCGCATCGACAGCAAGCGCCTGACCGAACTGCGCGCCGAAGCGGAAAAAGATTTCGTCAGCTTCTGGGCGAAGCTGGCACGCGAGGAACTGAACTGGAAGCAGCCGTTCAGCGTCACCCTCGACGACAGCAAGGCGCCGAACTATCGCTGGTTCAGCGACGGCAAGATCAACGTCTCCTACAACTGCATCGATCGCCACCTGGCGACGCACGGCGACAAGCCGGCGATCATCTTCGAAGGCGAGCCGGGTGACGTCGCAACACTAACCTACAAACAGCTGCACGCCGAAGTCTGCAAGCTCGCCAACGGCCTGAAGTCGCTCGGCGTGGTCAAGGGCGACCGCGTGGTGATCTACCTGCCGATGATTGCGCAGGCGGTGATCGCGATGCAGGCCTGCGCCCGCATTGGCGCTACGCATTCCGTAGTGTTCGGCGGCTTCTCGGCGCAGAGCTTGCGCGACCGCATCGAGGGCGCCAGCGCCAAGCTGCTGATCACCGCCGACGGCGGCACCCGCGGCGCCCACGTCGTCGAACTGAAGAAGGCGGTCGACGAAGCGCTCGCCGGCGGCTGCAAGTGCATCGAGAGCGTGGTGGTCTACAAGCGCACCGGCAAGCCGATCGAATGGACCCGCGGCCGCGATGTCTGGTGGCACGAGCTGACCGAAAAAGCCAGCGCGACCTGCGAACCGGAATGGGTCGACGCCGAGCATCCGCTGTTCATGCTCTACACCTCGGGCTCCACCGGAAAACCCAAGGGCATCCAGCACTCCAGCGGCGGCTATCTGCTCGGCGCGCACGTCACCAGCAAATGGGTGTTCGATCTGCACGATGCCGACGTGTTCTGGTGCACGGCCGATGTCGGTTGGATCACCGGCCATACTTACATCGCTTATGGGCCCTTGAGCAACGGCGCCACCATCGTCATGTACGAAGGCGGACCGATGACGCCGGACCCCGGACGCTTCTGGAAGATTTGCCAGGATCACGGCGTCACCATTTTCTATACCGCGCCGACCGCGATCCGCGCGCTCGCCAAGATGGGCGAGCAGATTCCAAAGCGCTACGATTTATCGAAGCTGCGCCTGCTCGGCAGCGTCGGCGAACCGATCAATCCGGAAGCCTGGATGTGGTACCACCGCGTGATCGGCAAGGAGAAGCTGCCAATCGTCGATACCTGGTGGCAGACCGAAACCGGCGCCATCCTGATGAGCCCGCTGCCGGGTGCCACCGCGACCAAGCCTGGTTCCTGCACGCAGCCGCTGCCCGGCATCTTCGCCGAGATCGTCGACGAGGCCGGCAACCTCATTCAGGGCAACGACGCTGGCGGCTATCTGGTGATCACCAGGCCCTGGCCGTCGATGCTGCGCACGGTATACGGCGACAACGAACGTTACCTGAGCACCTACTGGTCGCAGTTCGGCGATCCGCTGACGGCGCGCGCCGAAAAACGTCCGCTGCTGTATGTCGCCGGCGATTCCGCGCATCGCGACAAGGATGGCTACTACTGGATTCTCGGCCGCATGGACGACGTGCTGAAAGTCGCCGGCCATCGGCTCGGCACCGCCGAAGTCGAGAGCGCGCTGGTGGCGCATCCGCGCGTTGCCGAAGCGGCCGTGGTCGGTCGTCCGCACGAGATCAAGGGCGAAGGCATCGTCGCCTTCGTCATCTGCAAAGGCGAGCGCCCGACCGGCAAGGAAGCCGAAGCCTTGTCGCGCGAACTGCGCGAATTCGTTTCCAAGAGCATGGGTCCGATCGCCAAGCCCGACGAAATCCGCTTCACCGACGCACTGCCGAAAACCCGCAGCGGCAAGATCATGCGGCGCCTGCTGCGCTCGGTCGCGAAAGACGAAGAGATCACGCAGGACGTGTCGACGCTGGAGAATCCGGGGATCGTCGATCAACTGCGCGGGCGCGCGTGAACAGCAGACGGATTTTTATTTTGCACGGTGGGCTTCACTGAGCTGTCCAACTATGCTCGATGTATTGACCTTTTGAGCGTTAATGGAAAACAACAACCGAAATTTCTGGCGCGTGCACTGCCACATCGGACATCACCCCGGACAATGGCAATACTGGTATCGCGAGCAGTGTTGTGCATTAGGTTGGCCGCCGCCCAATGCGAAAAAAGGTCTGATTGGATGGTTGTATGACGACGGCTATTCAACAGATAGAGATTGAGCAACCGCGAGATCTGCCTTGAAAAAGATGCGTCAAGGAGACTGGATTCTTGCCACGCTTCCTAATCATCGCGTGGGCCGATTGGGCACAATCGTCAAACTCGAAGTAAGGGACGAAGATTGGAACCCTATTGTCCCGCCAGGAAGGCACCATCCTCGCGGTGAGAATGGAAGAAGAATACTGGTGCGTTGGGAACTTGCCACTGGACCGGACGATCCTGGCAAAGTCGTGCTTCTTCCGGAAAATGCGCGACTAAACTCTGGGGAAATACGCGGCACGATACGTAACATCCCTGTGACTAAGTTGGAAATTATCCGCAAAGCCATGCGTGATGAAGCAAACTGGGTGAGCCTTGGTGGTGTATTTCGGCAGGAAACAGCTCTCTCTGACTATCTGGCTGTGTTCCCGAATCGTTTAGAGGATGGAATGATCGCGCACCCATCTCAACAAGTGCGTGAACGTAGCTATCCGGACCGCACACGTAGTGACGTTATTTTGTTGGATAGAAATCAGAAAACCGTGATCGTCGAATGCAAGCAGGGCTCTCCCACTGTATCGAATCTAGAACAGCTAGAGAGCTATATGAAATGGCTTCATCGAGAGATGCCGGAGTTGGGAAGACCGCGCGGCATTCTCGTACACGGCGGATCGCGGCGGGTTGTTCACAATGTATCCACAGCCGCGGCAGGAAAGAGTCTTGAACTTGTGCACTTTGAACTGCGCGTCGAGTTCGCAACGAGTTCCTAGTTGACACGAAAGGACCGTCGGAAAATCAAGAAACTTTGGAGTATGGATCGAACCGAGCACAACAGACACAGAACAGCCCGATAGGTTGGGTTGAAGCGGCGCAAAACCCGGCATTATTATTCGCCTGATGCAGATGCTGGGTTTCCACTACGCTCCAACCCAGCCTACCTGTTGACCGCCCACACTCAATGCAAGTTGCTGCCGTCGAAGCCTGGCTTGCGTAAACTAGGCTCGTCACATCCCCGATGAACGAGTCCGATTGATGAGCCTGTCATTGCGCGATCAGCTGGTAGCTGCCGGTCTGGTCAAAGACAAACCGCCGGAAAAGCATGGCGAGAAGCGTGGCAAGGATCAGCGCCAGCAGGCGAAGGACCGTGCGCGCCAGCTTGCCGAGCAGAAGGCCGCCGCCGAAAAAGCCGCGGCGGCAAAAGCAGCGCGCGATCAGGAGCTGAATCGCCAGCGCGAACAGAGCATGGGCCGCAAGGCGCGCATGGTGCAGGTCAAGCAGCTGATCGAACAGAACCGGTTGCCGAAAGTCGATGGCGACGATTACTACAATTTCATCGATGGCAAGAAAGTACGGCGCATTGCCGTCGACGCTGGTCTGCGCGCTCGCCTGATCCGTGGCGAGCTGCTGATCGCGCGCTACGAAGGCCGCTACGATCTGGTGCCGAACGCGATCGGCGAACGCATCCGCGAACGCGACGAGCGCTCGGTGGTGACGCCGAATACGGCGCCCGAAACGGCGCCCGCAGTCGACGATCCATACAAGGATTTCGTCGTGCCGGACGATCTGAAGTGGTAGGACAAATGTGCTCGGCTAAGCGCGCTGTCGGTTAGTCCATGCGCGCACCGTCGACCATACTGCCTGCATGAGCGCGGCCCGCGGCAACGATGCCGACTTCATCGATCCGAAGATTCAATGCAGCGCCTGCGAGGCGGTCTGCTGCCGGCTCAAGGTCGTACTGTTGCCCGGCGATAAAGTGCCGGCACAATTCGTCGATCAGGACGAACGCGGCATGGCGGTGATGGCGAAAGGCGACGACGGCTGGTGTGTGGCGATGGATGCGAACAGCATGCGCTGCACGATCTATCAGCAGCGCCCGACCATTTGCCGCGACTTCGCGATGGGCGGCGCGGCCTGCCGCGAGGAACGCATCAGCTGGTATCGAACGACGACCGCCAGGCGCTAACCCGGTTTTTTGGCCGCCAGCTGCGCCTTCAGATCGGCGAACGGATTGCCGGTGGCGAGCGGCTTGGCTTCGCGGCTTCCAGCGCTGCTGCCAGTGGCATCGATATAGCGTGAATGCTCATTGTCGTGGCAGTACACGCAGAGCAATTCCCAGTTGCTGCCGTCGGCCGGGTTGTAGTCATGATCGTGGTTGCGGTGATGCACGGTCAGTTCCTGCAGGTTCGCGCGCGTGAACTCGCGCGTGCAGCGCCCGCAAACCCAGGGATACATCTTCAGCGCCTGCTCGCGATAGCCGAGGCTGCGCTGATCGGCGTTGCGGCGCGTGTCGGCGACGATGCGGTCGAGCTTGTCGCTCGCGGAACCGGACTTCTTGATCAACATGCGCAATGGCTTCCAGACGAACGTTCTGATCCGACGATAGCGCATCGGCGCTTGCTCGGTCTTGGCTGACGCCCGCCCGGCAATCCGGCAATGATGCAAGTGCAATCGAATATCGGCATCATGCCGCCGGGACTGACTCATCAGAACAATGCAGCCCCGCACAACCCTTTCGAACACTCAGGATCGCCTGCCATGACGCATCAGCTGCCCGCCCTCATCACCGTACTGACCGTATTGCTGCAACTCGGCATCATGGCCCACGTCGGCCGCACGCGCGGCAAGCACATGATCCAGCCACCGGTCTGCAGCGGCCATCCTGCGGTCGAGCGCGCTTTGCGCATCCAGATGAATACGGTGGAAAGCACGCTGATGTTCCTGCCGGCGCTGTGGGTGTTCGCCGGCTACGTCAGCGAGCACTGGGCCGGCATCCTCGGCGCAGTCTGGCTGCTCGGCCGCGTGTATTACGCGATTGGCTATCAGATCGATCCGAAAAAACGCAGTGCCGGCTTTCTGATCGGTTTCGGCGCGATCGTCGTGCTGACGCTCGGCGGCCTGATCGGTGTGGTGCGCGCACTTTTGATCTAAGGCGCACCGCCGACTGCTTATTGATCCGGCGGCCGGCGGCCGCCCGGCGGCGGCTGGTTCGGCCGCGCCGCCAGACGATCGCCGAACTTGCGGCAGGTTCCCGCCAGCGTATTGCCGAGCGGCGTATTGATCGTCACGACATCGCCTTCGCTTTTGCCGACGCAGGCGCTAAAGGCATCCGCTGGCGGCTGCGGCGGCCCATCGTTGCGGCTGCCGGGCGGCGGCGGATATGAACCGCTGTCCTGCGCGCAGACCGGAACAGCAGCACTCAACAGCAGCACCGCAACAAACATCGACACACTATTTTTCATGCTGGATTCACTCCGTCGGCAAAGTTGCGATTGGCGAATTCCGATCGGCCGAAATTCTCGCGTGGACGTCAGGCTATTCGGATCCGCGCAGACGCCGCGGGATTTTTACAAAGGCCTTACTTGCCGCCGTCGACGTAGTACAGCAGGCCGGCAGCCCAGCGGATTCCGGCCGATCGAAATTGCGACGCCGGCATCGACATCATGCGCATCAGGAATCGCGGGCGAAAAAAAACCGCGGCCGAAGCCGCGGTTTTTCCCGACGTTAGTCGCTTCGAATTACAGCGGGCGAATCTGAGTCGCCTGCATGCCCTTCGGGCCGCGCGCGGCCTTGTACTCAACGCGCTGTCCTTCCGTCAGGCTCTTGAAGCCCGTGCCACCCTGGATTTCCTTGAAGTGCGCGAAGAGATCTTCGCCGCCGTCGGAAGGGGTGATGAAGCCAAAGCCCTTCGCGTCGTTGAACCACTTCACGGTGCCAGTCGATGTATCAGCCATTTACTACTCTCCTTCAAAATTACAGTTAAATGCGAAGCGCTAAACCTCGCGTGTTGCAAGCGATCAAGAAGGTAGCCAACAGATGACGTAGCACCGCTGTTGAGGCGGGTAACACGAAACCAAAGGAAACTACTTGAAACGGATGCGCGGGCCACTCTATGCCCTTTTTGGGTCGCCGTCGAATCTTGCAAGCCCTCCAAACCCCTGCGGCACAACGCTGCGACGCCGCAAAATAGCCTGTGCATCGCAGCATTTAAATCGGCTGTCGCGTCTGGAATCCGCCCGTTTGCGGGCATCGGCGCGTACTATGCAGGCGTGACCCGAAGAGTTCGATATGGCCGATATCATCAATCTAAACAAGGCGCGCAAGCGCAAAGCGCGCATCGAGGCGGAGACACAGGCGGCGGAAAATTGCGTGCGCTTTGGGCGCAGCAAGCAACAGCGAGTGCGTGAGCAGGCGACGATCGACGAGGCGCAGCGACGGCTCGATCAACTCAAGCGCGAGCCAGAAAAGGAAGATTGAAGCGCAAGCCTTGCCGGCGCGCGCGCCGCGCGCCGAACACTCACTGCCGTTGACGGCTCAACGCGTACGCAACACCGCCCGCGCAGCGTTGCGCCCCGGCAGACCGGAAACGCCGCCGCCGGGATGCGTGCCGGCACCGCACAGATAGAGCCCCGGAATCGGCGTGCCGTAACTGCCGTAACCCAGCGTCGGCCGCGCCGCCCACAACTGATCGAGCGACATGTGGCCGTGCATGATGTCGCCGCCGATCAGACCGAAGCTGCGCTCCAGATCGAGCGGGCTGAGAATCTGGTGGCCGAGCACCGCGCGCTTGAAGTTCGGCGCATACCGGTCGACGGTCGCGATGATCTGATCGGCGACTGCCTCGCGCACTGCATCCCAGCTGCGGCCATCCGGCAATTGTGGGGCGAACTGCTGACAGAACAGGCTGGCGACGTGTGCACCCGCGGGCGCCAGCGTGTCGTCCACCGTGCTCGGAATCAGCATTTCGACGACCGGCTCCGACGACCAACCGCTGCGCTTCGCATCCTGATAGGCGCGGTCCATGTAATCCAGCGACGGCGCGATGATGATGCCGCTCCGATGATGCTCGCCGATCTGCGGCAAGCAAGTGAATTGCGGCAATTCGGCCAGTGCGACGTTCATCCGGAACGTGCCGGAGCCGTTGCGATAATTGCGCAGGCGTTCGCCAAATGCGGGCGGCACGTCGGCCGCATCCATCAAGCGGCCGAACAGCAGCGACGGATTGACGTTGGCGATCACCGTGCGTGCGCGATGCACGACAGCATCTTCGGTCTCGACCGCGACCGCGCGCCCCGCCTCGACCTGCACGCGCCGCACCGGCGCATTTACACGGATGTCGACACCGGCATCCACGCAGGCGCGCTGCATCGCCTGCGTGATCGCGCCCATGCCGCCGATCGCATGGCCCCAGGCGCCTTTCTTGCCATTGACCTCGCCGAACACATGATGCAGCAGCACGTAAGCACTGCCCGGATGATCCGGGCTGGCGAAGTTGCCGACGATGCTGTCGAAACCGAATGCCGCCTGCACCGGCGCGCTTTCGAACCAGCCGTCGAGAAAGATGCGCGCGCTCTGCGAAAACAGATTGAGCAGGTCCTGTTTGCCGCCGAGATCGAGCCCGCGCAGTTTCCAGGCGTGGCGTGCGAGCCGCAACAGATCGCGCAGACTGCCGTCGAAATGCGGCGGCATTTCCACCGCCAATGCGCGCATCACTTCGGCAATGCGCTCCAAGGCGGCGTAATAGTCCGGCAGGCGCTCGGCGTCGCGCGTCGAGAACTTGCGGAACTCGGCCTGCGTGCGTTCGAGACCGCCGCCGAGCTTCAGATATCGAGCGTCGTCGAGCGGCAAGAAATTCGAGATCGGCCGCTCGACCACACGCAGGCCGCGCTCGCTCAGCGCCATGTCGTGAATGATCTGCGGATGCAGCAGGCTCACCGTATAGCTCGCCACCGAATTACGGAAGCCGGGATGGAATTCCTCGGTGACGGCCGCGCCACCGACAAGGCCGCGACGTTCCAGCACGCGCACACGCAAACCGCGCTGCGCGAGATACCAGGCGCAGACCAGCCCGTTGTGGCCACCGCCGATGATCACCGCGTCGAGCTTGGCATTCCGATCGTTCATCGCGATCCTTATGACACGCTCTCGGCGCTGTAACGCGCCAGCAAGCCACTCTGCACCGCGTAGTGATAGACGCGGCCGAAGAACGCACTCGCCAGCGCGATCTCGAACAGCGCGAGGCCAAAGCCGATCGCGAGGTTCTGCAGCGAGGCCGGCTGACCCGCAACGATCGCGCGCATGCTCTCGAACACGTACGACGGCGGCAGCAGATGACCGACCGTCTGCATCCAGGCCGGCAAGGTCGACAGCGGATAGAACACGCCGGCGAACGGCGACAGCAAGGCCGGCATCGGCCACACCAGCCATTCCGAGGCTGGACCGAAGCGCAGCACAATGCCGCTGGCGACGATGCCGAGTGCGATGCCGAACAGGAACAGCACCAACAGGAACGGCAGCAGCAGGATTCCATACGACAGGAACGACAGGCCGAACACGGTCGATGCCAGCAGCAGCATGATGACGAGTCCAATGCTGCTGGTGACGATGCTGGTCAGCACCAGGCCGCTGACGTATTCGGAAATCGACAGCGGTGTCGCGAATACGTTGAGAAAATTGCGCGACCACAGGTCTTCGAAGAATGCGGTGGTGACGCCCTGCATCACGCGCGTGAAGAAATCCCATAACAGTACGGCGCCGAGCAGTGTCGGCACGAAGTCCATGCCGGCATGACTGACCTGGTTGAGCCAACGCGTGATGAAACCCCACAGCACGATGTCGATCGCGATCCAGGCGAACATCGGCAGCAGGCGCGTCGGGCTGCCGCGCATCAGGTAGTACTGGCGCAGCACGATCCCAGCGATGCGGCGCCAGTTCATGCGGCGTGCTCGGTTTGTGCCAAGGGTTCGCGCGCGAGCCGGATGAACAGTTCATCGAGCGTCGCCGCGCCATGTTCCTGCGGCAGCCGCTTGGGGTCGCCCTGCAGCAGGATTTTTCCGCGATGCAGGAACAGCACGCGATGACACACTTCCTGCACTTCGTACATGTTGTGCGAAGTCCACAGGATGCCGCCGCTGCCTTCAGAAGCGATGCTGCGGATCATGCCGCGCACGTCCTGCGCGGTGGCGGGATCGAGCGACGCGGTCGGTTCGTCGAGCAGCAGCAGCTTGGGTGAATTCAGCATCGCTTTCGCCAAAGTCACGCGCGTCTGTTCGCCGGACGACAGCAGGCCGCACTTGGTATCGCGGAAGCGCCGCAGATCGAATTGTTCGAGCAGCGTCTCGATGCGCGCACGCAAGCCGCGCACGTCATAGATCAAACCAAAGAAACGCAGGTTCTGATAGACCGTGAGATTACCCGGCAAAGGCGCATACACCGCGGCGAAGTTGGTACAGGCGAGCGCGCGGCGGCGCTGGCGCGCGAGATCGACATTCTCGATATGGATGCTGCCGGCGCTCGGTTCGAGCACGCCGAGAATCATGTTGATCGTGGTGGTCTTGCCGGCGCCGTTGGGTCCGAGCAGACCGACGATCTCGTGCGGCCGCACATCGAAGGAAATGTCGTCGACCGCGACCGTGCTGCGATATTGCTTGCGCAGGTGGTCGACTACGAGCACGCGTGGCGCGTCGGCAGTGGCTGGCGTTTTCACCGGAGGATGATAGCGGACACGCCGCTCAAAGCAGATCGGCGATCAGCCAGAGATTGGCGCCGGTGATCGCACCGAACAGCAGCCACGACAATCCCGACGTCAGCCAGGAGTTCCGCAGCTCGCCCATCAGCTTGCGATCCGAGGTTAATCGGATCAGCGGAAAAATCGCGAACGGCAGCTGCAGGCTCAGCACCACCTGGCTCAGCACCAGCAGCTTGCCGACTGCGTGATCGCCGAGTAAGGCCACGCCGATGAAGGCCGGGATCAATGCCAGTCCGCGCGTGATCAGGCGGCGCTGCCAGCACGGAATCTTCAGCTCGAGGAAGCCTTCCATCAGCACCTGGCCGGCGATGGTGCCGGTGAAGGTCGAGCTTTGTCCCGACGCCAGCAGGGCGATGCCGAACAGCGTGCCGGCCAGCGCGGTGCCGACGATCGGCTCCAGCAGCCGGTGCGCATCCTGGATGTCGGCGACACTCTGCTGGCCGTGCAGATGGAATGCGCTGCCGGCGAGAATCAGGATTGCGGCGTTGATCAATAGTGCGAGCAGCAGTGACACGATCGTATCGATGCGCGACAAGCCGATCGCCGCGCGTTTGCTCGGCAGGTCCTTGCGCACCACGCGCGTCTGCACCACTGAGGAATGCAGATAGAGGTTGTGCGGCATCACCGTCGCGCCGAGGATGCCGACCGCCAGATACCAAGGCTCGGTGCCGCTCCAAGTCTGCGGCTGCGGCCACAGGCCGCGCGCAACGTCGGGCCAGTGCGGCGGGATCAGCAGCAGCTCGACCACAAAGCTGGCGCCGACGGTGAGCACCAGCGCCAGGATGATCGCCTCGATCCGGCGGAAGCCCTTGCCCTGCAGGCCGAGCACGATCAGCAGATCGAACGCAGTGAGGCCGACGCCGATCAGCAGCGGCACCTGCAGCAGCAGCTTGAACGCCAGCGCGCTGCCGAGCACTTCAGCCAGATCGCAGGCGACGATCGAGACTTCCGCCAGTAGCCACATCGCACGCGCGACCGGCGGCGAATAACGCTCGCGGCACAGCCTTGCCAGATCGCGCCCGCTGACGATACCGAGCCGCATGCTCAGACACTGCAGCACGATCGCCGCGAGACTCGACAACACCACGACGAACAACAGCTGGTAGCCGAACTTGGCGCCGGCCTCGATATCGGTCGCCCAGTTGCCGGGGTCCATGTAGCCGACCGAGATCAGCAAACCCGGGCCGGCGGTGCGCAGCAATTTCTGCCAGAACGGCAGCGTCGGTGCGACGTCGATCGTGCCCTGTACTTCCGAAGGGCAGAACGGCGCCGTCGCCGTGGTCGGCAGCTTGAACATGCGTCAGGTGCCGCGTGTCAGGCCGGCTGATCGGACCAGACTGCAAGGCGATTGCCGCTGGGATCGGTGAACTCGAAACGTCGGCCGCCGGGAAATTCGAACGGCTCCCGCGTCACTGCACCACCGGCGGCGGCGACGGCATCCGACAAGGCATGCAGATCGCGTGCGTAGATCACCACCAGCACGCCCGAACCCGGCGCGGCCACCTGCGCCGAGTGCCAGAAGCCACCGCTCAGACGGCCGTCGTGGAAGCTGGTGTATTCCGGCCCGTAATCGGTGAATTTCCAGCCGAACACCTGCGTGTAGAAACGCTTGGTCGCAGCGATGTCGCTAGCGGGAAATTCCAGGTAATCGATCCTGCGTTCGTGCTCGCTCATTAGGACTCCTTATGTAACGGCCTGTGGTTTGAGTGATCTCCAGCGAATTGCGGCGCGATGCGGCACCCGCTACGGCCCATCCGCCGCGGGATCTGCCGGCGGCGGCATCGCATGGGCTGCATCGTCGTCCACTTCGTCGTCGCTTGGTTCCGGCTCGGCGGCCGGCGCGCCGTAACCCATCTGCCCGAGAATCCAGTTCGCACGCGATTGCACGTACGGCCCCGGCGCGCGCACGCTCCAGTGGCGCGGATTCGGCAGCACCGCCGCCAGCCGCGCGGCTTCCGCCGCGCTGAGCCTGGCTGCGGGCTTGCCGAAATAGGACTGCGAAGCCGCTTCGACGCCATAAATGCCCGGACCGAATTCGACGATGTTGAGATACATCTCAAGGATGCGATTCTTGTTCCACAGGTGTTCGATCAGCACCGTCAGCGCCGCTTCCACGCCTTTGCGGAAGTAGCCGCCGCCCGGCCACAGGAACAGATTCTTGGCGGTCTGCTGGCTGATCGTCGACGCGCCGCGCGGATGGCGCCGCCCTTTCTTCGATTTCTGGTTCTCCGCGTAGGCTTTCTGGATCGCCTCGACATCGAAGCCATCGTGGGTCCAGAACTTCTGGTCTTCGGAGGCGACCACCGCGCGCCGCGCGACCTCGGCGATGCCCGACGCCGGCACCCAGTGCTGCTGCACCGGATGCACCGGGCTCTGCAGCATGTAGGCACTGGTCGGCGGCGGCACCCAGCGCAACAGCACGAGCACCAGCAATAGCAGGGCCAGCGCACTGAAAATCAGACCGAACAGCCAGCGCAACATCGAAAATCTCCTGCCGCCGGCCTGCGCCGGCGGCTTCACGAAAGCTTGTTTGGGCGGCGCTGGCGCCGGTTCGGGTTCGGGTGCCGCTGGCAGCGTCGGTACGGCAACCGGGTGAACGGTGGGCTCGATGCGCGGCTTCATCCGCCAAGGGTAATACGGCGCGGCTCTTCCTGGCCTGTTAGCGTCTAGTCCAATCGGGGGAACCGGTGCGGGCGGCGGACCTGTAAAACCATCTACCAGGTCGCTCTGCGACGCCTCTCGTCACGCAATACCTTTAGCGGGAAATGCCATGAGCACAGTCACCGAATCCATCGCGCCGACACCGAGCCCGATTCCCACCCCGACCGTGCCCGGCCTGCCGATCATCGGCAGTGTGCTGGGCATGGCGAAAGACCCCGCGCAGTTCTTCGTCGACTGCTATCGCAAGTACGGCCCGGTGTTCCGGGTCAAGATTCTCGGCAATACCTACACCGCGATCGCCGGCGTCGAAGCGGCCAATTTCATGGGCACGCGCGAAGGCCGCGAGTGCCTGCGCTCGAAGGAGTTCTGGGAAGGCCTGGTCGCCGAATACGGCGCCACGCGCTCGCTCACCGGCGAGGATGGCGAGAGCCACAAGGAACTGCGCGATGTCATGCGCCGCGGCTACTCGAAGGAATCGATCAAGGGCCGTTACAACGAACTGGTCGATCTGACCGATCGCGCCTGCGTGCGCGACTGGCCGGTCGGCAAGATGATCCCGGTGGTCGAGGCGATGCAGTACATGGTGGTCGACCAGCTCGGCACCATCCTCACCGGCGCCGCGCCGCTGGAATACGTCAAGGACATCCGCATCACCATCCTGCACATTCTGAATGTGCTGGTAACGCGTCAGCGGCCGAAGTTCCTGCTGAAGATGCCGAAGTACAAGAACGCCAAGGCGCGCGTGCAGGAACTCGGTCGCAACATGATCGACAACTACTACAAGACCGCCGGCCAGAAGAAGGACGAGGACAAGAACCTGATCGACGACGTGATGGAAGCGCACCTCAAGCATCCCGAAATCATGCCGGCGAGCGATCTGATCCTGACGCTGACCGGTCCTTACGTCGCCGGGCTCGACACCGTCGCCAACACCACCGCAGCGGTCGTCTACGCGGTGCTGAAACATCCGGACGTGCTGAAACGCATCCACGTGGAAGTCGATGCGCTGTTCGCCGCCGGCACCATCGAAGAAGAAGATTTGTTCAAGAAAATCCCGTCGCTGCAGGGCGCGATCATGGAGGCCATGCGGCTCTACCCAATCGCTGTCGCGCAGATGCGCACTGCGACCAAGGACTTCATGTTCCAGGGCCACCTGATCCCGAAAGACGAACTGCTCTACGTCGGCACCAGCGTGCCGCATTTCATGGAAGAGTATTACCCGAACCCGACCCAGTTCGACATCGACCGCTTCCAGAAGCCGCGCGCCGAACATCTGCAGCCGGGCGCCTATTCGCCGTATGGCCGCGGCCCGCACACCTGTCTCGGCAAGAGCCTGGCGGAAGTGCAGATCGCGCTGTCGATGGCGCGCCTGTTCTACAAGCTCGATCTCGCGCTGGAACCGGCCGACTACGTGCTGAAGACCAAGACCGCACCGACGCCGGGCCCGGCGATGGACTTCAAGGTGCGCGTGCGCGGCTACCGGCACTGAGATCATCCAGGCGGTTTTGCAGCGGCACCGCTTGACCGTCGCGCGGTTCCGCTGCAAGTTGCGCAGCTTCGAAGCCGCCACGAACCGCGATGAATGTGATGTTGCTGGACGCGCTGCCGGACGGCGCACTTGAGCGGCTGCTTGCCGGGCACGGACTACTGCTCAGTCGCCAGCCGGCAGGCAGCGCAATTCCCGGCAGCTACTGGGGCGAACCGGAAGCCGGCCTGATCGGCAACCGCTTGTACGTGCGCGACGACACGCCGGTCCACTCGGCGCTGCACGAAGCCTGTCATTTCCTCTGCATGGACGACGCGCGCCGCGCGCAGCTGCAGCGCGATGCCGGCGGCAGCGACACCGAAGAGAACGCCGTCTGCTACCTGCAATGCCTGCTCGCCGAGCAACTCGCAGGCTACTCGCAGGCACGCATGTTTGCCGACATGGATGCCTGGGGCTATCACTTCATCCTCGGCAGCGCCGAGGCCTGGTTCCACCGCGACAGCGACGATGCGCAGGCCTGGCTGCAGCAGCACCGGCCGTTCGCTTCGCGCCTGCTAGACGGCAACCCATTTCTCGTATGATGGCTTCCGCGACCGCGCAGCTAACGGCGATGGCTGCCGCTTCCGCGCAGAGCGAATAACGACCATAACCAAGGAGAGCTCCATGCATATCATCGGTACCTTGATCATCGGTTTCATCGCGGGTCTGCTCGCGCGCTTCCTGCATCCGGGCGACGACAAGATGGGCCTCATCCTGACGACGGTGCTGGGCATCGCCGGCGCCTTCGCGGCAACCTACGGCGGCCAGGCGCTCGGCCTGTACGCGCCGGATCAGGCGGCCGGCTTCATCGGCGCGGTCGTCGGCGCTTTCGTGCTGCTGATCGTGGTCGGCGTCATTCGCCGGATCTCACGCTGAGCGCAGAGAACCGACCGTTGGGCGGCGACGTTCAGCTTGGATTAAGCCTCGCCGCCTAAACTGATCCGCATTCTTCGCACCCCCTGACGGTAATCCCGACCGTCCGCGAAGAATGAGCCGGTACCGCAATGGCATCGGCGAGCCATCCGGTTTCCCCTGACCGGATGGCTTTTTACTGTCCGTTCAAAATCCCGCGCGTCCGCTCAGGGCTTGGCCTTGGCCTGGTTGGCAACCGCTTCGGCAGCGCGCTTGGCAGCTTCGGGATCGCCCAGATAGCGATACGACTGCACTTTGAGATTTTCGTCGAGTTCGAAACGCAGCGGAATGCCGGTCGGGATATTCAGCTCGACGATCTGATCTTCCGGCACCTGATTCAAATACTTGTATAGCGCGCGCAAGGAATTGCCGTGCGCGGTCACCAGTACGGTCTGCCCCGCTTTCAACTGCGGCGCGATCGCGTCGTGCCAGTACGGCAGCACGCGATCGAGCGTCGTCGCCAGCGATTCGGTCGACGGCAAGGCCGCGGCATCGAGCTTGGCGTAGCGCGGATCGCGACAAGGATGGCCGGGATCGGACGCTGCCATCGGCGGCGGCGGAATATCGTAGCTGCGGCGCCAGACTTTGACCTGCGCCTCACCGTGCCGGGCGGTGGTCTCGGCCTTGTCGAGGCCCTGCAGCGCGCCGTAGTGACGCTCGTTCAGGCGCCAGTGCTTGCGCACCGGAATCCACAGCGCATCCATCTGATCGAGCGCGAGGTACAGCGTGCGGATCGCGCGCTTCAGCACCGAGGTATGCGCGATATCGAACTGCAGGCCTTCGGCTTTCATCAGTTCGCCAGCCGCCTTGGCTTCGGCGCGGCCGACTTCGGTAACGTCGACATCGACCCAGCCGGTGAAGCGGTTTTCCAGATTCCACTGGCTCTGGCCGTGGCGCAGCAGCACCAGCGTATGACTTTTCTTCGACGTCATCAGAACAGGTTCTCTCGTGGCAGGTTCTTGAAAAACTCGAGCGCGGCCGCATTCGCAACCGGGCGGCCGTGAATCAGATCGCGCACGGCGATTTCGGTGATTTTGCCGGAAATCGCGCACGGCACTTGCGGGCGGTGCAGGATTTTGGCCGGCACGTGCCGGACATGCGTTTCAGGAAACACTGCGCGCCGGCAATCGCGCCAAGCGACTGGCCGGTGCACGACGCAGTTCGGCGTTGATCCAGCGCGCGGTCGCCGACAGCGCATCGAGATCGATGCCGGTCTCCAGGCCGAGGCCGTTGAGCTGATAGACCAGGTCCTCGCTGGAAACGTTGCCCGACGCGCCCTGCGCATACGGACAGCCGCCGAGACCGGCGACGCTGGCGTCGACGATGCGCACGCCTTCTTCGAGACAGGCATAGATGTTCGCCAGCGCCTGGCCGTAGGTATCGTGGAAATGTATTGCCAGCTGCGCCATCGGAATTTCCGCGGCGACTGCGCGCAGCATGGTGCGCGCGGCCAGCGGCGTGCCGACGCCGATGGTATCGCCGAGCGAGATTTCGTCGCAGCCGAGTTCGGTCAGACGCACCGACACCTTGACCACATCGGCGAGCGGCACCGCGCCCTGGTAAGGACAGCCGAGCACGGTGGAGACATAGCCGCGCACGCGCATACGATTCGCCTTGGCGCGTTCGATCACCGGTGCGAAGCGCTGCAGCGACTGCTCGGTGCTGGCGTTGATGTTGCGCCGGTTGAAGGCGTCGCTGGCGCCGGTGAACACCGAGATTTCCTGCACGCCGGCGGCCAGCGCCTGCTCGAAACCGTACAGGTTCGGCACCAGCACCGGATAGCGCACGCCGGCGCGGCGCGTGATGCCGGCCAGCACCGCGCCCGAGTCCGCCATCTGCGGCACCCATTTCGGCGACACGAAGCTGCCGGCCTCGATCACCCTGACGCCGCAATCGGCGAGGCGCTCGATCAGCGCGATCTTGGTCGCGGTCGGCACCTGCACGGCCTCGTTCTGCAGGCCGTCTCGCGGACCCACCTCGACGAGCGTGACACCTTGCTTCATTTGTCCTCCGTCGCTTAGGGAAACTCTGAATAAGCTACTGCGCTCGGAATCTTGCGCCCCGGCGGTGCTCGGAATCCTCACATATTCGTCGATATGCTCCGGTTCCTGCGCTCCGGCGGGGCGCAACCTTCCTTCGCTCGCTACGCTTCTTCAGAGTTTCCATAGGGCCGCGCGATGTACTTCAACCCGCGAGATGATGATTCTTGAGCCGCACATAATGTTCCGCCGAATATTTGAGCCAGGTGCGTTCGCCGTCGGTGAGGGCGCGCACCTGCACCGCCGGCGAGCCGCGATACAGGTAGCCCGAGCGTAAGCGCTTACGCGGCGCAACCACACTACCCGCGGCGAGTAGGACTTCGTCTTCGATGACGACCTTGTCGAGCACGGTGGACTGCATGCCGATCAGCACGCGGTTGCCGATGGTGCAGGCATGCAGCATCGCCAGATGGCCGACAGTGACGTCGTCGCCGATGACCAGCGCGACGCCGCCCGCGGTGTAGGGACCATCATGGGTCACGTGCAGCACGGCGCCGTCCTGGATATTGCTGCGCGCACCGATGCTGATCTTGTTGACGTCGCCGCGCGCCACTGCCATCGGCCATATCGAACTGTCGTCGCCGAGCGAGACGTCGCCGATCAGCGCCGCCTGCTCGTCGACGTAGACCCCCGCGCCCAGCGTCGGCAGGATGCCGCGATACGCTCGGATCATTTAGAGCCCTACTTCGGAATGCTGGTCTGGATGCCGTAGTTGTTCTGCTTCGGCGGCGCGGCGGTGGTGCGCTGCACGAAGCTGACGACGTACTTCATCACGTCGGACTGGCTCTGCAGCCGCGTTGCCAGCGACGAGATGATCTTGTGCGTGCTCATCTTCGGATAGATCACTTTCTCGACCGTGCCGTTGTTGCGCTTGATGCGGTCGTAGAGATTGTTGGTGTTGCTCACGTTGACGATGTTGTCGTCTTCGCCGGCCATCAGCAGCATCGGCGGATTGCTGCCGTCGGCGAACAGGATCGGCTGCGTCGTCTCGAAGTTTTCCGGCGGTCCGAACAGATCGCGCAGATCCGGATCGGTCAGCGGCAGGAAGTCATACGCGCCGGCCAGGCCGATCATGCCGCGCAGCCAGGCGCGATCGCCGCCGGCCCGCTTCATGTAGTCCGCATTCAACGCCAGCATCGCCGCGTTGTAGGCGCCGGCCGAGTGGCCCAGCACGACGATCTTGTTCGGATCGCCGCCGTAATACTTGGCATTGGCGTGCGCCCACACCACCGCCTTGGCGCAGTCCTCGACGAAATCCGGAAACTTCACCTGCGGGTAGGTGCGGTAATTCGGCACCATCGCGATGAAGCCCTTGGCGCTGAGCGCCTCGCCGACGAAGCGGTACTTCTCCTTCGGCAACGTGCTGGCCTGCTCCCAGCGGCCGCCGGCGATGAACACCACGACGGCCGCGTTCTGCGCGTGCGGCGGCGTGTAGACATCGAGCTTGTCGCCGTTGGTGTCGTAGGCGATATCGGTAGCCAGCCTGAAGTCGTCGTCCGGCGTGATCGAATTCAGCATGCTGTTGCTGGAACAGCCGCTGACGCCGCCACCGACGACGAGCAAACCCGCGAGCAAGAAGGGAACAGTACGCACCTGAACTCCTGAATGAGAACCTGGCCGATAACGGGCTGGACTTGGTAAACCGCCAAAGCTCGATCAGACGACGCGGCGACTCCATCCAGCAGTTGCGCAGTTTACCGCAGGCACAGCTGCGGCCGGGTTGGGAGGGGACCTCAGGCGAGTGTTGGGGGTGTTTCAGTTTTACGGCGCGGCGGCTGCCGGCCGGGAGCAGACTTCTCAGCCACTAGGTAGAAACTGAAATGATTAGAGAGCGTCTCGAATATCGGCGGCATCCTTCGGATACTCGTTCCAGACACGTCGCTTCCAAGTACGC
>JAQGNU010000207.1 GCA_028291645.1 Nevskia sp.
TTCTCGTGCATGAACGAGTAGTGGCAGTTGATGCGGCGATCGAGGAAGCGGGTTTTGTAGGCGCCCGTGCCGAACGTCGGGATGTCCGGAAATGCGGTGGTCGCGGCCAGCGCCTGATCGCCTGGGAATACCCACACCAGGCCGTACGCTTCGCGCGCGGGGTAGCTGCGCACGCCGTTCGGCAGCTTCTGATCCTTGTCGAGATACGGCACGTTGACGCAGGCGCCGGTCTTGTCGTACGTCCAGCAGTGATAGCTGCATTGCAGACGCTCGCCGCGGACCACGCCCAGATGCAGCGGTACCTGGCGGTGTGCGCAGCGATCTTCCAGCGCGAATACGCCGCCTTCCTGGGTGCGCACCAGCACGATCGGTTCGCCGGCAAAGGTCTTGCCCAGGGCCTTGCCTTTCGCTAGGTCTTTCGAGCGTGCCAGCGGATACCAGAAATTGGGATCGATGCCGGTTTTGCGCAGATCGCGCTGCTCCGTCGACGCGTGCGGCAGACCCGCGCGGATGGCGGTGAGTGTGGACACGGCGAACTCCTTGTCTCGAATGGTTGCGCCGGGCGACGGTCGCCGACGATCGAATAGCCGGCTTAATCCGCACACGGCTTGGCCTCACCTTAGCATGCCGTATGCCAAGTCGGCCCTGCTTTACCGGGCCTTTACTGAGCCGCCCGGCATTCAGCGCTAGCTCTTCTTCGGAATCACCACCACTTCGGTGCCGGTGAGACGATCGCAGGGCGCGCGCCGGCGGCCATCGCGCAGGCAGCTGACTATCGCGATCAACGTCAGCAGCGCGGCGCTCAAGGCGGTCGCCAGCGGTTGCGGAATGCGCTCCAGTAAGTGCTGCGGCAGCAACAGCATCAGCGGCAGCAGGCATAGTGCCCAGGTCGCCAGCATGAGACTGTAGCGGCCGACCGCGATCGGCCAGCGCAGGCCCGCGGCATCGGCACGGCGTACCTGCAGATGCCAGGCCAGCATGCCCGGCGTCTGGCCGCCGTGGGTCCACGACCAGCCGAAAAAGCCGGCGCCGGCGAGAAACAACAGCGCCGGCAGGCCGGCGTTGCGTGCATCGCCGCCGAGCACGTCGCGTAGCGGGACATAGAGCATCGTCACCCCCATCCAGACGCCGATTAACAGCAGCGAGTCATACACCGCGGCGGCGATGCGGCGCCACAGCGGTGACGGGTAGGTCAGGAAATTGCTTGCATCGCTCATGGTGTCGACAGGCCAGTCTGGTTAGACTCTGCGTTAGTGAAAATAAAGGCTTGCAGCCAGGGAATTCCCGCTGCGGTCGACAATCTTAAGGTGAGGCAGGGCAAAAACGGCAGTGCTTTCGCACTGTCGTGGGGCGATGATGATGAAACGTTCGATGGCGATGCTTGCGTTACTGGCCTGCGGCTATGTCGCTCCCGCCCGCGCGCTCGACTGCAGCCAGAGCCCGCTCAACCACGACGAAAAGCGGCTGCTCGGCGGTACTGAAAACCTGTGCCAGAGCTACGCCGGCAACGTCGTTCTGGTGGTCAATACCGCCAGCCACTGCGGCTACACACCCCAGTATGAAGGGCTCGAAAAGCTCTATAACAATTATCGTAGCAAGGGCTTCGTCATTCTCGGCTTTCCGTCCAACGAATTCCTGCAGGAATGGGACGACGAGCAGGATATCGCCAAGTTCTGCAGCGCCAATTACGGCGTCAGCTTCCCGATGTATTCGAAGACCAAGGTGCTCGGCGGCGATGCTGATCCGTTCTACAAGGATCTGCGCGCGGCGACCGGCGAACGTCCGACCTGGAACTTCAACAAGTATCTGATCGGTCGCGACGGCAAGGTGCTCGCGCGCTTCGGCAGCGATGTCAAACCGGATAGCCCGCAGTTGCTCGAAGCGATCGACGCGGAGATCACGAAAACCGTGTCGCCGGAGCAGACCGCCGCACCGGTCGTCGCGCCGCTACCCGCCCCGTAGCAGACGCGCAGACGCAACTCAGGCGCTGCGCTTCGCTGCTTTCGATTTCGATATTTTCGATTTGCTGGCGCTTCCGGGCGGTTTGCCGCGTAGCTTCTGCGCCGGTTTCTGTGCCGAGGCTACCGGCGTCTTCGGCCGGTAAGCGCACAGATCGGCAATCACGCAGCGCCAGCACTCCGGCACACGCGCCTTGCAGACGTAGCGGCCGTGCAGGATCAGCCAGTGATGCGCATTGAGCCGGTATTCGACCGGCGTCAGTTTTTCCAGCCGTGCGGAAACTTTGTCTGCGGTCTTCGCCGGCGCTAGACCAGTGCGGTTGGCGATGCGAAAAATATGCGTGTCGACCGCGATGGTCGGCTCGCCGAAGGCGACGTTGAGCACCACGCTGGCAGTCTTGCTGCCCACGCCCGGCAGCGCTTCCAGCGAAGTGCGATCGCGCGGCACTTCGCCTTGGTGATGCTCCAGCAGCAAGCGGCACAGCGCGATCACGTTCTTGGCCTTGGTCTTGTATAGGCCGATGGTCTTGATGTAGTCGCGCAGTTTTTCTTCGCCCAACGCCAGAATCTTTTGCGGCGTGTTGGCGATCGGATAGAGCTTGGCGGTGGCCTTGTTGACGCCGACATCGGTGGCCTGCGCCGACAGCACCACCGACACCAGCAGTTCGAACGGCGTCGAATATTCCAGCTCGCTGCGCGGGTTCGGATTGGCCAGCGCCAGGCGCCGGTACAGTTCGCGACGTTGCTCGGTATTCATGGTGTCGAAGTCGGCGGCCGACGGCGCGCACGGGCGCGTTCGACCGCTGCCGCGATGTCGATGCGTTCGGCCTGCGACTTGAGTGCCGCAGTGCGGCGCTGCAGACGTTGTTGATCGAGCGCGTCCTGCGCGCGCTGCAGCCGCGTGCGGCGCGCGCGATGCAACCTACGCCAGCGTGGCGCCATCGCCGCCGTCGTTGGCAAAGCTGCTGCGCGCGGCACCAGCGAGATGCAATCGGTCGGACACACCGGCAGGCACAGCTCGCAGCCGCTGCAATCCTCAGCGATCACCGTATGCATCCATTGCGGTGCGCCGACAATCGCATCCACCGGGCACACCAGCACGCATTTGAAGCAGCCGATGCAGAGTGGCTCGTCGATCAACGCGACGATTGCAACCGCAGGTTCAGCGCCATGTGCGGAATTCAGCGGCTTGCTTGCAACGCTGAGCAAGTCCGCAAGCCGTGCAATCGTTGCATCGCCACCGGGCGGACATTGATTGATGTCCGCAGTGCCGGCGGCGATCGCTTCCGCATACGGCAAGCAGCCGTCGTAACCGCAAGCTCCGCATTGCGTCTGCGGCAGCAGTGCGTCGATGGCTACTGCGGTGAGCTTCAAGACAGTCGTCGACTACTTGACGCGCATGCCAGGCTCGGCGCCTGCATCGGGCGCCAGCAGGAACGGCTTGCCATCGCCATGGCTCGCCGCCAACACCATGCCTTCGGAAAGTCCGAAGCGCATCTTGCGCGGCGCCAGATTGGCAACGACAACGGTCAAACGACCGATCAGCGCTTCCGCCGCGTACTGCGACTTGATGCCGGCGAACACCGTGCGCTTACCGAGTTCGCCGACATCGAGCGTCAGCTTCAGCAGCTTGTCCGCACCTTCGACGCTCTCCGCGTTGTCGATGCGGGCGATGCGCAGTTCGATTTTGGCGAAGTCGTCGATGGAGATTGTCGCGCCGGCTGACGCGCCCTCTCCCTGGCCCTCTCCCGCAGGCGGGAGAGGGGACTTCTTAGCCGACGTCGGTGCAACTGGAGAGGGGCTGGATGTGGCAGTGACCTTCGCTGCTGGCGCGAGATCTTCTTTTGAGGCTTCGGTCATGGCTTTGATTTGAAGTGGGTCGATCCGAGTCGCCAGCGGTTTATAAGAATTAATGGAGTGATCCAGTAAAGGTCCATTCACATCGGACCAAGTTAATGGCAGGATGTTAAGGAAACTCTCCGCTTCCCGAGCAAGCTCGGGTAAGACTGGTTTCAAGTAGAGAGTCAATAATCTAAACAGATTTAGTCCTACGCTTGTGATATCCCACAGTCGGTTCTCGATTGTCCCTCGCCCGCTACTAGCGTTGTTAAGACTTTTCTTCGCTAGCTCCCAGGGCTTTTGGTAGTCGACATATTGATTGGCCTTATCGGCAAGTGTCATTACTTCACGCAGCGCTCCAGAAAAATCTCTTGCAGTGTAAAGCCCAGCGATGCGTTGACCGGCCGAGCTAAATTCCCTCATCAGGGCTGCTTCGTCAACCGGCGGATTTGCGTCTGCATGCAGCACAATTCCGGGAGAGAAATTACCACTTGAGCTAATGGGCACGGTTCTGGATTCGACGAGCACGCTCTTTTTGAACCAGGCGAATTCCGAATTCTCTGGTCCGCGATTACTTAACTTGCCACCAAAGCGCTTCTCGATGAAGCTGGCGCACCGACTCGCAATATTGACGTACTTCCCAACCAAATCGCTGTTCACCCGCGCAACGAAGTCTTCAAGGTTGAGATCGATGTCATCGACCCCTGCCCCGAGCTTCGCCGCAAAGTAATACCGCAGATATTCCGGATTCAGCCCGGCATCAAGATAAGTCCGCGCCTTGATGAACGTGCCGCGCGATTTGCTCATCTTCGCGCCGTCGACGGTCAGGTAGCCGTTGACCGCAAGCCCCGTCGGCTCGCGTAGTCCGGCGCCGTGCAGCATCGCCGGCCAGAACAGCCCGTGGAAGTTGACGATGTCCTTGCCGATGAAATGCCACATCTCGGCGTTTGAATCGGCGCCGATGAACTCATCGAGCTTGGCTGCGTCGCCTTTAAGATACGACAGCAGGCTGGCGAAGTAACCGATCGGCGCATCGAGCCAGACGTAGAAATACTTGCCGGGCGCGTTTGGAATCTCGAAGCCGAAGTAGGGCGCGTCGCGCGAGATGTCCCAGTCCTTCAGTCCGGCGCTGGTCCATTCACGCAGCTTGGCTTTCACGCTGGAATGGATGTCCGCGTTCGCGAGCCATTGCTCGACCGCGGGCTGCAGTTTCGACAGCGCGAAGAAGTAATGCTCCGACGGCTTCCACTCGGGCGCCGCACCCGATAGCACCGAGAACGGATTCTTCAGCTCACGCGGCGAGTAGGTCGCGCCGCAGTTCTCGCAGTTGTCGCCGTACTGGTCGGCGGTGCCGCAGTTGGGGCAGACGCCCTTGATGTAGCGATCCGGCAGGAACATGCCTTTGAGCGGATCGTAGGCCTGCTCGATGTCCTTCTTGACGATGTACTGGGCTTTATCCAGCGCGGTGTAGATACGCTCCGACAGCACGCGGTTCTCTTCCGAATGCGTCGAATGATAGTGGTCGTGGATGACGCCGAAGTCGCGGAAGTCCTGCTCGTGACTCTGCTTGATCTTGGCGATGAAGGCTTCCGGCGTGACGCCGGCCTTCTCGGCGGCGAGCATGATAGCCGTGCCGTGCGCATCCTCACCGGCGACGAAAGTCACATCGTTGCCGCACATGCGTTGGAAGCGCACCCAGATGTCGGCCTGGATGTAGCCCACCAGATGGCCGAGATGCAGCGGGCCGTTGGCGTAGGGCAGGGCGTGAGTGACGAGTATCTTTCTAGGGGAACGCTGGGTCATAAGTCGAAAAAGCATCCGGCATCGAGAACGGACTGAAGCAACTGCGGCGGCGATCTGCCCGCGCGACCCGCTTCAGCCGCAGGTAGGCGGCCATGGGCAGGTCTGCAAGGGCCGCCATTGTGCCGCAAGCGGCGCTGCGCTCGCTGCGAATCGGCCGCCGGACGGCTTTGTGCGGCACCCGCAGGCGCCACAACCCGGCGCGGCTGAACTGCCTATCATGGATGGCCCAGGGCGAACTTTCGCCGCCGCCTGAAGTCGGCTAACCGTACCCCAGAACAAACACACACGAACAACCGAGGACCGCCCGATGAGCTTGCCGCATTTCGATCTGATGGTTAAAGGCGCGAAGAGCAGCGCAGCCGATTTCACCGTCGAAACCCCGTTCGATCGTTCGCCGATCGCCAAGGTTGCCGCCGCGGACGCCGGCACGGTGGCGCATGCGCTGAACCAGGCGCATCAGCTGTACCGCAAGCGCGACGCCTGGCTGCCGCTGTCGCAGCGCATCGAGATTCTCGATCGCGCCGCCAGCCTGATGCACGCCCGTGCCGAAACCTTGGCGGTGGAAGCGGCGCGCGAAGGCGGCAAGCCGCTGCTCGATTCGAAAGTCGAAGTCGCGCGTGCGATCGATTCCTTGCGCTGCGCGGTCGATGCGCTGCGCACCGATCAGGGCGAAGTGATTCCGATGCGGCTCAACAAAGCCTCCAGCGAGCGGCTCGCGTTCACGCAGACCGAGCCGATTGGCGTGGTGGTCGCGGTCAGCGCGTTCAATCATCCGGTCAATCTGATCACGCATCAGGTCGGGCCTGCGATTGCGGCGGGTTGTCCGGTGATCGTCAAGCCGGCGCGGTCGACGCCGACCTCGTGTTTCCGCGTCGTCGAAATCTTGCGCGAAGCCGGGCTGCCGGAAGAATGGTGTTCGGCATTGGTGCCGGAGAACAACGAACTCACCACCAAACTGGTGACCGACCCGCGGGTGGCTTTCTTGAGCTTCATCGGCAGTGCCAAGGTCGGCTGGAGCTTGCGCAGCCAGCTCGCACCCGGTGCGCGCTGCGCGCTCGAACATGGCGGCGTGGCGCCGGTGATCGTTGCCGAGGATGCCGATTTCGAGCAGGCGATTCCGGCGCTGGTGAAGGGCGGTTATTACCACGCCGGCCAGGTCTGCGTGTCGGTGCAGCGCGTCTATGTCGCCAAGCCGGTGCTGAAGAAATTCGTCGAGCAGTTCAGCGCCGCGGTCGAGAAGCTCAAGGTCGGCGATGCGGTGCTGCCCGATACCGAAGTCGGCGCACTGATCACGCCGGCCGAAGTCGAGCGCGTCGCGGGCTGGGTCGACGAGGCGGTCAAGGGCGGCGGCAAAGTCACCACCGGCGGCAAGACCGTATCGAAGACGACGTATGCACCGACGGTGCTGGTCGATCCGCCGGCCAACGCGAAAATCTCCACCGCTGAAGTATTCGGCCCGGTGGTCTGTATCTACGGCTATGACCATATCGACGATGCGATCGCCGCCGCCAACAGTCTCGACGTGTCGTTCCAGGCGGCGGTGTTCACGCGTTCGATGGACACCGCGCTGCGCTGCTATCAGCGGCTCGACGGCACCGCGGTGATGGTCAACGACCACACCGCGTTCCGCGTCGACTGGATGCCGTTCGCCGGCGCGCGTCATTCCGGTTACGGCGTCGGCGGCGTGCCGTACACCTTGCACGACATGCAGATTCGCAAGATGCTGGTGCTGAAGTCGCCGGAACTGAAATAGGAGCAGACCATGGACGATTCCCAGCCGCAGGTCGGTAATCAGATCAAGGCCTCCGATCTGTTCGTCAAATGCCTCGAAGCCGAAGGCATCGACTACATCTTCGGCATTCCCGGCGAAGAGAATGCGGACCTGATGATCTCGCTGCTCGATTCGAACATCCGCTTCGTGCTGACGCGGCACGAGCAGGCGGCGGCGTTCATGGCGGATGTCTACGGCCGCCTGACCGGACGCACCGGTGTCTGCTTGTCGACGCTCGGCCCCGGCGCGACCAACCTTGTCACCGGCCTCGCCGATGCCAACATGGACCGTTCGCCGGTGGTCGCCATCATCGGCCAGGGTTCGACCGCGCGGCTGCACAAGGAAAGCCATCAGAACATGGACGCGATCGCGATGATGCGTCCGATCTCGAAGTGGGCGCAGTCGGTGATCGATGCCGAGTCGATTCCGGAAATCGTGCGCAAGGCATTCAAGCTTGCGGCGGCCGAAAAGCCCGGCGTCTGCGTGGTCGAACTGCCGGAGGACGTCGCCAAGCATCACATCGTCGGTACGCCGATGAACGTCTACAAGACGCGGCGTGCGGCGGCGGATCACAAGGCGATCGAGCAGGCGGTGACCGAGATCATCGCCGCCAAGAATCCGGTGATCCTGGCTGGCAACGGCGCGCTGCGCAAACGCGCGGTGCAGCAGTTGCGGCGGCTCGCGCACAAGGTCGGCATTCCGGTGTTCAACACCTTCATGGGTAAGGGCGCGCTGCGGCGCGAAGACCCGCACAACCTGTTCACCATCGGTTTGCAGTCGAAGGACTACGCGAACTGGGCAATGGAAAAGGCCGACGTGGTGATCGTCGTCGGCTACGACCTGGTCGAATACAGCCCGCGTTTCTGGAACGGCAAGCGCGACAAGAAAATCATCCACATCGATTTCCTACCGGCGGAAATCGATCAGGACTATACCGTCGCGGTCGACGTCGTCGGCGATGTCGCCGACGCGCTGTGGCAGATCAACGTCGCCCTTGAGCGTGACTATGACGACCGTCTGCCGCTGAACAAGATCGCCGACTGGCAGGGCGTGCGCGAACGCATCATCGCCGACCACGCCAGCGAGAAGGACGATCAGAGTTTTCCGCTGAAGCCGCAGAAAGTGCTGTGGGACGTGCGTGCGTTCATGGGTGCTGCCGACATCCTGCTGTCCGATGTCGGTGCACACAAGCTCTGGATCGCGCGCTATTACCCTTGCGATGAACCCAACACCTGCCTGATCTCGAACGGCTTCTGTTCGATGGGCTTCGCGCTGCCGGGCGCGATCGGCGCCAAGCTGGCCTGTCCCGGCAAGCGCGTGATGGCGATCTGCGGCGACGCCGGTTTCCTGATGAACGTGCAGGATCTGGAAACCGCGGTGCGGCTCAAGCTCAACATCGTCATCATGGTCTGGATCGATGGCGACTATGGCCTGATTTCGTGGAAGCAGCAGAACGAATTCGGCAAGCACTTCGATATGCGCTTCAGCAATCCGGATTTCGAAAAGCTGGCCGACGCATTTGGCTGCTGGGGCAAGACGCTGACCACGGCTGCAGAATTGCCGCAGGTACTGGCCGAGGCACATGCCCAGCCCGGTCCGGCGATCATCGGCGTGCCGATCGATTACCGCGAAAATCTGAAGCTGACCGCGCGCCTGGGGCAAATTACGATGGCTTCGTAGCGCGCTGGCAGTTCATTACTAGAACAGAAAGAGGAGAGGCGCAATGATCACCGTGCATCATCTCGGCGTATCGCAGTCCGAGCGTATTGTCTGGCTTTGCGAGGAACTGGAGCTTCCTTATCGCCTGGAACGCTACGATCGCGATCCGACCACGCGGCTTGCGCCTGCTGCATACAGGGCGTTACATCCCCTCGGCACCGCACCCATCATCACTGACGGTGATGTTGTGCTGCCTGAATCCGGCGCCATCATCGAGTACATCATCGCCAAGTACGGCGCCGGACGTTTGGCGATCCAACCCGATAGTCCGGACTTCGCGGCCTACGTTTTCTGGCTGCATTTTGCCAATGGATCGATGATGCCCAACGAAATGATTGGCCTGATCGCCAACCGTCTCGGCGGCGGCGAAAACGACGCAGTGCTGCAGTCGTTGAAGTCCCGCAGCGAGCGCGCTTACGCCTTTATCGAGCAGCGCCTGGGTGAAGCCGCTTATTTCGCCGGTCGCGATTTTACCGCCGCCGATATCATCATGTTCTTTCCGCTCACCACGATGCGGGCTTTCGTGCCGCGCGAGATTGCTGCGTTTCCGAATCTTTGTGCCTACCTCAAACGCGTCGGCCAGCGGTCGGCTTACCAACGGGCGATGCAAAAAGGCGATCCGAAGTTGCCGCCGCTGTTGAACTGAGCGTTCGATTGACGAATCGCAAAATGCGGCGCAGCGTACGCCGCCTGCAGCGAGCCTCGCGAGCCGCGACGCGAAGCCCGGCAGCAGACCGGCGGGGGCGGACGACGCGGTGCTAGACTTTCGCGCCTCTTCCAGTCCCGCAGGTTTCGATGTCTTCGCCAGCCGCTGTCACCGCCGCAATTTCCAGCTTCGTCGAACCGCTGATCGGCACCGATCTGGCTTCGGCGGAAGTGCCGATCGAAGTCGATGCCAGCGGCAAGCACGCGAAACTCAGGTTCGGTTTTCATCTCGGCAACTATCGCGCGACGCTGCTCGCGGCGATCCAATTGCATCTGAGCAGCGTGTTGCCTGGTGTCTCGGTCGAGCTGCACATCGAATCGCTGGTTAGTGCACAAGCCGTGCAGAAGAACCTGCAGCCCTTGGCCGGCGTCAAGAACATTCTCGCGGTGGCCTCGGGCAAGGGAGGCGTCGGCAAGTCGACCACCGCAGTCAACCTGGCGTTAGCGCTGCAGGTGGATGGCGCGCGCGTCGGCATTCTCGATGCCGATGTCTATGGACCGAGCCAGCCGCTGATGCTCGGCAGCGTAGAGCGGCCGACGTCGCCGGACGGCAAGCGCATGCGGCCGATCATGGCGCATGGCCTGCAGGCGATGTCGATCGGTTTCCTGATGGAGTCGGATGCGCAGCCGGCGATCTGGCGCGGACCGATGGCGACCCAGGCGCTGTGGCAGCTGCTGACCGAGACGATGTGGGACGACCTCGATTATCTGGTGGTGGATCTGCCGCCCGGCACCGGTGACATCCAGCTGTCGCTATCGCAGAAGATTCCGGTGGCTGGCAGCGTCATCGTCACCACGCCGCAGGACATCGCGCTGCTCGACGCGCGCAAAGGCCTGGAGATGTTCCGCAAGGTCGGCATTCCGGTGCTCGGTGTGATCGAGAACATGAGCATGCATATCTGTTCGAATTGCGGTCACGAGGAAGCTGTGTTCGGCAGCGGCGGTGGCGACAAACTGTCGCGCGAAGCCGGTACCGAACTGCTCGGCAGCCTGCCGCTGGACATTCGCATCCGCCAGCAGGCCGACTCCGGCACGCCGACGGTGGCGGCCGAGCCGGACGGCGCGCTGGCCCGGCGCTACCGCGAGATCGCGCGGCTGACCGCGGCAAGACTCGCCTACGGCAGCGCGGCCAAGCTCAGCTTCCCCAGCATCGCGACGGTCGACGATTAAACTCCTGCTCGCGCGGCCGGTCCTCTGGCTCATCCTGCTCGCCTGTGCTTACGGCGCCTGGCATGCCTGGTCGATCCGCGCGATTCCGCGGCCGCCCGGCATCCTCGCGGCGGCGGAACCGCTGCAGACGCCATTCGAGTCCGCGCCGGCCGCGTTCGAGCAGGGTGGCTTCAGCATCGAACCACTGGCGCGCATCGAACTGACCGCCCGCGTGCTGTCGCGCGCCGATTACCGGCTCGACCGCATGGCGTGGCTGATCCCGACCGATCTGGCGCTCGGCTGGGGGCGCATGTCCGACAGCGCGGTGCTGCAGACGCTCGAGATCGAACAGAGCGGCCGCTACTATTTCTGGCACACCGCCGGCTTCGCGATCCCGCGCGAGGAGATCGAGACGCACAGCGCCAACATGCACATGATCCCGGCGAATGCGGCGGCGGCGCGCGCACTCGGGCGCGTGCGCACCGGCAACCTGGTGACGCTGAGCGGTGCGCTGGTGGAAGTGCGCAGCAAGGCCGGCTGGAGCATCCGCAGCTCGCTGACGCGCGACGATACCGGCCCCGGCGCCTGCGAAGTGGTGTGGCTGCAAGCGCTCGACCTGCGATAATCGGCGGACTCGACCTGAAGAACTCCGATGAGCATCAAATCCGATCTGTGGATCACCCGCATGGCCCGCGACACCGGCATGATCGAGCCCTTCGAGGCCGGCCAGGTGCGCGCCAACGGCGGCGGCAAGATCGTCAGCTACGGTACCTCCAGCTACGGCTACGACGTGCGCTGCGCCGACGAATTCAAGATCTTCACTAACATCAACTCGACCATCGTCGACCCGAAGAACTTCGACGAACGCAGCTTTGTCGACGTGAAGTCCGATGTCTGCATCATTCCGCCGAATTCGTTCGCGTTGGCGCGCACCGTCGAGTACTTCCGCATCCCGCGCTCGACGCTGGTGATCTGCCTGGGGAAAAGCACCTACGCGCGCTGCGGCATCATCGTCAACGTCACGCCGCTGGAGCCGGAATGGGAAGGCCACGTCACGCTGGAGTTCAGCAACACCACGCCGCTGCCGGCGAAGATCTACGCCAACGAAGGCGTCGCGCAGATGCTGTTCCTGGAATCGGATGAAGTCTGCGCCACCAGCTACAAGGATCGTGGCGGAAAGTACCAGGGCCAGCGCGGCGTGACCTTGCCGAAAACCTGAAGGCTGGCGAACTGCAGCCGACGCGGTTCGCCTAGTCCTCAATGCCGTTTTTTACTGTCGTCGTCCGTATCGAATACGGCTACCGGCTACGGCGTCGGCGGGGTCAGCCCTGCGTCGAATGCGGCTTGTATCAAGCCCTGCCATTCATCCAGATGTTCGGCATGGCGGCGCTCCACTTCCGCATAGCGCTCCGGCGTCATCGTCGCCTGCGCCGCTTGCATCTGCGACGCACAGGACTGGCCGAAGGAAGGATCGTCCGGCACGCTGAAGGCCGGCGCACTGGTGGTGTTGGGCGGATTGCCGAAATCCAGCGCGTAGGCGAAGTTGAGCGAGGTGGCGCCACGCGCGCCAAGCGGTGCGAAGCCGAAGCGCCAAGCGATCATGTTGAGAATGGAGTTCGGATCGTACTGGCGCTTTTCGATATGGCCGCGCCGCGCGCGCGGACCGATCGCCATGCAGGGCACGCGGAAGCCGAGGCGACCGTCGTTGCCGGTGGCCTGGAATTCCTCGAACGTGACCGGCGCGATCGGCGGTGCGACATGGTCGAAGAAACCGCCCCATTCGTCATAGTTGATGATCAGCAGGGTTTTCTCCCACTGCGGGCTCTGCCGCACGGCGTCGTAGACCGAATTAAGAAAAGCCTGGCCCTTGCGGATGTCGGCCAGCGGGTGATCGTCATTCGAGGTACCGGCGCCTTCGCCGAGCATCGCCGGATCGACATAGCTGACGTCGGCCAGATTGCCGTTCTTGGCATCGTCGAGGAAGCGCGAGAACGGCAAGATGTTGCCGACGCCGGGATTGTGTCCGGAGAACTCCACCGAGACCAGCGCCCAGCCGGCAAGATCACCGTAGTAGTAGCGTCCGCTGCGGCCGACGCTCTGCAGCGCGTCCCACACCGTCGGCAGCGTGAAGTGATTGGTGGCGTTGTCGATCTTGTTGGTCTGGCCGGCGTGCATGTAGTAACGATTCGGCTGGGTCGGGCCGAGGATGCCGCAGTGGTAGCGGTCGCACAGCGTCCAGTTTTCCACCACGCCCCTGTAGAACGGCAGACTGTCGGCGCTGTAGTAGCCGATCGGGAAAGTGTCGCCGGCCGGTTGCGTCTGCAGGAAGCCATCCATCTTGCCGTTGTTGAACTGGGTGCGACCGCCGTCGTAGCTGTGATCCGGATCGGCCAGCGTGCAGTTCTGGAAGTTGGGAGCGAGGTCGTGCGTGCTCTGTGATTTACCGTCGGTGTCGACGAAGCTCAGGCCGGGCTGCTTGCCGTTGGCGCCGGGCACCCAGCCGAAGTAATGATCGAACGAACGGTTCTCCATCATCACCACGACGATGTGGTCGATGCCGGAATCGGCGGGTGCTGGCAGCACCGGCAGATCCTGCGGCGAACTATCGCTGCCGCTCTGATCGCTGCTGCCGCAACCGGCCAGGCCGATGCCGGCTGCCGACGCCGCGATGCCGGACAGCAGCCGCCGGCGGCTGTGGCTAAAGCCTTGATCTTTACCCGAAGATTTCCCCACGCTGACCGCTCCCTGTTCGAGCCCGCAGACTAGGGTGGCTGCGTTTCAGAAATATGAAATCAGCCGAGGTGCGGCGTTCTCTGTATTCACCGTAGCGTCACCTTGGGAACCTCTGAATAAGCTGCTGCGCTCGGCATCTCGCACGAATCCGGTGCTCGGAATCCTCACATACTCCTTTGTATGCTGCGGTTCCTCCGCTCCGGGTTCGCGCGACCTGCCTTCGCTCGCGACGCTTCTTCAGAGGTTCCCTTGCTCAAGGCGCGCGGTGGCGGATCATCCAGCAGCGATGCGGTGGCGGCGGCCGTTTGAAATCTTCATCCAGCGTGTGCGCGGTGATGTCGCTGATGTCGAAGTCTTTGAGCTGTTCGCCATCGAGTTTGAAACGGCGCCGGTTGTTGGAGAAATACAGCGTGCCGTCCGGCGTCAGCAGCTGCATGCAGTTGCGGATCAGTTCGACATGATCGCGCTGCACGTCGAGCGTGTCGTCCATGCGCTTGGAGTTGGAGAACGTCGGCGGGTCGCACAGGATCAGATCGAAACGCTGAGCCTTGCTGGTGGCGGCTTGTTCGCGCAGCCACTCCAGGCAATCGGCACGCACCAGCCGGTGCGCGTGCGAACGTCCGTGTGGCATCTGCGTGCGCGGTCCGCGCCAGGCGGTCTGTGCGGCGGCACCGGGCGCTTCGACCGTCGCGGCATAGCCGTTCAGTTCCAGATTCTGGCGCGACCATTCCAGATAGTTCGCCGATAGATCGACCGAACAGGTCGAAGCCGCACCGCCGCGTGCGGCGTGCACGGTCGCGGTGGCGGTGTAGCAGAACAGGTTCAGAAAGCGCTTGCCTGCGCTCTCCGCCTGCAGCCGGCGGCGCAGCGGCCGATGATCGAGGAAGATGCCGGTATCGACATAGTCGTCGAGGTTCACTTTCAAGCGGCAGCCGTGCTCTTCGATCTGGTGATACTCGGAGCGCTTTTCCTGCCTTTTGTACTGCTCGTTGCCCTTCTGTTGCTGACGCACCTTGAAGTGCATCGCCGTGGTCGGCACGCCGAACTCGTTATGAATCACTGCGAGTGCATCGCGCAGCCGGCGCTCGGCGGCGTTCGGATCGATCGTCTTCGGCGGCGCGTACTCGTGCACGTGCACGCGCAATTCCTCGGTCGGCCCCTCGATTGGCCCCTTGATCGGATATAGATCCACCGCGACCGCGTAGTCGGGCAGATCGGCGTCATAGACGCGATAGCAGGACACGCCGCTGCGCTTCGCCCACTTCGCCAGATGCTTGTGATTCTTGCGCAGACGATTGGCGAAGTCTTCGGCCTTGCCGGCGGCTGCCGGCAGTAAGGGATCGACCTGCAGAATATCGAACAGCAGCAGCTTGCACGGCAGGTCGCCGTTGTAGAAGTTGTAGATCTTGTCGGCGCGCAGGCCGAGGCGCGGGCCGAGTTCCGGCCGGCCGGTGAATACTGCCGCACGCCAACCCGGAAAATTCTGCTTGATGGCGACGCCGAGCAGGCTGTAGAGCTTGATCAGATCGGCTTCGGTACCGAGACGTTCGCCATAGGGTGGGTTGGTGATCAGCAGGCCGGGTATCGCACCGATCGCTTGCGCTGCGGCGAAGTCGCCCTGCATCCAGCTGATCTGCGCATCGACGCCGGCGAGTTTTGCGTTCTGCCGAGCACTGCGCAGCGCGCTGTCGTCGATGTCGCTGCCGATCATCTGTGGAATCCTGCTGGCGCCGTCGCTGCGTCGCTGCTCTGCTTCATCGCTGAGTGCGAGCCACGCCGCGGCGTTGAATGAAGTCAGCGACTGAAAGCCGAATCTTTCGCGTAGGATGCCGGGTGCGATATCGCCCGCGATCCAGGCGGCTTCGATCAGCAAGGTCCCGGAGCCGCACAGCGGATCGACCAGAGCGCCGCCGCTCGCGGCGATTTCCGGCCAGCCGGCGCGCAGCAGCAAGGCCGCAGCCAGATTCTCTTTCAACGGCGCCGCGCCACCGTCGGCGCGATACCCGCGCCGATGCAGGCTGTCGCCGGCGAGGTCGAGGCTCAGCGTGCAAGCCGCGTCGGCCAGATGCAGATGCACACGCACGTCCGGATGATCGGCCGAGACATCGGGGCGACGTCCGCAGTGTTCGCGAAAACGATCAGCGATCGCGTCCTTCACTTTCAGCGCTGCGTAGTGCGAATGCGTCAGCGCCCGCGCGCGGCCGGCGACTTCAATCGCGAAGCTGCGATCGACGCCGAAATACGCGGGCCAGTCGATCGCCTTGGCGAGTTCGTACAGGCCATCGGTATCGTCGACCGGCGCGGTACTCAGCGGCAGCAGCAGCCGGCTGGCGAGCCGCGACCACAGACAGATGCGATAAGCCTCGCTCCAGCTGACGGTCGCGGCGACGCCGCCGCGGCGTTCGCGCACTTCACTGGCGCCGAGCCCGCTCAGTTCAGCCGCCAGCAGCGGCTCCAGGCCTTGGCCGCAACTGGCGAAGACGGCAATTGAATCGCTCACTGAGTTCTCAAGTATCGGCGCAACAGGAATGGATTAATGTAATCTTCGGGAGTGAAACTGCTGCCGCAGTCACCGTTCACACTGATGGCTTGCTGATCCGAGCGACTGCACCGACTGCGGCGAGCCTGCAGACACAAGGCCTGTGGCGCACGCAGCGACGCGCAGTTTCGCACGAACGGTACTTGAGAGCCTCGGCTTAGCTCGTTCCTTGCATCCGATTGAACCAACGCCTACGCCTGAAGAATGAACAATCCGCAAGCCATGGATCAGACCGGCCCATCCCGACGCGTGCTGCTGCAATCGATGCTGGGTTTAGGCCTGGCAGGCTGCGGTGCCAGCCCGACACTGGATCTGGTCGGCCGCACGCTGGCGGGGAAACCCAAGACTGATTCCGGCTATCCGCTCAGCGTTGCGCAGATCAGGGCCTTGCCTTACGCGAGCTTGGGCGCACGCTTCGGTGGCGGCGGGTCGGTGGTCATGGTGCTGGCAACTTACGATGGCAACGATCTGCATTGGGTGTCGGCTGACCGGGCGATTTTGGTGACGCGCGACGGGCGTTTGATTCAGACCGTCGGCTTGGCCAGAGATCTGCGCGCGACCCAGTACGTCGCCGCTGACCCGCTGCAGCAGATTTTTCGTTCCGGATCGACCGAAGCGGCACCGAAGGTCTGGCGCTATATCGATATGAGCAACAAGGACGCGTTCGGCGTGGTGGTCGAATCGCGTTATTCGGTGCTCGGAGCGGAGACCATCTCGATCCTGGGCACGCAGCACCAGACCATGCGCGTGCGGGAGCGCATTCAGGTGCCGTCGTGGCGCTGGTCGACCGACAATATGTTCTGGATCGATCAGCAGACCGGCAAGATTCGCAGGGCGCGCCAGCAGTATTGCCCGGAAGTGGCGGTCATTGAATACGAGATTCTGAAGCCGCCTGCGGCGGCGACAGCGCCGGCCTGACTCGATAACGATGTAGGAATAAAAAAAGCCGCTCCGAGGGAGCGGCCTTGAGCTTTCACGCGCTAGGCCTGCGGTTCCGCAGCCTAGCTGTTCTTCTATTTATTAGCGCGTGCCGGTTGCGGTCGATGTCGACGTTGAGGTCGACGTGCCGCTCGAACCGCCATGACCCTTGTCCGAAACGGCAGCAACCACGCCACCGATAATGCCGGCTGCGACGATGGCGGAACCGCCAACGATCAGCGCATCGCCATTGCTGGCCGCAGCGCCCGCACTCACCGAACCCGCAGCCGTACCCGTATCCTCGGCAAACGCCGGAGAGGCAATCGCTCCAACTGCCAGCAGCGATGCAACAAACAGTACTTTCTTCACAAAACCACCTCCGTCAGACATTTACCAAATTTCACAGTGACGCCCGCAAAAAACTTAACAGCATCACGCTTGAAGTCAATTTACCCGGTCAGAACGGAAATTGCCAGTCGACCGCCAATCTCTGGCCGGCTGCAACTGGCTGGGTCCCTTCGACTGGTTTCGACCCAGTTACAGGCTTCGGCGCGCTTTCAATTGCGCACGGCAGTCGCCAAAGTTTTGTATTCTTCACCGAACTAAAACTAAGACTTACAAGCCAGTCCAAGGTTCAACGGCCGAAGCGGGCAGCCTACTTCAGCCGTCATCGCTCAAATGGATGGAATGCCCATCGACCTCCTGTTGATACCTCGGCTCAGGCCCTGGTAACTTTTGCCTCGTTACAAAGCCGCCGATGAACCCCAGAAAAAATAGCTTTTCCGCATCGACCCTCCGCAATATCCTGATCTCGGCCGGATTCGCATGTCTGGTCGCGTTGACCGGCAACGCGGCGGTGAATGCACAGGATTTACCGCTTGATCCTTCCTCAATCGATCAACTGACGCCGGAGCAGCGTCAGCGGGCGCTCGAATTGATGGGGCAGGACTCGTCGGGTCTGGATAGCTATACGAATTCCAATTCCAGTCAGCGCAACCAGGGTGGAACCACCCAGGGCAGCTATCGGCAGGACGGATCCCGTTCGCCGCGTGCCGACGATCAGCCCGATGCGTACGATCGTTCGCGCCGGTCGGACCGAGGCGACTTCGCTGATGGTAACGACTTCGATTCTAGTCGCACCGCGAACGCGCGCGATCGCCGTGCCGCACTGGCACGTGATCGCTTCGGCAACTTCGGCGGATTGAAGCCGTTCGGCTACGACTTGTTCTCCGGGCAACCCGATGCCTTTCGTCCGACCACCGACATCCCGATTCCGACCGACTACGTGTTGGGGCCTGGCGATGTCGTTCGCGTGCAGATGTTCGGCAGTCAGAACGGCAATTACAGCTTGCCGGTGAATCGCGACGGACGCATCAATTTCCCCAAGCTCGGCCCTATCGATGTTGCAGGTCAGCATTTCGATGATGTGCGGGCATTGATTGAAGAACGTGTCAGCCGCGAGATGATCGGTGTGCAGACCAGCGTCACGCTGGGCGAACTGCGCTCGATCCGCGTATTCGTGCTCGGCGACGTCAACAACGCCGGTTCGTATACGGTGAGTTCGCTGTCGACCATCACCAATGCGCTGCTCGCCAGCGGCGGCATCGCGCCGATCGGTTCGCTGCGCAAGGTGGAATTGAAGCGTGGCGGCCGCACCGTACAGGTGCTGGATTTGTACGATCTGCTGTTGCGCGGCGACTCGACCGGTGATGTCCGCTTGCTGCCCGGCGACGTTATCTTCATTCCGCCGGTCGGTCCGCGGGTGTCGGTTGACGGCGAAGTCAAACGGCCGGCGGTCTACGAGCTGAAGAACGAAAGCACCGTCGCCGAGATGTTCAAGCTGGCCGGCGGCCTGCTCGGCTCGACCAATACCGCAACTGCACAGATCGAGCGTTTCGATCGCAATCAGAAGAAGACGCTGCTGCAGCTGAATGTGGAGAGCGAGGTGGCACTGGGATCGCATGTGCAGGATGGCGACGTCGTCCGCGTGCGGCGCGTGTCGGGTCCGTTCGACAACAACGTGCGGGCGATGGGTGCGGTCCGATATCCCGGCAGTTTCGAATGGTCGGCCGATTCGACGCTGCAGAAACTGCTGATCGCAGCCCAGCTACTGCCCTCGCAAACCTCGAAGGAAACCTACTTGCCGATCGGCTTGATCGAACGTACCAGTGTCGATAGCGGTATACGCGAGTTCGTGACCTTCAACGTGCAGTCGGTGATGTCGGCGAACGCGACGCCGGTACCGCTGCAGCGCAACGATCTGGTGATCATCCTGAATCGCAAGGATGTCGGATTTCTCGATTCGAGTGCGGTTCGCAGCGTCGCGGCCGGCGATCTCAGCCATATCAGTACCTGCCCCGGATTGCAGCAGCTGGCCGACGTGGTCAGCTCGGATCGACCGATCCGTTTGCTGAAAGCGTTCAGCGCGCGCAGCGCGCGTTCGCTGCAGGAGCGCCTCAAGAGCGCTCAGCAGACTGGGGAGCTGGACGAGAACTACAACCCGTCGCCGCTTGCCAATCCGCGCCAGGTGCAGGACGGCATGGATCCTCAACAGACGAACGCCACGGCAGCTGGCCTTGCGGCCGCGCGCAATGCGCAGCCACAACCGCAGTTGCAGCCGCAGGACTCGAGCGGCAATACTTTCACCTCATCGGGCCGACAGCAGACACAAGGCAACCGCGATCAAGCCTGGCAGAAGCCGGTTGACCAGAGCGAGATCTGTCCCGAACTGTTCGTGCAGGTGCCGCGCGCGCTGCCGTTCCTGCTCGAAGAATCGGTTGCGGTGTACGGCGAGGTGCGTCAACCCGGCATTTATCCGATCGCCGACAACACGCCGATCGACCAAGTCGTGCAAGCGGCTGGTGGCCTCAGCAGCGAGAGCGATCCGCGTAACGTCGAATATGTCTCCTATGCCGATGCGATCAAGTCGCGCAGTTCGCACTACCAGACGCTGGACATCAGCGGTGATGCCGGCGCAACGCGCGTCAACCCGGGCGATGTGTTCAATTTCAAGCCGGTGTTTCTCGGCCAGGAAATCGGCACGGTGCGGGCGTCGGGCGAATTCAAGTTCCCGGGTTCCTACGGCATCCTCAAAGGCGAACGCCTGTCCGAGTTGATGCGTCGTGCGGGTGGTCTCACCAGCTCCGCCTATCCGTTCGGCGCGGTGTTCACGCGCGACAGCACGCGCAAGGCGGAAGGCGAGTCATTCCATCGTGCAGCGGAAGATTTACAGCAGGCCATGGTGACCGCCGTGACTAGCGGTGCGCTCGGCAACAACGCCACCAATGCCACGCCGATTCTGAGTTCGGTCGTGAGTAGCCTGGAGCACGCGACACCGGTCGGCCGGGTGGTCATCGAAGCCGATCCCACCGTACTCGAAGCGAAGCCGCAACTTGATCCGATTCTCGAACCGGGCGATCTGATCGTGATGCCGAAGCGGCCGATCTCGGTCACCGTCATCGGCCAGGTATTGAATCCCGGCACCATCGCGTTCACGCCGGGGCTTACGGTGAAACAGTACATCGAGCGTGCCGGCGGTTATTCGCAGGCGGCAGACAGCGGCCGTGCGTTTGTGATTCTGCCGAACGGCAGTGCACAGCGCTTCAAGTCGTCGTTCTGGAACTACGAGCCGCATGAAATTCCGCCGGGCAGTGAAATCGTCGTGCCACGCGATGCGGTGCCGTTCAACGGCTTCGCGTTCTCGGAGCGGATTTTCGGAATCTTGTCGAGCCTCGCGATAACGGCGGCTTCGCTGTCGGTGATCTCACGTAATTGATCATCGCTCAAGCTTGCAGGTTGTGTGGATGATCGCGTGCGTGCGGCCGGCACGCGCCGCACGCGCTTGGCTGTTGGTGGCCATCCTTGCCTGCGGCCTGAGCCCGTCGGCGCGAGCGGAATTGTTCGATACGACCAACGACCTGGGCGGCGTCGGTTTATTGCAGACGCCGACTGCGCGCTTTGCCGACGATGGCGAGTTCGGTGTCGGCATCTCGCATGTGAAGCCTTACAACCAGGTGCACTTTCTTGCGCAGCCGCTGCCGTGGCTGGAGACTGGGTTTCGCTATACCGATGTCACCAACCGGCTCTACGGTCCGCAATCATTCAGCGGCAACCAGTCGTACAAGGACCGCAGCTTCGCGTTCAAGATGCGCTTGCTGGAGGAGGGCGAGGTTTGGCCTGCGATCGCCGTCGGCGTGCAAGACTTTGGTGGCACCGGCGTGTTTTCGAGCGAGTATCTGGTCGCCAGCCGGCGCTATTACGATTTTGACTTCTCGCTGGGCCTGGGTTGGGGGCGTCTCGGCGCGGGCGGTGGCCTGGATAATCCACTGGGCTTGTTGTCGAATCATTTCAAACAGGATCGTCTGGCGGCGAACAACTCTGGCAGCACCCCTGGCGGCGCCGGTTTGTCGCGCCTGTTCACCGGACGCAAGATTGGGCCGTTTGGCGGCGTGCAGTGGCATACGCCGATCCATGGCGTATCGCTGTTGCTCGAATACGACGGCAACGATTATCAGCACGAAGCGCTCGGCAACAAGCTGCCGCAGTCGACGCACATCAATGCCGGGCTCGACTACGAGGCCTGGTCGGGCACACATCTCGGCGTGGCCTACGAACGCGGCCGCACGCTGACGTTCAACGTCGAAATGCGGGTCAATTTCCAGAAGTTCCGCGGCATCCCAAAAACCGCCGATCCACCGCTGCCGGCGGTCGAGGTGCGCGATCAGACCCAAACGCCGGACCCGGTTGCAGTCGACGCCGTACCGGCGATTCCACGCTCGGTACAACAACAGACGGTCGAGCGACTGCAGTCCGCACTCGCCGAGCAGACGTTCAACCTGGTTGCGGTCAATTTCGAAGCATCGACTCACGAGATCGAGGTCTGGGTGCGACAGGATCGCTATCGCAGTCCATCGCAGGTGGTCGGTCGCACTGCACGGATCTTGACCGCAACCGCGCCGGAATCGGTCGAGCGATTCACCGTGATCAATCTCGACGAAGGTGTCGAGACCTATCGGATAACGGTGCAACGGCGCGATTTCGAGAAATTGGCCAGCGGCGAAATCAGCCCGGAGGAAATTCTTCTCAACGCCGACATCGCGGAGCCGAAGCCCGGCGATCCGCAAGCGACTTTCACGGGTCTGGATCATTACCCGCGTTTCAGCTACGACATGGGACCGGCGGTGCGCCAACAGATCGGCGGTCCTGATGGTTTTTACTTCGGTCAGCTGCTGTGGCGGCTCAACGGCGGCGTCGCAATCGACGATCACCTGAGTTTTTCCGGTGCGATCGGCATCAACGTCATCAATAACCTGAACGGCCTCAAGCAACCGTCCAACAGCGAATTGCCGCACGTACGCAGCGACATCGTGCAGTACCTGAAGCATGGTAAAAATGCATTGGACCAGTTGGAGACGGACTACATCTGGTCGCCGGCGCACGAGGTTTACGCACGCGTATCCGCCGGCATTTTCGAGGACATGTACGGCGGTGTCGCCACCGAGGTTCTGTATCGGCCGTTCGGTAAGCGCTGGGCGTTCGGGGTGGACGTCAATCATGTCTGGCAGCGCGATTTTGACGAGCGCTTCGACTTCCGCGGATACAACGTCACCACCGGCTTTGCGACGATCTACTACGACTTCCCGTTCTACAACCTGGTCGGCAATCTTTCGGTCGGCCGTTACCTGGCGCGGGATCGTGGTGCGACACTCAACCTGGCGCGACGCTTCGACAGTGGCGTGCTGATCGGTGCCTTCGCGACGCTCACCAATGTTTCCGCTGCCCGCTTCGGTGAAGGTTCGTTCGACAAGGGCATCTACATCTCGATTCCATTCGACGTGTTCTTCTCGCAGTCGACCCGCGACGAGGGCACCTTCGTATTCCGGCCACTGACGCGCGACGGCGGTCAGCGCGCACGTGATGGCAAGGATCTCTTTTCAGCCACCGGCGGCGGCGATGTCGGGCATATCACCGAGACTTGGCCCGCGGTCATGCATTAGCGTCAATCAGGCAAGGAACCCAGGCCTGGCAGGGATGCGAACTGGTGCTGACTGAACGCAGTGCTAAAGTGCGCGCGGCAGTGGGCGGGGACCTGGAAGCACAAAATATCGGCTTATCGGGTGCAGGGACTGCCTCAGGAATATCCTACGTTGGAACATCCAAAGATCGAATTGATGAACGATAAGATTGAATCGAATGTAAGTGGCGGCACGCCGCAGACGCCCAGCGGATACCTTGCCCCGCACTCCGGGCGCGCTGCAGACGTCCGTACGGACGACGAGCTCAGCCTGGTTGATCTGGTCCGCTACTTGCTGAACTACAAGCAACTGATCTTTGCGACGACATTATTGTGTGGGCTGGTGGCGGCGATCGTGTCGCTGTTGATGACGCCGGTCTATCGCGCGGAAGTTCTGTTGAGCCCGGTCGAACAGGAAGGTCCCAAGGCCAATCTCGGTGGTTTGATGAATCAGTTGGGTGCCTTTGCTTCGTTGGCCGGCATCGGCAGTGGCGGTTCGGACAAAGACGAATCGATTGCGACTTTGCAGTCACGTTCGCTGACCGACACTTTTGTGCAGGAAAAAAATCTGTTGCCGATTCTGTTCGCGCGCAAGTGGGACACTCAAAAGCAGTCGTGGAAGAGTCAGGATCCGAAAGAGATTCCGACGCTGTGGGATGCGAACAAGCTGTTCCTGAAAACGATTCGTAAGGTCGTGCAGGATCGCAAGACCGGCCTGGTGACGCTGACCATCGATTGGAAAGATCCCAAGCTGGCCGCCGACTGGGCCAACGACATGGTGCGCCGGACCAACCTCTATTTGCGCAGCAAGGCAATCGCGCGTTCGACCACCAATATCAACTATCTGCAGGACCAGTTGACCAAGACCAGCGTGGTCGAGATTCATCAGGCGGTAAATAGCCTGATCGAGCAGGAGATCAAGAAAGTGATGCTGGCGCAAGGCACTGAGGAATACGCGTTCAAGATTGTCGATCCGGCCGTGGTACCGGAAGAACGTACCTCGCCGAAACGTACGCTAATCACTCTCGGCGGTCTGGTTCTCGGCTTCCTGATCGGCGCAATGATTGCGATCGGCCGCTCGTCGAGAAAAATCGAGCCGGCGTAAAGTGCGCCGAGAGTCCAGCGGAAACGCCGATCGGCGAACGCCAGGTCAAATGACTGATTCGCCGCAAGCATGCACGGCACTTTCGAGTGCCGGCTAGCGTTCGACGAAGGCGCGTTCGAACACGTAATCGCCGGCAACGCCGGTATGCGCGGAGACCTCGAAGCCACGCGTATCGAGCAGCGCGCGCGTATCCGCCAGCATGCTCGGGCTGCCGCAGATCATCACCCGGTCTTCGGCCGGGTTCAGCGGCGGCAGGCCGATATCCGCAAACAGTTTGCCGCTGGCCATCAGGTCGGTCAGGCGGCCGCGGTTGCGATAGGGCTCGCGCGTGACCGTCGGGTAGTAGATGAATTTTTCGCGTACGTATTCGCCGATGAACTCGTGGTTGGGCAGATCGGTCCGCAGATAATCCGCGTAGGCCAGTTCGCTGACCTGGCGCACACCGTGAACTAGCACGACCTTGTCGAAGCGCTCGTAGACAGTGGGATCCTTCAAGATGCTGAGAAACGGTGCCAGGCCGGTACCGGTGCCGAGCAGATACAGATGCTTGCCGGGGCGCAGATCGTCGACGATCAGCGTGCCGACCGGTTTGCGGCTGACCAGAATCGGATCGCCGACATTCAAGTGCTGCAGCCGCGACGTCAACGGACCGTCGGCAACCTTGATGCTGAGAAATTCCAGTTCCTCTTCATGGTTGGCGCTGGCGATGCTGTAGGCGCGCAGCAGCGGCCGACCTTCGACTTCCAGGCCGATCATGACGAAATGGCCGTTGTGAAAACGCAGACTGGAATCTCGTGTGGTACGGAAACTGAACAGACTCTCGTTCCAGTGATGGACGTGGGTGACGTGTTCGGTGTTGAAAGAAGTCATGCTTCGTATCCAGCGTTTCGATGTAAGCGGCTTATGCCTGCCAAGTCACGCGGGCGTGCGCAGTAAGTAAGTCTGAACCTAGGATTTTAAAGGGCAGGGCGTTGCCCGAAAGCGCCTTCGCGGTGTCGACCCAGATTTTTTGACCTGGTCAGCGCTTGCTGTCGTTAGTAAACCAGGCTGGTTCGGCGCCATAAAAACGACAGATTTGATCGGCTGGAAAAACGCGATCAGTCCAAGCCCGAATTGATCGTGCTCCATTCCACTTTTACCGTTTCACATCCTATCCCATCGCCATCCGCCGGGCAGTGGGATGCTTGCGAGATTTGATATCACTTGATATGATATCTCCAGCTTTCATATCTCATGCGAGATTCATCCAATGAATCGTTTGCGCAATTTCGGCTTTCTGCTCAAGGACGTATCGCGCCTGTCTGGGCTCAATTTCGAGCGCGAGGCGGTCGGCCTGAACCTGACCCTGGCGCAGTGCAAGGTGCTGATCTACCTGCAACGCAACGAGGGCATCAGCCAGGTGCGGCTGGCCGAACGCACCGACACCGATCCGATGACCCTGGTGCGCACCCTCGACCGCATGGAGCGCGACGGCCTGATCGAGCGCCGGCAGGATCCGGCTGACCGCCGCGCGCGGCGTCTGTTCATGACCACGGCGGCGGAGCCGGTGGTGGCGGAGATCTGGCGCATCGCCGCCCGCGCCCGCGCCGCGTCCCTGGCCGGACTGTCCCCGGCCGAACGCGTGCAGCTGGTGAGCTTGCTGGAACGCGTCCACGACAACCTCACCACGCTGGTCCCCGGTGCCGAGGCGGATGCTCCGCTCTGTCCGCCGCCGGAACAAGCCGAGGAAGAGTCGCCCCCATCCATCGCCGAATTGCCCGCGAGGCGCACCAGAAGCAGGAAGCTGTCCCCATGAGCACAGCCAGCCCCACCGCCGGCAACATCGCGTCTGGCAACGACAAATCACGCGCCGGGCAGTTGCGCAGGCCCCCGATGATCGGCGGCATGCTGCTGGTTGCCGCCGCTACGCTCTACTTCTGGTTTACCGGCGGCCGCTCCATGGGTGCCGACGTTGACGCGATCAGGCGCATCGCCGGCTGTGGCCGCGCCGCTGTGCTGGCCGCATTCACCGCCGCCGAAGCGGGCGCTCCTCCGCAATCCACTGCAGAACCCTGCGCCAAGCGCGCAGAAACAGAAAGGTCGTCTTAATGAGTACAGTCAATCCCACCGTCGGCAGCATCCCGGCCGACAGCAGTAAATCCCGCGCCGAACGCTTGCGTCTGCCCCTGATGATCGCTGGCGTACTGCTGGTCGCGATCGGCACGCTCTATTTCTGGTTGACCGGCGGCCGTTACATGTCCACCGACGACGCCTATGTGCAGGCGGCGCGCGCCTCGATCAGCAGCAATGTCGCCGGTCAGGTTGCGGAAATCGCGGTGCACGACAACCAGCGGGTGCATCGTGGCGATCTGCTGTTCCGGCTCGATGATCAGCCCTACGGCATCGCGGTAGAGGAAGCGCAGGCCAAGCTCGGCACCGCACGCCTGGAGATTGTCGCCGGTAAGGCCGGCTATCGCCAGCAACTCGCCGCTCTGCGCTCGGCGCAGGACACACTGCAGTATCAGGAGCGTGAATACCAGCGCCAGCAGACGCTGCTCGCATCCGGTATCTCCTCGCAGATGCAGTTCGACCAGGCGCAGCATGCGCGCGACACCGCGCGACAGCAGGTGGCTTCGAGCCAGCAGCAGGCGGCGAGCGTGTTGGCTGCGCTCGCCGGCGATGTCGATATCGATCCGGACCAGCATCCCACCGTACGGCAGGCGCAGGCGGCGCTGGATCGGGCCAAGCTCAATCTGAGCTACACCCGCATCGTCGCCCCGGACGACGGCATCGTCACCAAGGTCGAACAGCTCCAGGTCGGTGACTACATCAATGCCGCCAACCCGGTGTTCGCGCTGATCTCCAGCCGCGACGTCTGGGTCGAAGCTAATTTCAAGGAAGACCAGCTCACCCATATGCGCCCCGGCCAGACCGCCACGGTGGCCATCGATACCTATTCCGGCAAGACCTTCAAGGCGCACGTCATCAGCATCGCGCCCGGCACCGGTTCGCAGTTCTCGGCGCTGCCGCCGGAAAACGCCACCGGCAACTGGGTCAAAGTGGTGCAGCGCCTGCCGGTGCGGCTGGAGATCGACTCTGTTGAAACCGGACCCGACGCGGAGCTGCCGCTGGGCACCGGGCTCAGCGCGACCGTCGACGTCGACACCGGCCACCGCCGCAGCCTGTTCGGCTCCTCGCATACCGCGCAGTGAGTTCAGGCGTGTCTACTACGTCGGCGCCGAACCGGCCTGCTTTGAATCGCGGCATGATCACCGCGACGGTGATGCTGACCTCGATCCTGCAGACGCTGGACAACACCATCGCCAACGTCGCGCTGCCGAAGATGCAGGGCTCGCTGTCCGCCACCCAGGATCAGATGACCTGGGTGCTGACCTCCTACATCGTCGCCGCCGCCATCATGACGCCGCTGACCGGCTGGCTTGCCGGGCAGTTCGGACGCAAGCGGTTGTTCCTCGCCTCGGTGGTCGGCTTCACCATCACCTCGATGTTCTGCGGCCTGGCGCAGTCGCTGCCGCAGATCGTGCTGTTCCGCTTCCTGCAGGGACTGGCCGGTGCCGCGCTGGTGCCGATGTCGCAGGCAGTGTTGTTCGACATCAATCCGCCGGAGAACCATGGTAAGGCGATGGCCGCCTGGGGCCAGGGCGTGCTGCTCGGTCCGATGCTTGGCCCCATCCTCGGCGGCTGGCTTACCGACAGCTACAGCTGGCGCTGGGTGTTCTACATCAATGTGCCGCTGGGCATCCTCGCCTTCCTCGGCGTACTGGCGTTCCTGCCGGACGGCGACAAACGCCGCTCGCGTTTCGATTTCTTCGGCTTCGCCCTGCTCAGCATCGCCATCGCCGCGTTGCAGGTGGTGTTGGACCGCGGCCCGCTGAAGGACTGGTTCGGTTCGAACGAGATCTGGATCGAAGCCACCGTGGCCGGGCTGGCCTTCTACCTGTTCGTGGTGCACAGCGCCACCAGTCCGCATCCCTTCATTCGGCCCGCGCTGTTCAAGGACCGCAACTTCCTCACCGGCAATGTCTTCATCTTCGTCGTCGGCATCGTGCTGTTCGCCACCCTGGCACTGCTGCCGCCGATGCTGCAGAACCTGATGAATTACCCGGTGTATGAGGCGGGCCTGCTGACCGCGCCGCGCAGCCTCGGCACGCTCCTCGCTATGTTCGTCGTTGGCCGCCTGGTGGGGCGGATCGATGCGCGCCTGATCATTGGCCTCGGCTTCGGCCTCACCGCCATCTCGCTGTGGATGATGACCCGCTTCGACATCCAGATGAACGGCGTGCCGGTGTTCTGGTCCGGCCTGGTTCAGGGGTTCGGTACCGGTGTCGCCTACGTGCCGATGGCGGCGATGACCTTCGCCACCTTGTCGCCCGATCTGCGCAACGAGGGCACCGCTCTGTTCAGCCTGACCCGCAACATCGGTAGCAGTGTCGGCATCTCGGTGGTGCAGGCCCTGCTGGTCAGCAATACCCAGGTGGTTCACGCCGCGCTGGCCGAACACGTCTCGCCCTACAACCTCGCCGCGCGCAGTCCCGAACTGTTGGCGCAACTCTCCAGCCATAGCGGTGGCGCCGTTTTCAATGCCGCGCTGACCGCGCAGGCCACGATGATCGCCTACATCGACGACTTCCAACTGATGTTCATCCTCACCCTGCTGGCAATGCCGTTGCTGCTGCTGGTGCGCAGCGCCAGGGCGACCAAGGATGCACCGCAGGTCGCCATCGAGTGAATCACTGATGAAATCCGCAATGAACGCCATCGAAATCCCATCCTCGCGCGGCAGCATTTTGCTGACCGCTGTGCTGCTCGCCGCCTGCACCGTGGGACCGGACTATGTGCGGCCGCCGGCGCCGGTGACCACCGGCTACACCAGCGAGCCGCTCACCCGCCTGCAGGACGGCAGTGGCCAGCAGCTGAGCCCGGGCGAGAATCCCGGCGTGGACTGGTGGAACGGATTCCATTCCGCCGCGCTCGACGCAACCATGCAACAAGCGCTGGCTGGCAATCGCGGCCTCGCCGCGGCCGTGGCGACGCTGGCGCAGGCGCGCGAAACGGCCAACGCCAGCGCCGGCTCGCTCTATCCGCAGGTCGGCCTCGACGCTGGTGCTGGCCGTCAGAAATACGGTGCGCAATTCCTCGGCGCGCAGGCAGTTCCAGCCTTTACCTATTACTCGGTCGGCCCCAGCGTCAGCTACTTGCTCGACTACACCGGTGGTCAGCGCCGCGCCGTCGAGCAACAACGCGCACTGGCCGATTACCAGGCCTTTCAGTTACAGGCGGCTCATCTGAGCCTCACCGGCAACGTTGCGCAGCAGGCCCTTGCCATCGCCTCGGCGCGCGCGCAGATCGCGGCCGTGCAGGAGTTGCTGGATGAAGACCGCAAGAATTTGTCACTGGTGCAGACCGCCTTCGGCGCCGGCTCGGTGACGCGGGTCGACGTGCTCAGCGCGCAGAGCCAGCTGGCCAACGACCAGACGTTGCTGCCGCCGTTGCGGCAGCAACTCAGCGTCGCGCGTCACGCCTTGGCGATCCTCACCGGCCAGTTGCCGGCGGACTGGACGCCGCCCGATTTCGATCTGGATCAGTTGCAACTGCCGCAGACCCTGCCGCTGAGCCTGCCTTCGGAACTGGCGCACCGACGGCCGGATATCCTCGCCGCGGAGTCGCAGTTACATGCCGCCACCGCAGCGGTCGGCGTGGCGACCTCAAATCTCTACCCGCAGATCAACCTCACCGCTTCGGCCGGCCAACAGTCCACTTCCTTGTCGCATCTGTTCGATGCCTCCAGCACCGCCTGGGGCCTGGCTGCTGCGTTCAGCGCGCCGCTGTTCGATGGCGGCACCCTGCGCGCGCAACGCCGCGGCGCGCAGGGTGCAGCCAGTGCCGCGCTGGCGAATTATCAGCAGACCGTGCTGCTGTCCTTCGGTCAGGTTGCCGATGTACTGACCGCGCTGGATCACGACGCCGAACAACTGAGCGCGCAGAAAAATGCCCTGGACTCCGCCGAAACCAACCTGGGGCTGACCCGGCAGAGTTACGCCGTCGGCAATGTCGGCGTGCTGCAGGTGCTGGACGCGGAACGCCTGTACCAGCAGGCCCGGCTCGGCTACGTCCGCGCCCAGGCGCAGCGCTATCAGGACACCGCGCAACTGTTCCTGGCGCTCGGCGGCAGCACCCCGGCGGAAGTCGCAGCGGGGGCCGGCGAATCCCAATCTGAGCCGAGGCCGCAAACGTAGAAGAGCCGGAGTCGAGTTCGATCTTGCGCAGCGGTGTCGGCACGTCGCTGGGTTGGAGCCTAGCGATACGTCGGCTCGCAAGTCTGCAAGATGCACTGCGACCGCAGTCGACGGATTGGCATCGATGGCCCTCAACAAAAATCCCCGTACTACTTCAGGGGATTGAGGGCTTGCGTGAACTGGTTACGAACCTCGCCAGACAGCGACCTGGCGCTCCTACCGGGATTCGAACCCGGGTTTAAGCCTTGAGAGGGCTCCGTCCTAGGCCTCTAGACGATAGGAGCTTGCGGCAGCGTCGCGTATTATACGGAAGGCCTGACGAGAAGCGACCGCGGCCGCCCATGAGTCGCATCGTCGGCAACTCCCAAGCGAAGGAAACACAGTCATCACCGAGCCGATCCGCATTACGCGCGAGCAGCATCCGATTTCGCGCCGCAATCTCACGCCCGGCACCCTCAAGGTGCTGTATACCCTGAAGGACGCTGGTTTCGAGGCCTATATGGTTGGCGGCGGCGTGCGCGATCTGCTGGCTGGCCTGGAGCCGAAGGATTTCGATATCGCCACCAGCGCGCACCCGGAGCAGATCAAGCGATTGTTCCGCTCCTGCCGCCTGGTCGGGCGCCGCTTCCTGATCGCGCATGTACGCTTCGGCGACGAGATTGCCGAGGTCACCACGTTTCGCGGCCCGATCACCGACAGCCACGAGCGCGACGAAACCGGCCGCATTCTGTCCGACAACGTCTACGGCACGCTTGAAGCCGACGCCTTCCGGCGCGACTTCACCATCAATGCGCTGTATTACGACATCCGCGATTTCTCGATCGTCGATTTCGCCGGCGGCGTCGAGGACATGCGTCTGCGGCGTCTGCGTCTGATCGGCGATCCGGAACTGCGTTATCGCGAAGATCCGGTGCGCATGCTGCGCGCGGTGCGTATCGCCAATAAGCTCAAGTTCGATATCGATCCGGCCAGCGCCGAGCCGATTCCGCGGCTGGCATCGCTGTTGCGCGAGATTCCGCCGGCGCGACTGTTCGACGAACTGCTGAAAATTTTCCTGAGCCGCGACGCCTCGGCCAACCTGGATGGCCTGCGCCGCTACGGTTTGTTTTCGCATCTGCTGCCGCTGACCGATGAGGCGCTGGAATCCGATCCGGGTGCTGCGGCGCTGGTACATCGCGCGCTGCTCAACACCACCGACCGCATCATTCGCGGCCAGCCGGTGACGCCGGCATTTCTGTTTGCCGCGCTGCTGTGGCCGGCGTATGCCAAGCGCGTCGAACAGATCGCGCGCGAGCAGGGCCATGCACCGGCGATCGCGCAGGTGCAGGCAGCCGAAGAGGTGATCGCGCATCAGCAGTTGCGCATCGCGATTCCCAAACGCTTCTCGATGCCGATGCGCGAAATCTGGGCACTGCAACCGCGCTTCGCCAATCGTAGCGGTGGTCGCGCCAAGCGCCTGCTGACGCATCCGCGTTTCCGCGCAGCCTATGATTTCCTGCTGCTGCGTGCGCACGCCGGTGAGCCGGGTGCCGCGGAACTGGCCGATTGGTGGACACAGGCGCAAGTCGGCGATCCGGCCGCGCTGCCGCTGCCGCCGGAAACCGACGGCAGCGAAGCGCCTGAGGCTGGCGCGCCGGCACCACGCAAGAAGCGGCGCCGTCGCGGCGGTCGCAATCGCCGCAACGGCGGTGAGCAGACGGCAGGCGGCGCCGAATCTGACGTCAATGATGCAGGCCCGTCGGCCGACGCTTGAGTCGGTAAAGCAGCGCGGCGCCTGCGCCGGGCGTGCGCGATGACTGCCGCCTACATCGGTCTCGGTGCCAATCTCGGCGATCCGCCGGCGCAATTGCGCGTAGCACTCGATCGCATTGCGCAATCGCCCGGCATCGTACTGGGGCCGGTTTCGCGCTTTTATCGCAGTGCGCCGCTCGGCCCGGCCGGGCAGTCCGACTATTGCAATGCGGTCTGCGCGGTCGATACCCAGCTCAGCGCCGATGCGCTGCTGAGCGTGCTGCAGGGTATCGAAGCCGCGGCCGGACGCGTGCGCGGCGAACGTTGGGGACCACGGGTGCTGGATCTCGACCTGCTGTGGGTGGACGGCGTCGTCTCAAATACCGCGCGGCTGAGCCTGCCACATCCGCAGCTGCATCTGCGCGCTTTCGTGCTGGTGCCGCTGGCGGAACTCGCGCCGCAATTGCAGCTGCCGGGCCTGGGCCGCGTCGAACAGCTGGCGGCGGCAATCGATCGTTCGGGGCTGCGTCTCGCAAGCGACTAAATCTTACGGAGACGGCTTGCGTTGGCGTGCGGGATCGCTACACTCGGCGCAGCAATGCCGTGGTCACAATTTACGGCGAACAGGGCGCATGTCTTTGTGGGCCGCCCGCGGGACTCTTAAATCTCGATGCCGGGTGCATGTCTTAGTGGGCCGCCCAGGTCATCCCTCAAACAGGAATGATTCCATGCAACTGACCGTAATACGGTGCAGCCAACAGTCACCGTGCGCCGCCGATGCTGCGGCGGGAATGCACGTATGAGCGCAACCGCCAAACCCAGTTCCGCGGTACAGATCTCGGAGCTGCGCCGGATGCGCGCGGCCGGCGAAAAAATCGCCTGCCTGACCTGCTACGACGCCAGCTTCGCCTTGATCGAAGATCGCGCCGGCGTCGACCTGGTGCTGATCGGTGATTCACTCGGCATGGTGATTCAGGGCCGCACGACCACCACCGCAGTCACGGTCGCCGATATCGAATACCACAGCCGCTGCGTCGCGCCGTATCTGCAGCGCGCCTTCCTGGTGGCCGATCTACCGTTCCTGTCGTTCGCCACGCGCGAACGCGCGCTCGATGCCTCGCAGCGACTGATGCAGGGCGGCGGCGCCAAGATGGTCAAGCTCGAAGGCGGCCGCGAGCAGGCCGATATCGTCGAGTACCTGTCGGTGCGCGGCGTGCCGGTGTGTGCACATCTGGGCTTGCAGCCGCAGCTGATTCACAAGGTCGGCGCATTCAAGGTGCAGGGTCGCGAGGAAGCGCAGGCCGAAGCCATGGTGCACGACGCCCGCGTGCTGGAAGACGCCGGCGCCGATCTGCTGCTGCTCGAATGCGTGCCCTCGGCGCTGGCCAAGCGCATCACCGACGCGGCGCAGGTGCCGGTGATCGGCATCGGTGCCGGGCCCGACGTCAGCGGCCAGATCCTGGTGCTGCACGACATCCTCGGCATCTCGCCGGCGCTGTCGCACGGCCGCATTCCGCGCTTCGTGAAGAATTTCTTGAAGGGCGCGGACGACATCGAAGCGGCGATCCGCGCCTATGTCGCGGCGGTCAAGAGCGGTGCCTATCCGGCACCCGAGCATTGCTTCTAGCCGGATCGGTTGCTCGCATGTGGCAATGGGTATTGAGCCAAGTTGGCGGAGTCCGCGCTGATGCGCATCGTCCATAGCATCGCCGATCTCGAGCGCGAGTTGCAGCAGCGGCGTGGCGCTGCCGAGTCGATCGCGCTGGTGCCGACGCTGGGCAATCTGCACGCCGGCCACGTCAGCCTGATCCGTCGCGCGCGCGCGCTGGCGCGGTGCGTAGTGGTCAGCGTGTTCGTCAATCCGCTGCAGTTCGGGCCGAACGACGACTTCGAGCGCTACCCGCGTACGCTCGATGCCGATGCCAGGCTGATCGAAGCCGAAGGCGTCCAGCTGCTGTTTGCGCCGACCGTGGCCGACATGTATCCGGGCGGCTATCCGCCGGCGACCTCCGTGCAGGTCGCCGGCGCGCTCGACAGCGTGCTCGAAGGCGAATTCCGTCCGGGCCACTTCGCCGGCGTCGCCACCGTCGTCAACATCCTGTTCAACCGCGTGCGCCCCGACGTCGCCGTGTTCGGCGAGAAGGATTACCAGCAGCTGGCGGTGATTCGCCGCATGGTGGTCGACCTGGGGTTGTCGGTGCGGATCGAAGGCAGCCCGACGCTGCGCGACGCCGACGGGCTCGCGCTGAGTTCGCGTAACCAGTATCTGCAGCCGGCGGAGCGTGCACTGGCGCCGCAGCTGCAGGCCGTACTGCGCACCATCGCGCAGGGTCTGCGCGATGGCCGGCGCGATTTCGACACGCTTTGCGCGCAGCCCTATGCCCAGTTGCAGGAATCGGGCTTCCGTCCGCAATATCTGGCCGTGCGGGCGCCCGATCTGAGTCCGCCGGATGCGTCTGCGCGGCGCTTCGTGGTGCTGGCAGCGGCCTATCTCGGCAATACGCGCCTGATCGACAATCTGAGCGTGAATCTCGACGTGCAATAGGGGCTTGCAGGACCTTCCTGCAGCCCCAAGATATAAGCTAAGAAAAAACCGGTTGGCGCGGCGTGAAAACGTGGTTAGACTTCACCCCCCGCTGGTCCTGCCGGTGCGGAAGTCGCAAACGGGCGTATGTCTTAGTGGGCCGCCCTCGATGTCCTAAAGTCCCAGATGCCGGGTGCATGTCTTTTTGGGCCGCCCGTCGTCCAAAGCCATTGAGGTACCCGCCATGCAACTGACCATGCTCAAGTGCAAACTCCACCGCGCGCGCGTTACGCACTCTGAACTCGATTACGAGGGTTCTTGCGCCATCGACGGCCGCCTGCTCGATCTGGCCGGCATTCACGAGTACGAACAGATCCAGATTTACAACATCGGCAACGGCGAGCGTTTCACCACCTATGCGATCCGTGCCGAGAACGGCAGCGGCATCATTTCGGTGAATGGTGCGGCGGCGCATAAGGCGCGCGTCGGCGACCGTGTGATCATCTGCAGCTACTGCGAGGTCGATGCGCGCGAAGCCAAAGTGCACAAGCCGAAACTGGTCTATCTCGACGAGACCAATCGCGTCACCCGCACTGCCAATACGATCCCGGTGCAGGCCGCCTAGTCGCATTGGCACGGCGGTCGCTGGCGCAACTTTGGGCGCCGGCAACAGTCTCAAACAGTGAAGTGGAGGCCCAAGCCTTGCATTAGCTTGGGCTTTCACGTTTCTACGACTGCATGATTCTTCCAATAAAAACGGACCCAGAGACGCGATGTCCAATCTGACCCAGAGCCCGGCCTGGCGTGCGCTGCAGGATCATGCGCGGACTTGGAGTGGACGTACGCTGCTGGATCTGTTCGCGCAGGACGTCGACCGCGCGGCAAGCTTGTCGGCCAGCGGCGCCGGACTATTCCTCGATTATTCGAAGCAGCGCGTCGACGCCCGCACGCTGGAACTGTTGCTGGCATTCGCCGAGCAGCAGCAGCTGCAGGGCTGGATCGCGCGCATGTTCTCCGGTGCGCTGGTCAACGACACCGAGCAGCGCGCCGCGTTGCACGTGGCCTTGCGTGCGCCGCGCGCCGCACAGATTTTTGTCGGCGGGACCGATGTCGTGCCGCGGGTCCACGGCGTGCTCGACCGCATGAGTTCGTTCGCCGATGCGGTGCGCAGCGGTTTCTGGACCGGCGAGACCGGTGCCCGCATTACCGACATCGTCAACATCGGCATCGGCGGCTCCGATCTGGGTCCACGCATGGTCTGTGAGGCACTGGCGCCGGCAGCCAGCGGACCGCGTGCGCATTTTGTGGCCAACGTCGACGGTGCACAGATCGCTGCCACGCTGCGCGGGCTGAAGCCCGCCAGCACTTTGTTCGTCGTTGCGTCGAAAGTCTTCACGACCCAGGAAACGCTCGCCAATGCCCACACCGCGCGGCATTGGCTGGTGTCGCATCTGGGCGAGGGCGCGGTCGAGCGGCACTTCGTCGCGGTCTCGACCAACCTCGCCGAAGTGCGCAAGTTCGGGATTGCGCCGGCTAACATGTTCGAGTTCTGGGATTGGGTCGGTGGCCGCTACTCGCTGTGGTCGGCCATCGGCCTGCCGATCATGCTGGCCTATGGACCGGCGCTGTTCCGCGAGTTGCTCGCCGGCGCGCATGCTATGGACCAGCATTTCAGCCATGCTCCGCCGGCGCAGAATCTGCCGGTGCTGCTCGGTCTGCTGGGTGTCTGGAACAGCAATTTTCTCGCGACCGGTAGCCAGGTTATCGCACCCTATGCGCAGCGCCTGGAGCGTTTCGTCGGCTGGGTCCAGCAGCTGGAAATGGAATCCAATGGCAAGGCGATCGATCGCGAAGGCATGCCAGTCGACTATGCGACGACGCCGGTGCTGTGGGGCGATGTCGGCACCAATGCGCAGCACGCGTTCTTCCAGATGTTGCACCAGGGACCGATTACACATGCGGTCGATTTCATCCTGCCGGTGACGGTCGATCACGAGTATCCCGATCAGCATCGGCTGCTGATCGCGAATTGCCTGGCGCAAAGCGCAGCACTGATGCGCGGCAAGGATGCCGGTGCCGTGCGCGCCGAGTTGCAGGCGCAAGGTTTGAGCGGCGACGAACTCGACAAGGCGATTCCGCATCGCGTGTTCCGCGGCAACCGGCCGAGCAACACGCTGCTGTTGCCGCGGCTCGACGCCTACCACCTCGGCGCGCTGCTGGCCTTGTACGAGCACCGTACTTTCGTGCAGAGCGTGCTGTGGAACATCAACGCCTTCGATCAATGGGGCGTCGAGCTCGGCAAGCAATTGGCGCAGTCGGTGTTGCGCGCGATCGACGATCCCGCAAGTGTCGACTTGGATGGTTCGACCCGCGCGCTGCTGGCGCGCCTGCGCCCTTAAGTCGCGTCATGCACAGGCAATTTCCAGCTCGACCGTTGCGGCATTGCGTCGTCAAGCTGCTGCTCGCCGGGTTCGCGCTCGCTGCTGCCGGCTGCGATCTGGTCGGTCCGAAGCTGAACGACTACGGCGTCAGCGGAGCCGCGGTCGAGCTGTCGTCGGTGCCGTTCTTTTCGCAGGACGACTACCAGTGCGCGCCCGCCGCGCTGGCCACGGTGCTGGCGGCGCGACAGGTGCCGGTGAAGCTCGATGAGTTGATCCGCCAGGTCTCTGTTGCGGGGCGCACGGGCTCGCTGCAGGCCGAAGTGGTCGCCGCCACGCGCAGCTATGGATTGGTTCCCTACGTGCTGCATTCGCCGCATCTGGATCTCGATGTCGTCCACGAAGTGCAGGCCGGCAATGCGGTGATGGTGCTGCAGAACCGCGGTTTCTCGTTTGCAGCACGCTGGCATTTCGCCGTGGTGGCCGGCGTCGATCCGCAGAACAATACTTTGATCCTGCGCTCGGGCACCCAGGCGCGCGAGACACTTAGCTACGGTGCGTTCATCAGTGCCTGGCGCGATGGCGGCAACTGGGCAATGGTGGCGATGAAGCCGGAGCAGTTGCCGGCGACGGTCGATGCGGAGAACTGGCTTACGGCCGTGGCACCGTTCGAACAACTCGGCAAGGCCGACGTCGCCGAGCGCGCCTATGCCGCAGCGACGCAGCGCTGGCCCGACAACGCGCTCGCGTGGGAGGCGCTGGCCAATGCACGGCATGCGCAAAACAATTTTGTCGGCTCAAGCCAGGCGCTGACGACTGCCTTGCAGCTGTCTCCGCAGAACACGGTGGCGCGCAACAATCTAGCCTACGTGCTGCTCGAACGTAATTGTGCGGATCAAGCCGAAGGCCAGATCGCTCAGGCGATTGCAGCCGAGACCGATCCGAAGAAAGTCGAAATCTTCCAGCGCACGCGCCGGCAGATCATGCTGCACGATGGGCCGTCGGTGGTGTGTCCCGGGCTTTAGGGAACCTCTGAATAAGCTACTGCGCTTGGCATCTCGCGCGAATCCGGTGCTCGGCATCCTCACATACGTCTATGTATGCTGCGGTTCCTGCGCTCCGGGTTCGCACGACCTGCCTTCGCTCGCGACGCTTCTTCAGAGGTTCCTCAGGCGGACTTGATGGCCTGCTGCTGCAGCGCCCATTCGATATGTTCGCGCACCATCGGATCCGATTCATCGCTGCGCGCTGACAGCGCCGCGCGCGTCGCCGCCGAAGCCGGCGCATTGCCGAGTGCCACCGCCAGATTGCGCAGCCAGCCGCGATAACCGGCGCGGCGCAAGGCCATGCCTTCGGTGTTGTGCAGCCACTGCTGTTCGTTCCAGGCAAACAGCTCGATCAACTGCGCGGTGTCGAGTCCGTGGCGCGGCTTGAAGTCGGCCTCGGTGCTCATCGTTGCATAGCGGTTCCACGGGCAGACCAACTGGCAGTCGTCGCAGCCGAACACGCGATTGCCGATCGGCGCGCGCAGTTCGAGCGGAATTGCGTCGCGATTTTCGATGGTCAGATAGGAAATGCAGCGGCGCGCATCGAGTTGGTACGGCGCCACGATCGCCGCGGTCGGACACAGGTCGATACAAGCGCTGCAACTGCCGCAGTGATTGCTCGGTGTCGCGCCGGCGTCGGCGTGCAAAGGCAGATCGGTAAAAATCTCGCCGAGAAAAAAGAACGAACCGGCGCTGCGATTCAGCAGCAAGGTGTTCTTGCCGATCCAGCCCAGTCCGGCGTTGCGTGCGAGGGCTTTCTCGAGCGAGGGCGCGCTGTCGGCGAACACACGAAAGCCGTGCGGCGCGATCTCTGCTTGCAGGCGCCCGGCAAGTTGCTTCAGGCGCGCGCGCATCAGCTTGTGATAGTCGCGGCCGAGCGCATAGCGCGAAATGTACGCGCGATCGCCATCCGCCAGATTGGCCTGCGTATCGGCCGCCTGCGGCCAGTACGACATGCGTGCGCTGATCACCGTGACGGTGCCGGGCTGCAGGCGCTCGGGTTCGCTGCGCAGCGCCGGATCGCGCGCCATGTAGGCCATGCTGCCGTGACGCCCGGCGTCGAGCCAGCGCCGCAGGTGCGCGGCATCGTCGTCGAGCGCGACGCGCGACACCGCGGCGTCGGCAAAGCCGAGTTCCGCAGCCCAGTCTTTAAGACGGGCCTGCAGATGCGCAGACAGCGGCGCATGCGGTACAGCCGGGCGAGGGTCGGCCTGCACGGATACCTGCACTTATACTGGGACGATGACTGACAGCATCCGCGAATTGTCCCACCAATTGCCGCATCGATTGCGCGATCAATCGGTTGTGGCGCCGCCGGGCCGCGCGCCGCGGCCGCTGTATCTGGCGGCGGCGGTGCGCGAACTGGATCGACGCGCAATCGCGGACGGCGGCATTCCCGGCTATACGCTGATGTGCCGCGCTGCGGCCGTCGCCTGGCAAACCTTGCTGAAACGCTGGCCCGACGTACGCCGCGTGATCGTGGTCTGCGGTCCCGGCAATAACGGCGGCGACGGTTACGAAGTCGCGCGCCTGGCGCATGCACAAGGCATCGACACTTGCGTACTGGAGCCCCTGCAGCATCAGGCCAAGGGCGATGCGCAGACTGCGCGCGCGGCCTGGCTGAGTGCAGGTGGCTCGATCGCCGATGCAATTCCCGCGCAGCTGCAGATGAACGACGTGATTGTCGACGCGCTGTTCGGCACCGGTCTGGCGCGCGCGCCGAGCGCGGCGGCCCTCGATGCGATCAACTGGATCAAGGCCGCGCGCGCGCAAGGCAGCGGCGTGCTCGCGATCGACATTCCGTCCGGGCTGCAGGCCGACAGCGGTGCCGTGCTCGGCGCGGCGGTGCAGGCCGATGTCACCGTCACTTTCATCGGCCGCAAGCCCGGTCTATACACCGGCCAGGGCGCAGCGTTCTGTGGACGCGTGGTGTTCGATGGCCTTGAGGTACCGGACTCGGTCTATGCCGCGGTGCCCAGCGTCGCCGAACTGCAGCAGCAACGCGATCTGCGCGACTGGCTGCCGCCGCGCCAGCGTACTGCGCACAAGGGCGATAGCGGCCATGTGCTGATTGTCGGCGGCGATCACGGCACCACCGGTGCGGTACTGCTGTGCGCACGCGCCGCCTTGCGCGCCGGCGCCGGTCTGGTGTCGGTGGCGACGCGTCGCGAGCATGCGATTGCGTTGACGGCAGCACAACCGGAGTTGATGTGTCACGGGATCGAATCGGTCGACGATCTTGCGCCGCTGGTGCAGCGCGCCAGCGTGATCGCGATCGGCCCCGGACTCGGGCAACACGAATGGGGCCGCACGCTGCTGGCGGCGGTCGATGCCAGCGGCAAGCCGCAGATCGCCGATGCCGATGCGCTGAATCTGCTGGCGCGGCGACCGCAGACGAATGCGCAGCGCATCATCACGCCGCATCCCGGCGAAGCGGCGCGCCTGTTGGGTCTGGACACTCAGGCCGTGCAGGCCGACCGCATCGCCGCGACGCAGGCACTGCGTCAGCGCTACGACGGTGTCGTCGTGCTGAAAGGCGCTGGTTCGCTGGTAGGCGGCGAGCGGCTGCAGATCTGTCCCTACGGCAATCCGGGCATGGGCGTCGGCGGCATGGGCGATGCGTTGACCGGCATCATCGCCGCGTTCGTCGCGCAAGGTCTGGCGCTGGAAACTGCGGCCAACGCCGGCGTGCTGGCGCATGCGTTGGCCGGCGATCGCGCCGCCGGACAAGGCGAGCGCGGCCTGCTGCCCAGCGATTTGATCGAGCAGCTGCGCGTGGTGGTCAATCCGTGACGCGCATGCTTGGCCCGCTGAGCTTGGCCGATGCTACCGAAACCGAAGCACTGGGCGCGCGGTTGGCGCTGGCGCTGTGTGAACGCAGCGGCTGGGTGGTGTTCCTGCACGGCGATCTCGGTGCCGGCAAAACCACGCTGGTCCGCGCCTGGCTGCGTGCGCTGGGCGTGCAGGGCACGATCCGCAGCCCGACCTACACGCTGATCGAGCCCTACGAGATCGACGGCCGCAGCCTGCTGCACCTGGACCTGTACCGGCTCAACGATCCTGAAGAACTGCTGCAGCTCGGCCTCGCCGACACGCCGCCGCAGGCCGGCGGCTGGCTAGTGGAATGGCCGGAGCGCGGTGGCGGCGAGCTGCCGGCGCCGGACATCGAGATTCGGCTGGAACCGGACGGCCTGCAACGCCGTGTCAGCATCAGCGCCGGCCCGGGTTGGCGCGAACTGATCGAGCCGGTGTTCGGGTTTAGGATCACCTCGGTCCCGGAAGCAGGCCCATAAAAAACATTAAGTAGTAGGTGGGACTTATTGATTAGGAAAGGAAAGCTCTTGCTGTTTTTCGCTGGCAAGGCTATCTTCATGCATGCTAATCCCCGTTGGGGGCTCTATGTGCGGGAAACGCGCCTCGTTGGGCGGCTTGATTTTGTTGCTCGGTTCGGCCGCTGTTTCGGCCTCGGAGCTGCGCGAGCTGCGTTTACTGGACGGCCCCGATAGCACCCGCGCAGTTCTCGATCTGGATGCCCAGGCTGCCTACAACGTCTTCACGCTGGCCAATCCCGACCGTCTGGTGATCGATATCACTGGTGCCCACCGCGCTGCCGGTTTGCAGCTCAACGCGGCTGGCAAAGGCGTCGTCAAGGACGTGCGCACCGGGCCGCACGACGGCGGCCTGCGCGTCGTCATCGATCTGAATGCGCCGATTGCGCCGAAGAGTTTTGGCCTGGCACCGAGCGATGGCTATGGTTATCGGCTGATTCTCGATCTATTCCAGCAAGACGCCGCGCCGGCGCCCGGCCTCGCGCCAGCCCCGGTTGAAACCGCCGCCGCCGATCCGCCGCCGCCCACCGCGGTCGCGGTATCGTCGACTCAGAAGGGCACCAGCGCCACGGTGTTGAAGAACGTGCCGGTGGCGCCGCCGCCGAAGCCGGCCGATACGGCGGCACAGCTCACCATTGCGCCGCCGCCGGTGGCCTTGAGCGACAAGTTACAGCTCACCAACAAGCAGATCGTCGTTGCAGTCGACGCCGGTCACGGCGGCGAAGACCCGGGTGCACGCGGCCTCAACGGCCTGCAGGAAAAGGACGTGACGCTGGCGATCGCGCGACGCCTCGCGGCGCGGATCAACGCGCAGTCCGGCATGCGTGCGGTGCTGACGCGCGATGGCGACTACTACGTCGGCCTGCGTGAGCGCACCGTCAAGGCGCGGCAGGCGCAGGCCGATCTGTTCGTATCGATTCACGCCAATGCCAACCCGAATCACGGCACGCGCGGAACCGCCGTCTACGTGCTGTCGGAGCACGGCGCTTCCAACGAGCAGGCACGCTGGATGGCCAACAGCGAGAACGCGGCCGATCTGGTCGGCGGCGTCAAGCTGCACGACAAGGATGCCGATCTCGCAGCGGTGCTGATCGACATCTCGCAGTCGGCGACGATGGACGCCAGCTTCGATCTCGGCACGCGCATGCTCAGCTCGCTCGGCAAGGTCAACGAACTGAACATGCCGGTGGTGCAGCAAGCCGGCTTCATGGTGCTGAAGTCGCCGGACATCCCTTCAGTGCTGGTGGAAACCGCGTTCATCAGCAACCCTTACGAAGAACGCATGCTCGGCAACGGCGATTATCAGGACCGGCTGGCGAACTCGATCTTCGAAGGCGTGCGCGGCTACTTCTCGCGCTACCGTCCGCTGCAGCAGGTGGCCAGTGCCAACCGCGACGACGATCGTGTCGAGACGCGCAGTCCGAATCGCGGCAAGACGGTGCCGGTCAGTCTCAATCGGCGTTAGCTGCGCTGGTCGGCCAGCGCACTCGCTGCGGCGCCATTGATGATCCCAAGCGCGCTGCGTCAGCTGTACCAAATTCCCGACGGGGTCGTGTACCTGAACACGGCCAGCATGGGTCCGCGCTTGCGTGCGGTCACGGCAGCCGGGCAGCGCGCAGTGGAACGCTACGCCGCGCCCTGGACGATCGGCGACGCCGCCTGGTTTACCGAACCGGAAGTGCTGCGCCGCAGCGTCGCAGCACTCATCGATGTGTCGGCCGATGCGCTGGCGCTGATTCCCTCGGCCAGCTACGGCATCGCCATCGCGGCGAAGAATCTGCGGCTCGCCGCGCATTCGAATATCGTGCTGCTCGAAGAGCAGTTTCCGTCGAATGTCTACGCTTGGCAGCGTCTCGCTGCGCAGACTCCGGCGAGCATCCGTCGGGCGGCGCGTGGCGGCAAGCAAACGCTGACCGAATCGGTGCTGTCCTGCATCGATGCGCGCACCTCGCTGGTAGCGATTCCGAATTGCCATTGGTCCGACGGCGAATGGATCGATCTCGTGGCGGTGGCGACGGCTGCCCATGCAGTCGGAGCAGCGCTGGTGATCGACGCGAGCCAGTCGCTCGGCGCGCTGCCGCTGGACATCGCGGCGATACAACCGGATTTCGTCGTCGCCGTCGGCTACAAGTGGCTGCTCGGCCCGTATGGTCTCGGCTATCTCTATGCGTCGCCACACTGGCAGCGCGAAGGCGTGCCGCTGGAAGAAAGCTGGATGACGCGTGCCGGCAGCGACAACTTCGCGCGCCTGGTCGATTACGTCGACGACTATCGGCCCGGCGCGCGCCGCTTCGATTTCGGCGAATTCTCGCAATTCATTTCGGTGCCGATGGCGCAGGCCGCGATTGCGCAGCTCGCCGAATGGCGCGTGGCTGCTATTCACCAGCATTTGCGTGCGATCACCGCTCGTATCCGCGATGTCGCGCTGGGTCTCGGGTACACAACACAAGCGGCCGCGGAGAGTGCCGGCCACTTCCTCGGCCTGCGTCGAGCGGATGGCGAGATGTCGAAACTAGCGCAGCAACTGCGCGCCGCCGGCATCCATCTGAGCATTCGCGGCGACTGCTTGCGTATCGCGCCGCATCTGCATACCACCGACGCGGATGTCGATCGTTTGTTGAACGTGCTGGCAGGCTGAGTAAAACGTGTTAAGCGGGCTTTGACGGCAGGCTCGGCACGTGCGCCAAGACTGTATCCTTTGCGCAACCACACGCCCAGGAAATGCAGTGCCCGCTTTCTACAACAATCCGCTTCGCGCAGATATTCGGCAGCGCCGCAGGCGCGGTGACGCCGCCAGCCTAAAGCGCTGCAGGTGGCGCGCGTGAGCATCCGCGTTCTGCCCGATCAGCTGATCAATCAGATCGCCGCCGGCGAAGTCGTCGAGCGTCCTGCCGCGGTGATCAAGGAACTGGTCGAGAACAGTCTCGATGCCGGTGCGCGGCGCATCGAAATCGAAGTGGAGCAGGGCGGACTCGGCCTGATGCGCGTGCGCGACGATGGCAGCGGTATCGCGCGCGAGCAGCTGGCGCTGGCGCTGCAGCGGCACGCCACCAGCAAGATCGCCAGTCTCGACGATCTCGAACGCGTCGCCAGTTTCGGCTTCCGCGGCGAGGCGCTGCCGAGCATCGCGGCGGTGTCGCGCTTCACGCTGACTTCGCGCACTGCCGCGGATGCGCATGGCTGGAGCGTCGCTGGCGCCGGCATGCCCGACGCCGATCCGCCGAAAGCAGCAGCGCATCCCGTCGGTACCACCATCGAAGTGCGCGATCTGTTCTTCAACACACCGGCGCGGCGCAAGTTCATGCGCGCCGAGTCCACCGAATATCGCCACATCGATCAGCTGGTGCGGCGCCTGGCGCTGTCGCGCTTCGATCTGCAATTGTCGCTGAAGCACAACGGCCGGCGCAGTCTGGAACTGGCCGCCGCGGAACCCCAGGCACATGCCGCGCGTGTTGCCGCGGTACTCGGCGAAGAATTCCTGGCGAACGCGGTCGCGCTCGATGAAGCGCGTCCGTTTGTCGATGGCGAACTGCGGCTGTGGGGCTGGGCGGCGCTGCCGAGCTTCGCGCGCGCACAACCGGATTTTCAGTATCTCTACGTCAATGGCCGCATGGTGCGCGACAAGCTGCTCGCGCACGCACTGCGTCGCGCGTATGCGGATGCGCTGCACAGCACGCGCCATCCGGCCTTCGTGCTGTATCTGGAACTCGATCCCGCCGGCGTCGATGTCAACGTGCATCCGGCCAAGAGCGAAGTGCGTTTCCGGCGTTCGTCGCAGGTACATGATTTTCTGCTCGGCTGCGTGCTGCAGCTGCTGCGCCAGGTGCGGCCGCAGCCGGCGCAGCATCATCGCGTGCAATCGTTCGGGCAGGCGGGCGGCGAATCGTTCGAATCGGCGGCGCGGCAGACCCCGTTCGCCTACCGGCCGACGCCCAGCACATTCGGCGAAGTGCGCGAAACCGCGCGCAGTCTGGAGTCGACCGCTTGGCCGCTGTACGCAGCGACCGCGCAGGCGGATGCAGATGCGCTTGAGACCGTCGCTGCTGCGTCGCAGCCGCAAGCGGTCGCTGAGCCGCTGGGGCGCGCACTCGCACAGCTGCACGGTGTTTTCATCCTCGCCGAGAATGCGCAGGGACTGGTGCTGGTGGACGCGCACGCGGCGCACGAGCGCGTGATTTACGAGCGCTTCAAGCAGGAGATCGCGCGCGGCGCTATTCCGTCGCAGAACCTGCTGATGCCGCACACCGTGCGTGTCGGCGAAGACGGTGCCGACCATCTGGAAGCGCAGTCCGCGCAGCTCGCACGCCTCGGCCTGACGATCGACCGCGCCGGTCTCGACTCGGTGCGCGTGCGCGCGGTGCCGCCGCTGCTGGCGAAGAGCGATCTCGACGCGCTGCTGCAGGGCCTGGCACGCGACGAAGCCGACGGCGCCGGTCATCTCGACGAAGCGCTCGACGCCCAGCATCGCGTGCTCGCCGACATGGCTTGTCGCGCGGCAATCAAGGCGCATCGGCGGCTGACACTGCCGGAAATGGATGCGCTGCTACGGGATATGGAGCGCACCGAACTCGCCGGCCAATGCAACCACGGCCGCCCGACCTGGGTGCAGATCGGCGCCAATGAACTCGATCGCTTGTTTTTGCGTGGGCGCTGACGCGCAGTCTCGCCATGGATGGCGGCGCTGCAGGCTCAACTGAGTATGCGCACTGTATGAGCCCTGCTTGTCGAGCGCCTAGCGCATACTCCGACTCGCAACCACGAAATCGGGGGATTCCATGGAACCAGTAGTGCCGGTAGCCGCACCGAACGAGACCTTGACGGCAGCGGCGCCCAAGCGCCTGCCGCTGCGCTTCAGCGGCAGCGGCGGCGAATATTTCGGCATCTGGATCGTCAACCTGCTGCTGACGATCCTGAGCTTGGGTGTCTACTCGGCCTGGGCGAAAGTGCGGCGGCTGCAATATTTTTACCGGCATACCGAGTTGGCCGATGCACGCTTCGATTTCCGCGGCCGGCCGCTATCGATCTTGCTCGGACGCGTCGTCGCCTTGGTACTGCTGCTGATCTACAGCTACGGCACGCGGCATCCTTCCGGCTTCACGCTGATCGCGATCTTGATCATCGGCCTGCTGATGCCCTGGCTGTTGCGCAACTCGTTCCGCTTCCGTCTGTATAACAGCAGTTGGCGCGGTCTGCGGTTCGGTTTTCATGGCAGCGTGGCCGGCGCATACCGCGTGTTTCTGCTCAACGGTGTGCTGATGCTGGTGACGCTGTACCTGCTGGCGCCATTCTTCCATCATCGTCTGAAACGCTACCAGCACGGCCACACCAGTCTCGGCCGCACCACGGCGAGCTTTGATGCCTCGCTGGGTCAGTTCTATCGGATCTATCTACTGATCTTTCTATCGGTGGTAGCGGCCGGTGCGATTTTCGCGGTGGTCGGCGGCGCCGCGTTCGTGCAGATGATGCATACCGCGCGCGGTGCCCAACCCGATCCGGCGGCGGCGATGCGCGTGTTCTGGTCGATGTTCGTGGTGGTGCTGCTGTTCTCGCTGTTCATCGGACCTTTCTTCTATACGCGGCTGGCGAACCTGATCTGGAATCACACGCAGATCGGCGCGCATCGCATCGAATGCCGTCAGTCGGCACTGCGCCTGATGTGGATTCAGGTGAGTAATCTGTTGCTGATGGTGGTCACGCTGGGCTTGTTCTATCCCTGGGCCGCGGTGCGGGTGATGCGTTTCCAGATCGATGCGCTGAGCGTGCTGGCCGTCACCGATCTCGGCGAATTCGAGGCGGCGGCGGACACGCCCACGAGCGCGATCGGCGAAGAGACCGCGAGTCTGCTCGACTTCGATATCTCGTTATAGAAAACATGCTGCACGCCACCTATTTCGATGGCAAATCCTCGCGTCCCTACGTCGTTGCCTTGACTGCTGAGCATAATGTCCTGCAGCTCGCTGGTGCCGAGATCACGCGGCAGGTGTCGTTCGCAGAACTGCGGATCAGCGAACGCCTGGGCTCGGCGCCGCGGCTGATCCGCTTTGCCGACGGTGCGTTTTGCGAAGTCAGCGATCTCGATGGACTCACCGTCTTGCTGCTACGCACCTCGCATCGCGAAGGTCTGGTCGAGCGCCTGCAGCGACGGTTGCCGACGGTGCTGGCGGCGACCTTGCTGAGTGCGGTCTTGATCATCGGCGGGTATCGCTGGGGCTTGCCGGTCGCTGCCGACGTCGCCGCACAGCAGCTACCGCCGGCAGTGGGTCGCGTCATTGGCGAGCAGGCCCTGCAGGCGCTCGATCGCGGCGTCTTTGTGCCGAGCAAGCTGGATGCCGCGCAACAGCAGCGCTTGCGTGATCGCTTCTCCGCGTTGCATCTGCCGCAGGCGCCGTCGGTGCTGCCGAAGCTGTTGTTCCGTTCCGCGCCGTCGATCGGCGCCAACGCCTTCACGCTCAGCGACGGCAGCATCGTCGTCCTCGACCAGCTGGTGCGCATGCTCGGCAACGACGACCAGACCCTGGCGGTGCTCGCCCACGAACTTGGCCATGTGCAGGCACAGCATCCGCTGCGGCTGTTGATCGAAGGCTCCGCCGTCGCCGCGTTCTGGGCCTTTTATGTCGGCGACATCAGCAGTCTGCTGGTGGCCGCGCCGGTGGCAGTGCTGCAGGCGCGCTATTCGCGCAGTTTCGAACAGGATGCGGACGATTACGCCGCCGATATCCTCTACGCCAACGGCTTATCGCCGGGCTTGCTTGCGGATGCGCTGGAAAAAATCAGTACGGCCGGCACGCGCGGCGACTTGAAGCTTGCAGGCGGTTATTTGTCGACGCATCCCGCGGACCATGCGCGTATCGCGCGGCTGCGTGCGGCCGCCGGCAGACGCGATATCTAGGCACTTTGCTTGGTCTACTTTGCCGGGCTGCGCTGTGCGGCCTGGCGATCGGTGCGGCGTCGGCGATAATCGTTACTGGACGCGAAGGTGCGTGCCCGGCGGCGTGCCTAATACCCGCAGCTGCTCGATCGCATAAAACTTTATGGCGCTGGCGCGCCTCTAAGCGCGCGTGTCGCCAACGAGGTGGATGTGAACAATCGATCCGTAGATAGTCGCGCCCGGCGGTCAGTCGCAATCGCCTGCGCAGCGCTGCTCGCACTCGCCACGTCGATGCTTGCGCCTGCGGCCGACGCGCCAGCGCCACCCGGCTCGCTGCAGCAACGCATCGCCGCCTGTACCAGCTGCCACGGCAAGGCCGGTGAAGGCGGCGGCGCGGTGGCGCCGTATCAGCCGCGGCTGGCGGGCCAGCCGGCCGGCTATCTGCTAGCGCAAATGCATGCGTATCAGACCGGGCAGCGCCGCTTCGAAGTGATGCAGTACATGGTCGATAACCTGCCGCAAACCTATCTGCAGGAGATCGCCGACTACTACGCTGCGCAAAAGCCGGCGTTCAGTGGTGAACCGACCACGGTGATTCCTGCGGCGACGCTTGCCCGTGGCGAAACCCTCGCCTTGCGCGGCGATGCCGCGTTGGGGGTGAAGGCCTGCGCGTCCTGTCACGGTCGCGGACTCGAGGGTGATGGCAAGCGTTCGCCGGCCCTGGCCGGACAGAACCTGAGCTATCTGTCCTGGCAGATGCAGGCCTGGAAAGTTGGCCAGCGTGCTGATGCCGCTGAAAGCGAGATGCCGCAAATCGCCAAGGCCTTGTCGGACGATGATGCCAAGGCGGTCTCGACCTATCTCGCGTCGATCCGGCCCGGACAGGTGCAGGCCGAGCTCAGTGCGATGCAGCAGCCGGCTGCGGATGCGGCGGCGGTTGCGGCCGATGCGCAGCGTCCGCTGCCGCCGTCGCAGGGCAGCTTTCAGACCTTGTATCCGGTGATCGTCACCGCCAAAGCCGAGCCCCTGGTCGAGCAGGGCCGTTATCTGACCGTGATCGGCGACTGCGTCGGCTGCCACACGATCGACGCCAACAAGCCCTTCGCCGGCGGGCTCGCATTACGTTCGCAGTTCGGCACGATGTACAGCAGCAATATCACGCCGGATCGGGACTACGGCATCGGCGGCTGGACCGACGAGCAGTTCTACAAGGCGATGCACGACGGCATCTCGCCGGGTTTGAGATTCCTTTATCCAGGGTTTCCATTCAGCAACTACGTGCTGCTCACGCGTGACGACGTGCATGCGATCAAGGCCTATCTCGATATGCTGCAAGCGGTGCACGCGCCGAATCGCGCGAACGAACTGTCGTGGCCGTTTTCCTGGCGCATTCTGCTGATCGGCTGGCGCCTGCTGTTCTTCCATGGCGATGAATTCCAGGCCAATCCGCAAGTCAGCGCCGAACTGAATCGCGGCGAATATCTGGTCAAAGGCCCGGCGCATTGCGGCGCCTGCCACACGCCGCGCAATGCACTCGGCGCCGAACGCAACGACGACTTCCTCGCCGGCAGCCAGCTCGACGATTGGTACGCAGCGAACATTACTTCGGACAAGCAGTCCGGTATCGGCGACTGGAGTGTCGAAGAGATCGCGCACTTCCTCAAGACCGGCGTCGCGCAGCACATCACCGCCGCGCTCGGACCGATGAAAGAAGTGATTCACGACAGCCTGCAATATTTGAAAGACGACGATCTGCATGCGATCGCGATGTACTTGAAGACGGTCCCGGCTAAACATCTCGACGACGGTCAGAAGCAGGCGCAGGCCGGACAGAACGCGCCGGTCGCCGCCGCGCAAGGTGCCGAGGTTTACCAGCAGCACTGTGCGTCCTGCCATGGCGACAAAGGTGAGGGCCGCGACAACGCCTATCCGCCCTTGGCCGGCAATTCAGCGATTCTTGCGGCCGATCCAAGCAACGCGATCCGCACCGTACTGCTCGGCGGTTTCCAGCCGCCGACCGAGCAGCTGGCGCGACCGTATTCGATGCCGCCGTTCGCCGGACGTCTGAGCGATCAGGACATCGCCGCCGTTGTCGGCTACATCCGCAGCAGCTGGGGCAACAGCGCGGGTGGGGTTTCGCAGAAGCAGGTCAATCAGCGGCGCTGAGTGATTCGACGCAGCGGTTCGCGGGTGATGCCTCGGTTTGCACTTGGAAGGCACAATCAATGATGTGTCGCATCTGCGCCAAAAATCCGTTCACAGCCGCCTGATACTTGCGGCATCTTTGGGCTTTCCTGAGAAGGGCTGAGGCGAGCATGCCTGAGCATGTAGTCCCTCGGCCAGGTGGCGATAGAGGTCATGTCGAGCCCTTGGATTTTGGACAAAGGTGGCGACGAATATTTCGTCAACGCCGAAGAGTTCTGAAAATGACTTCAGCGTCCTCGCGCAGGTATCTGGTGCGCCGACGATATTGCTTTTGTAGCAGCCCTGCTCGACAAGTTCCGCATCCCAGCGCAGAGCATCCGCGTCGGTATCTGCGCAGACCACCGTCACCGCAATGGCTCCTTGTGCGTGCGGATGATCAAGGCTCGCGGCATAGGTGCGCCGATAGTCGGCCATGAACTCCAGACCGTACAGTAGCCCGCCGCCAAAAAAGAGGCTGTAGGCATACGGAGTCCCATGCGAGGCGGCGAGGCGGAGACTGGACGGTCCCGATCCGAGCATCCAGAGTGGCGGCGGGGCAACGCCAAAGGGGCTTGCGCGGACGTTGCCGTCTGCGGCTGATCCGAGGCGGGCTTGGCGCAGTAACTCTACAAGTTCGCCGAGCTTCTGCTCGAAGTTCTCTCCGCTGAGTTCATCATCGTGGCCGCTCACCAGCGCCGCGGCCACTTTAGGGGATGTCACTCCCGGACCGCGACAGATTCCGAGGTCCATCCTACCTGGGAATAGCGCCTCCAAGGCGAGGAACAGTTCAGCCACCTTTAGCGGGCTATAGTACTGAAGCAATATTCCGCCGGCACCTATACGCAGAGACTTTGTCTGCGAAGCGAGCATCGGCAATAGGACTTCGGGACAAGACTGCGCCGCATCATCAGTGTGATGTTCGGCAATCCAGAAACGCTTGTACCCGAGCGTGTCGACCAGACGCGCCAAGCTCAAAGTATCGCGAAGAGATTCGCGAGCACTCGTCCCGGCCGCACGCTTGCAAAGGTCCAAAACGCTTAGAACGAGGCGCGGATTTTCTCGAATAACGCTCCGCTTCGACGCCGTGGGTCTAGCCATCAGATGGGTCGAGCAGCAGGGGGTAGCCGGGTCGCGTATTTTCTTTGAATCTTAGGAAAAAGTGCAGGATGCCGCTATATCCAACCATCAGGTCCGCTGTCGCCTGCCGCGGGTCTTCGGTTAGCCAGGTAACTCCACCGCCTTTCTGTTTCCGCGCAAGCGACAATAATTCATCTGCAATTTGTGTTGCCCGCGCCTGCCAGCAGGATTCTCCGAGCACCCGCGCCGCTTCCAGATAGATCTCGCCGAGGCCACTGAGACCATGACATTGAGTCAGATTAGAGTATCGGACCTGCGCTGGATGTGCGATCAAGGCATTCCTGGCGATATCCGCATAGCGCCGATCTCCGCTGTATTCAAAGAGTTTGAGAAACGTCAGCGCGATGCCGGGGCCACCGTGACACCACCAATGCCAGCGCTGTCGCGTATGCGTGCCATATCGCCATTCCAAGCATTCGTCGCCGGAACGACGTTTGGCTTGCGAAATTAGCCAGGTTGTTCCGGCATGCAGCGATATGTCGACCTCGCGTCGTTTGAAGCGGCGCTGGTATTCGGCAAGGAACAAAACAATACCAGCCGTGCCGTGGGCGAATCCTGTTAGCGTCTGCCCGGATAGGCCATCGATACCCGCAGGCAGAACCCATGAACCGTTGGCGGCCTGAGTGGTGAGCAAAAAGTCGACGCAGCGGTGGACCGAATGAAGTGACTCATCTTCACCGAGGCGTTGAGCGCAGTAAATCGCAGCAATACCTTGTCCGGAAGCTCCGTGCGTCATGTCGGGCCAATCCAATGTACCGCCGAGACTGGTTCTGATATGCGCATCTATGCGGCTGTTCCTGACAACATAACCAGCGTCGATGGCCTCGGCGATCGCAACCGCTACTCCGGCTTCGCCGAAGTGCAAGCCCGGCAAACGCTCGCCAGCATTGGGCGTTGTGTCTAAGAGCCAGTTCACTGCCCGTTGCGTGGTTCGTTTCGCGCCCGTCACGCCGTAGCCGTATCTCGCCAGACGGGAAAGCAGATAGACGACCCCGGCAACGCCCCTGTTCGCATGCCGTTCGACTTCGTAAACGACTGCGGCGCGACCAGCATCCGGAAGTGATCGCGCCGAAAGCCAGAGCCCATCACGTTCGTTCGCTTCCTCGATCAAGCTACGCTGCCCGCGCTTGATCGCTTCATCAAGCCCATCGAGCAGGCTGCCCGCTGTCGAGCGTTTGACTGGGAAAGGAAGCTCGAGAAACCTTTCGTTAGATTCGGGGGGCGACCATGGCGACTTTGCACATGCCGCGACCGCAGTCTTCACCTTAGCCAAGGTGGGGCGTTGATCCGGATCGTCGGCGAGGCAACTGCAGACAACGTCGAGCAGGTGCTCTGGCAGGCCGGGAACCAGACGTGTGAAGCGCCGACGCCGATACTCGTCCGACCAAAATACAACACGCCGCGGGTCGAGTCGCGTTAGAAGTAGGGCTAAAAGACAACCGATGGCAAAAACATCGTCAGTAACGGCAGGCGAAGCTCGTGCCAGCTGCTGAGGAGACATGAATCCTTCGGTTCCGAGTCCGAAGGCAGGCTCCGAGCCCCCGATCGGATAGGCCAATTCCAGATCCAGGAGGTAGACCTTTCCCTCCCTAGTGAGCCAGATGTTGGACGGACTGAGATCACGATGGATGTAGCCGGCAGCATGGAGTTGTTGCACGATGCCGATCGCTTGCTCCATCCGTCGCAAAAGCTGTCGCTGTGTGCGCGACGCGAGGCAGTGCCAAGGCTGAGGCGTAAAACGGCTGGTATGTAGATGTTCGAAATCGCGTCCGTCGAGATACTCGATGGCGACGTAACCGTCGCCATCAACTTCGAAATATGGGTCGGCTTTCGGCACCGGCACGGATTGCGAGAGTTCAGCATGTAGCACCGCCTGTTTTTTCAGGCGATCACGCATATCCCGTCCTTGCGCATCCGAAAGGCAGTGCGGTCGCCCAAACTTAAGAACCTTCAGTGCGACCGTTTCCTGGGCACGGAGATCGATCGCGAGAAGGGCCCCACCATAGGGGCGGATTTTGAGTGCCTTGACGACGAGGTAGGCGCCTGCGATCAGCTTGCCCGATGCTGAGGATAAGGACGGGCTGCGCCAACCCTGACTCGTCGCGACCCGCTCCAACCCAGTGAATGGGTTGGGTATGTTTACCGGCGGCGCAAACGGTACCGAGTAGCGATCGGGGACTAGGTCACCGTCGGCACCTTCAATCAAAGGCACAGCGTAGCCGAGGCGGTTCCGCTTTATTACCGGACTGAAGCTTCCGTAGCGCGCATAAACAATCGCACCGAGACGAAGGTCTGTCACTATCTCCGGGCCGGAGAACTTCCTGGTCCGGGCGATTAGATATTCGGCCAAGCGATAAGCGGAGTCGTCGGACTCTGGGTAGATGGTAATGAATTTTCCGACCTGCGTTGCCCCAAGATCCCCTTCGTTCAGAAGGGCAAGCACCCCGTCGTGCTGCGCGAGCTTAAAGCTTGCGCGCTGTTTCGAGAGTATCGGAAGGATTGCGCGCAGCAGTGGCAAGGCTTGCGCCTGTATCGATGAAAGGTGAAGCTTCCAGCCCTGTATGCGCTTCGTATGCCCAACTACGGCCCAAGGGTACCGAAGGGTCGGCTTGAAATCGAAGTTCTGGAGAACGGAAACGTATGAGAACGACTCCACAGCCGGAAGCTTCAATCGTCAGGTTGCCGCGGAACGCCTACGCTTGGCTTTAACGCCGCGTGCACGTGCTGTACCCGTCGCCTCGACTGCCACGATACCGCCGAAAAAAGGGTCTTCTGGCGTCTCGTTGATTTCGAATCCTGAGGTTTTGTCGCAACTGTTGCCACAGGTTCCGCCGCAGCTACTGTTGCAGGTATCAATACAGGAGCCTGCTCCACAAGTATTGGTGCAACTGCTGGCACCGCAGGTGTTGCCGCACTCAGCCGAAATAACGGGAATTAGGTTGCGAATCAGCGACGCAGGATCGATTTGGAGGATCGCACCCTTGGTCTTGGCGTCGAGATACGACAAGCGACCAATAACTTTTTCCGGATCGAACACCAGTTCATGAAAGAATGTGGCATCCTTTTTAGCGTGCTCAACGAGCCGCTTCAACCCTTCAACTAAGGTCATAGATCTCCCCTCTGCGTAGCGAAGTACTATGCGACTCCGTGAGGCTACAGTGCCCTCTGCAAGGCGTCAATCGCGATGAATGGACGGGCAGCAGAGAGTTCGACAGGAGGGTATTGCCCGTTATGGAAGGACGGTCGAATTTTCTCAGGGCAGCCTAAAGCTGTCGCGCACGCCGAATTCTGAATGATTCGGGACCGCGGGATACGCGGTGAAGCTGCGCTCCCGTTCTGGTGCCTGGTCGGCGATGCAATGCACTCGCTTCGCAAGTTATCGCAGGCAGGCCTACCGAGTGTGAGCTTCTGTGGGTGCCGTTGCATTGCCGCTCAATATTCTTGCCCGAGCACGGCCGCATCGATCTTCGCAGCAGCGTCGGCCGCCTGAGCGATCAGGACATCGCCGCCGTGGTCGGCTACATCCGCAGCAGCTGGGGCAACAGCGCGGGTGGGGTTTCGCAGAAGCAGGTCAACCAGCGGCGCTGAGTGATTCGACGGTAGCGACTCAAATTGCGCTCCGGTCAAACGGCTGCTTCGTGCCAGGAGCAGCCCTTCTCAAGTCCGGCCTAGTCCCGAAAGCTGCCATTCAAATCACATCGCCATGCCCGCCAGGACTCGATCAACGTGAGAATTTATGCTTTGGTGTGTCTCTCCGCATTTCGAGCTCTCGCGTCAGACTCAAGGGCTTGTTTCGTCCATTCCGCGTTGTATGCATCGCCATACCATTGATCGACTGCCGTCCCCTCGGTTAGTCCAGATCTAATGAAATCGGCAATCGCTTCCAGAACTTCCCTTTTCGTCGACAGGCCGAATGCTGATCGTGCCATGCAGGTTCCAAGAAGTCTGATGGCTTCGCGCTCGCGAGCCTCGTCCATGCGGTTCCCATGCTCGAAAGCGACAACTTCGAGATACACCTTCCAAAGTCGTCGAGAAGTCTCCGCAGTCTTGGCCTGAACAAGAACGCCAGCCGACACCATCATCAAGGCTAGCTGATCAAGCGGCGACATCTTGGCAACGTCGCGGTGCAACTTGACCTTAATATGCCAGACGCCAATGAGCGCGGTTATCGTTTCGATACGGTTCCCGACGTCTTCCAGCCATCGAGCGCATAGCCGCGCTGTTCCCGCGTGGATATCGCTATACGGTCGACTGATATCCCAAATCCCATTCAGCATTGGACCGAGCTTGGCGTCATTCCGCAGAACGTCGATTGCGTCTCCGAGGTTTTTTGCGGACATCACCACATTCGGAATATTGGCGAACAAATATCGGTCGGCGATGACGATACCGACGTTCCACTTGCAGAGATCGCTGTAGGCGGCCGCAAGTCTCTCTATTGGCATTAAGCCACGGGCATCCGCGATAGCCAACAGGTCCAGGGTGCAGAACACTGGTTGAAACGACGTCGGTACGTCGGCGTATACCCGAAAGATTGCATCATCGGTGTATAAGAGATATTCACCTGATGCCGCCAACTTCTTGATCTCGTCCGTTGCGAGGCGTGCCGACCAATCGTTATCGTCATCATCCTTCGCGGCAACAGTCGGGCATCGCACATTGTCAAACCGCTTTTTCAACTCGGCCTGGATGCTCAAACACGTCTTCCGCCCCCAACTCGCTGTCATAGGCCCCGTGACACGTCGTAGCTCCTCGAACACACCTTGTGCGACGGCAATAGTTCCAAACACCTCGAATAGCACTTCGAAAAGCCCCAGGTCGTGCACAACCAACAGTGCCAGCAAATCAAGCAAGGGGATTCGCCCGGCGATCGAGCTTTCCGGAGCAGGTGTCCAGTCGGCGCCCACCATCCCCAGCCGATACTTTTGAGGGATCGCCTGAGATGTTTTGGCAAGTTCCCACAACGTCGGCGTATCACTGACGTTTTCGAGGGCGAGCCTCGGGCGCCAAGCGTATGGGATCGGCAGCTCCCCGCGATCCAACATTTTCTCGAGCTTCTGCTTTTGCTCATGCCGTTCGCGGAAGCCAGGATCGAACGATGCGATCATCCGCTCGAGGTCTGCTAACGTCGGATTGTCCGGCATCGAATAGCCGGACAGCAGGCGCGACGATGGGAAACGCTTCTGAAAGTCGCCAAGCCTACGCCGAAAGTCGGTTTGCCTTTCAGGCGGAACATAGACCTGCGGCGACAACGTCGAGGTCATGTAGAGCGTTAAGAACGTGCCTTCTTCGGATTCATCCTCGTGATCGGAAAGCTGACCCATTTGCCACGCAATTTGTTCAGCACGGGCGCACTGAGGCTCTCGGGACGCGACCAGCTCGTGGAGCATCCTGAGGTAACCCAACTTCTTGCGCTTGTCGATTTCCTGACCAACGATCTGTTCGACCACGCGAATCGCGTCATTGATGAAGCCGCTGCGCGCGGCAATCCGCACGTAGGTGTGGACCGCGAGAGAATCGTCCAAGCTTTTCTGGATCAGATCGTCCAGCATTGAGCGAGCTTCGGCCGTGCGGCCTAGCTTGTCGAGTGCAAATGCTGCTACTGCTACAAAGCGTGCCTGAAGGGGGAAGCGGGCCGTCCCCTCTTCGCCGAGCGTTAGTAACGCGGGCCAGTTTGACGTGGTCACATAGGCCTGAGCCAGATGCAATTCTGCGTCGCTCGGCAGTAGCGAAAGCTTCCGGACATCCTGCGCTACTGCAATCGCTTTCGCCGCCGCATCTGGCGTATCCACGGGCAGCGCCAGAAAGTACTGAATGCCGAGGCCCAAAGACGTTTGGGAGACCTTCCAGGCTATGCCCAGCGCGGCAATCGCGTCATCGGATGCCAAACCTTTGTGCGAAATCGCACGCGAGTATTTCAAAGAGGCGAGGTGTTCGGCGTTGTTCGGCAGCTTCTCTAGGATCGCTACTAGGTTGTCGGCACGATCCGGCTGAACGATCTTGTCGGCCGCGACGATTCCGAAGCAGATCGCAGTGGGGAAAAGCTGGTGGTCATGCGGTAATGTAGAAAGCCTGGCCTCTACGAGTTCTAGGCAGGCGGCGAACTTCCGCGCGTTAAGAAGCAGTCCAATCCTTCGAAGCGTTTCCTCAGCTCCGTCACCCAGTCTGGCGTTGGCCTCGAGAGCGGTTGCAATGTCATTGCAAGTGGCGGCGACGCTTTCCAGGGCGAATTGCAGATGCAGCATGCGTGGACGTGCAGCCGCCGCGATCTTCAGGATAGGGAGCTGATCCTTGCCGAGCCCCAGCATCGTTGCCGCTGCAGCCCAAATGTCAGCGA